>JAMCYW010000026.1 GCA_023473255.1 Candidatus Martarchaeota archaeon | reverse complement strand
CTACAAATGCTTTTCTCTCATATTTTGCATGCTGACCTTTCACCCTTTCTAAAACACTTTTTCTTTCTTCCAATTTACCCCTGTATTCCATTAAATCGAGTTTTGTTGCTTCCTTTTCATATTCTGTCTTTAATGCATGCCATAATTTGCTTTTGTTATATGATAAATTGTTCACCTTTTCTTCAGCTTCTTTTATAAGTTCTTCAAATGCCTCCAAGTTTTTCTGTGCTTTATCTGTTAACTTTTCAAATTTGCTTACTATAAGATTACGCTCACTAATTACTTTATCTAGCTCTTTCTGGGCACCAACGAATTCCTTGCGTTTTTCTTCAACAGCTTGTACGGCTTTGTCAATTACCTTTTGTGATTGTAGCTCTGGGTATTGCTTAATAAAGTCAGTCATGCTATTGAAATTCATTTCATCTACATCAGAATATGAAAAGGAAGCAACAAAACTCGATTTAATGGAATACAGGGGTAAATTGGAAGAAAGAAAAAGTGTTTTAGAAAGGGTGAAAGGTCAGCATGCAAAATATGAGAGAAAAGCATTTGTAGATATGGAACATTAATTGTGCTTTATTATTTGATAAGCACCAGCTATATGCAAAAAGTAGCAAGAAACATTAAAATCGATTAATGGATACTGTGATACGTGATGGATAACCAGGTAATATTAGAGGCTAAGAAACGTGTATTCATAGAAGCAATTCAGGATGCTTGTGATGTTCTACATTTAGCAATGCCTAAGATTAATTTTAGTGGCGATGATGATCCTGGTGGTAATGAATTAGCACATTCTCATCCTGGATCGTATAAAATTTGTATTTCTGAAAGACAATTAAAACTGCAGAAATCAACTGGTTTAAAAGAAACTGCGAACCATGAAATGACACATCTAATAGGATTGATCCAGCACGATTCGAAATTTGAGAAAGTGAAGGGGGAACTAATACTTGAAGGCTGGAAGCCTCCAAAAGACTCGGGTGTGCAGTTTGTTTCAAAAAATAGAGTAAATGAACAGAGCAGAAAGATTAGGGGGAATACAAAAGAGTATGCCAAAATAAATGAAGACAGTGACCTTGTCAAATTCTTGGACAGCAAAAGCCAAAACTGGCGCACTTACAAAGAAAATGTTCATTATACAAAACCAAAAAGTAAAGGTCGTAATGTAACAGATAAAAACAAGAGTGTAATAGAAAAAGGCAATAATAAAACAGATTATTCTAGAATGACTGAAGCAGAAATTGAAGAATCAAGGATAAAGTCAGGGATAGTCACTGAAAAGGTACCATCTAAATCTTCTTTCAGTGAAGAAGGGATTTGTCAAAGAAACAGCTGTGATAAGAAATCAATCGGCAGATGCAAGTATTGTAACAAAATGTTTTGTGAAGAGCACATAGGACCAATAATAGTCATGTCACCAAAAGATGCTTGGAATTTAACAGGATTGAGAGAATCAGATCCAATAAAATACAAAAAATATGCTACTGATTGGAATAGGATAGATGGGCATCCGTGCCCAGCGTATACTGGGGTTTGGAATAAAAAGCACGAGAAAGAACTTATCAATAATGAGGGGATAATGCGATCCATACCTAAAGGTTCAGAAGGTTTGACTGACTCTAATATAAAGAATGGTGCTGTTTCAGAAAAGACAAGACATATTGCAGGCCCTGTTCTGATATTCATAGCGATCGTTATCCTTGTCTTTTCGTATAATGCCTACATAACAGGTTATAATAAAACAATAAGCACCTCCAACTTTACCTTCTTATTCTCTGGCATATTCTGGGATTTAGTGGGCATACTTATAGGTGCAGTATTGATTGCCATAGGACTGATTTTAGCATATCCTAAAGGTGCTAGATGGCTTGCTAATAGAAATGGTAATAGAAAATGAAAGGGAAAAAATACCAAGAGAACATAATAAACTATTATGTTTTATTAACTATAATTTTAGTTATCTCGGTATTTATAGTTTTTTACTACATAGTTTTAGGTATTGCCCCAACAATTCTTACTGCTGAACTACCTAACTTGCCACTAAATTCCAATAGTATATACCCGCTTCTTCTACAAGGACTAATAATAATAGCAGGAGTCATTCTTGGACTTTTTGGTACCTTATTTTTTGAAACTTTGAAGAAACTCGTCCCATCTATAGAAGAAAACAGGATAAGTTCACCAATAAAAGCCCTTGTTTATCTAATAGTTTTAGCTTTGGGGTTATTTATAATTCTACTTACCCTTTTCTCGATATTCTATTCAATAAATGCTATGATTAATTACGGTATAGTCAAAACTTATATAACAACCCAAATAGATGCAAATGTAATACACACAATTTCTACAAACGGAACTGTGATATTAATTAATGCTTCGTATATTAACTATAGTATCACTCCGAATACAATGATTAAAAATAGTACAAAATTATTATTAAATAGTTCTAAAAATTCAATAACCTCATTATTTGAAGCATTTACGCTTTTAGTTATTTTTATAGTCATCTATTTGTTTGCTGCGTTTGGACTTTTTGACCAAATAAAAAAATTTTCAGAAGAAGGCTCAGTTAGCTATTCAGTGATTGGTTTTTTTGTAATTTTTATAGCACTTTTTATGTTATATATTGTTAATCATTATAATTTGTTCTTTTATTTAGGGATAGGTTTTCTTGTGCTTGCAATTATAATGTTATTAGCAGTTAGAAAAAAATTAAATCCATATTTTGAAAACTTGTGTAAGAAAATAAGAAGAGATAACAAACAAAACGGTTCTAGTCAACTTGACCAATCAGATGGACAAAAACCTAATCTCCTTCCACCTCCTCCATCAAGTCCTGTATAAATTCATATAGTAGCGGATCCTTTTCTTTAAGTGCTATGTTGTCTTTGGCTTGCTTTAGGTTTTTATAAGGGTTCCTTACTGTGGGTTAAACGCCCTTGCCGGGATTTGAACCCGGATCACAGGCTCCGCAAGCCCGCGTTCTGTCCAAGTTATACTACAAGGGCATTATCAGATTATACTGTTTGTTCTTTCATCGCAGACAGGATGCACATCCTCACGTTTTCAAATGTGTTCATGCCTTTTACTGCATCTGAATTAAACCATCCTATTTCATCCGACTCATCACGATTCAATGATACCTCTCCAGATTTTGGAGTTGCAAGGTAGACCATGTCGAAATGAATGTGTTTTTCAGCTTTATAAGGAACATTTTCATATATTGTAGCGAAAGGCTTTATCAGCGTTGCGGCTTCGTCGCCAGAATAGTTGAAAGCCCTGCTTCCGAGAAGCTCTATATCCAATCCAGTTTCCTCTTTTGCTTCCCTTACTGCTGCTTCGTAGGGGAATTCGCCTGCCTCTATGTGGCCGCCCGGGGGCAGCCATACGCCCAACTTCTTGTGTTTTATCAACAATACCTCGTCTTTGGATGCGTTGAATATTATGCTTCCGGCAACCATGCACCTTTTCATATTAACACTATTTATAATAGATTATTGTTTAAGATATACTAATTTAATACGTTATGGGTTGGTCACGTGTATCATACTTACCTTACTATAATAATACCATCATTGGCTGCATTTGCAATAACTATAATAGCGACGCTTTTCATAAAAAGCTACATGCTTGAGTCTGGAGTTACATCACCGGACCACAACAAGAAAAGCAAGCCGACATTGCCGAGCAGCGGAGGGCTTGCAGTGGCATTTGGTTTTGCCATAGGGATATTTACATACGTATTCGGGACAAGATTTCCATCCCCTGCACATCCATTCTATCTTCCCAATGCCTCGCTCGTATACCTTTTTGCTACTATATTGGCGGTAGTGCTGATATCGCTTGTAGGATTTCTTGACGACGTCAATGTCAAGGCAAAAATGGTAAAGTCTACAGATATGATGGATACTAGGAAGGGCCTTAAGCAATGGCAGAAGCCGTTGCTTACGTTAATTGGCGCAATACCTCTAGTTGCCGTCAACGCTGGCGTTTCTGTTATACGCCTGCCATTTATAGGCAATGTGTCGTTCGGCATACTATATCCATTGATCATACTGCCGCTTGCGGTAATATTTGCCGCCAATGCATTCAATCTCTTGGGTGGATTCGACGGCATAGCTACTGGCACCGGATTGATAGCAAGCCTTGCGATGCTGATATATAGCGTATTCATGCCTGCAGGCACATATTCTGGCGCACTTATATCCGCAATATTGTCCGCATCGATTTTCGGGTTTTTCCTATTCAACGTATACCCCGCAAAGGTGCTTCCTGGAGATAGTTTTACATACGGCGTTGGCGCTGCCCTTGTAGGCGCAATGGTAATAGGCAACATGGAGTCGTTTGGGCTCATAATATCAATGCCGTGGATAATAGAGTTCATACTGCATGCAAGAAAAAAATTCAAGGTTACCGATCTTGGAAAAGTCCAGAAGGATGGTACGTTCCTGCCTCCCTACGGCAAAAAGATCTATAGCTGGACGCACATAATAATGAACATAAAGAGATGCAGGGAATGGGAGGTATCGCTTTACATGTGGATTATAGAAATAGGGTTCGTAGCCTTAGCATTCGGATTAAAGGTCATGGCGCTGCTTTAAAGGCGCGACCTAATCCTTATCCTCTTGGCATTAAGGCGCGCAGCGCTCCTTCGCACCCTCTTAATCCTATGGCTTCCATAGAACGCATTGCCGTGCAGCCCGTTTATGGGCCTATGGCTTATAAGATTTATATCAGAATGGGTTATCAGGCTTTTTCTTCCAGCATAATCAGCATACAGTTTTGCTTCGCTTACCAAATTTTTCACAGTATCCTCCAATTCCTGCTCAAATGTCAAAATTGCACCCTCTTTTATCTTTTCTGCACCCGCCTCTTTTAAGTAATCCTCTATATCATATAAACTGAAACCACGTTGTTTGACCAAAAAAGCACCCCACATTCAAAAGTAGATAGTAATTAAAAGAAAAGGTTTTTAAATGAGTTTAAGTTACTTGAATAGCGGTATTCTTGTACATATAATGCTAGTATAACGCATAGGTGTAATAAACAATGGCAATAAGATACGGCTTCCATATGTCCATATCAGGTTCGATATCAAATGCGGCCCTGCATGCCGGCGAAAAAGGCTATGGGGCGTTTCAAATATTCACGGCTAATGCCAGGTCATGGAAAGCAAACAGGGTAGATGAATCTGAAGGAAAAAAGTTTTTCAAATATTCAAAGAAATTCGACTCCATACCGTTCGCGCATGCGCCATACCTTTGCAATCCGGCTTCGCCGAAGCAGGATACATGGGAGAAGAGCATAGAACTGCTAATTGGCAACATGGAAAATTGCAAGGCGCTTGGGATACAAAGCATCGTCGTGCACATGGGGTCACACGTTGGTTCCGGAAGAGAAGCAGGCATCGAGCGCATAACCGAATTCTCAAAAAGGGTCATGCGCGCTGCCGGATCAGTGAGGATCCTCTTTGAAAATTCTTCAGGGTATACCAACAGCTTAGGGTCAAGTTTCAACGAGATGGCAGAAATAATGTCTGCCGCAAACTCCAAAAATATAGGCATCTGCATAGATACATGCCACGCATTTGCTGCAGGCTATGACATGCGCACAGAAAACGGCGTAAAAAGCATGTTTGAAGAAATAGAGCGCAGCATGGGCTTGGATAAGATAGGCTTGATACACCTAAACGATGCAAAGTTCGACCTGGGCAGCGGTTTGGACAGGCATTGGCATATCGGGAGGGGTTTTATAGGCGAACATGGGTTCGTAAATCTTTTTAAAAGCGGCTATCTCAATGACAAATGCCTTATAATGGAGACGCCGGAAAATGGCGAAGGAGATGATAGCAGCAACGAGCGTGAATTACTGAAGATTATGCAATTAGCCGGCTATAAGGATGTATGAAAGCAGGATAAATGCTACTGATAGGACTATATTGTCATCAAGCCTGTTGCCGAGCGGCAGGCTCTCTATAAATGCAAGTATGGCCGCAAATACGAAGGCGTATGGGCCTATGAAAAAATAACCAAGAGAGGCACATGCAAAAAAACCTAGCGTTCCTGCGACCGATTTCCCTTTATTGTACGGCAATCTGGGCCATCTTATAGACAAGCCGACTATTGTCGCAGCCGCATCTGCGAAATACAGTGCTATTACGAAGAATATATCAAAATTCGCAGATCTGAACGCCCCTAAAAACAATAGGAGGCCCATGCTTATGAAAAGCGCTCCCTGCCCATATGTTACTCCAGGTTTTTCTATTCTGGAAAATAGCCTTAGCGCGCCTGATCCTTTGAGGGCAGATAGCGTTCCGTTAATCGAATATGACGCCATAACGAGTATAAGTATGATTGCGCCCGCGTATTCAAATTTTACTGATAGCAATATAATAATCAAGACTGCACCTACGGCAATCTGCACTAAATCCCTCAATATCTCTATGTTAACGTAGATTTTCCTTCTTACTGGCCTGTGATGCCATATTGTTTTATAAAGAAACGGCCCTAAGATCCCAAATGCAAGCGCCGCAAGGCAGTACTGCAACGGAATCAACCCAAATATTATCAAGATTGCCAAAGCTGCCTCAAGCACGACCAGAGACGCAATGAATCTTCTAGCGCGCAAACCATAGAAGTGCACCTGTATCATCGATAGGGCTAGCACCAAAGCAAAGGCAATTGCGTATCCTGGTCTTGATGCAAACAAATAGAATAGGATCATCCCCGTTGAAAAAATTCCAACGTCCCATGCAATGTTTGAATACCTTGATTTTAATACGCATTCAAAAACATAAAAGACAATAACGAAGGCAGAAATCAGAAATGCAGAAATGTAAGTAGAAAACAGGTTCATCATTCGATCAACGCATTAAATCCAATCATATTAGCGATATGGCTAAGGCAGCTATGAAGAAGCCGATTATTATCGTTATCGGCACCAGCAATTTTGCGATAGCCAGCATCGAGTTTATTGCGGTTATTATCCTATCTCTCTCATTTGTGCCCCATACCCTGAAGTTTTTGATTATTGACTTGCCGTAATAAAGATTGACATTTTCCATCCCTGCAAGTGCATCGTCAATGCATCCATACAATGCCTTAAGGAAAGCGTTTTCCTTAGTTACGCTTCCGAATACATTGCTTGCTATGTTCCTAAACGAATTTACGTAATGAGTATCAGTCGTATACATTTCTGCGTCTATCCCGTATTTATCCTTTACGCTGTTCAATACTGCAGACCTGAAGCTTGGGAGCAGGTTATTTGCATTTATGTGTATGATGCAGTAACTAAAGCCGTTGAATTTGAAAATAGCCACATTCAAATTTCCAGGTGCAAGATCCTTTGGTGCGTGAAGGCTGTTGTAAAGATCCATGCTCGATGATCCAAAGCGCATGCTTTTGCCTGAGTGCAATATCTTATTTGTGTACTTTATTGCATGCAGATAATCCTTTGCTATAAGCGAATCAAATTTTACTGCTGCCAATTCCGCTAGCGGGGCAGTCTCGTAACGCGAATTATGCGCGTCTATCAATATAGGCGTTTGCATGTTTGCCTCCAGCGCTTTTTTGAAAAGTGCAGAAGCTTCTGAAGTTATATCTTCAGTGACCCTTGGCGCGCGGCTAAGCGTCGCCAAGCCGACTGGCCCGAATCCAAGGACATTTATCGTAGCGCCGTTATGGCTGGACCTGGCAAAAGTAAACTGTTTGCACTCCACGCGTTTAAGATTGGCAAAGCATTCGTCGAAAGCCTTTGCGACCTTTGCGTATTGGGAGCTGTAAGACGCAGTATTGTCCTCGCTCACTGCAGGGTGCATTATGAAAGTATTTGCTTTATGTTTTGCAATGCTATGATACTCAAGCATGTATGGAAAATTGCTGCTGCCTATTGTGCCCATAGGCCCGTAATGTATTTCAGGTATAAAAAATATCGATTTGACTACTCCTTTTGGGTTTTTGAACACCAGCATCTGCGCCTCTATATCGCGGAATGTCCCAACTAGCCCTAGATTCTTAGAATTTATGGTTATGTTGACGTCAAAAAGCCAGTTCTGCAGCATTTGGGTAAATGCGTCTATGCCGCTGAACCCAAGGCTCTTCCTGAGCGGCATATCCATTATGTACAATATAAAGTACACTACAACAAGAAATACGAATATGCCTGCATAAAGCTTTATCAGCAATATATTCAGCGGGAATGTCTTTGCAAATATAAACCTTCCCCCAGGTATGAGGAAGAGTATGTTCAGCGTAGGCTGTATGAGTGCGAATGGCACAGCCCTAATCTTTTCATTAAGCAGTATCTTGCTTATGAAGAGCCACCATCCGAAAGTACTTGCATCCCCGAGCAGTATTATCATTGCAGGAAAGGAATAATTGTGGGTTATGGCGTATACTGCTGCGGCAAGCACGAAAAAGATAGAATAAGATATCGTAGCTATTATGGTGCTGAAAAGTATATATCTGGCTGCTACATATCTCCTAAGCATCTTGATGGTGACTACTGCCAATGTTGCAGGTATAATTATTCCGAACACGCCTGTCAATATGCCGTTGCTGACTACATATGAAATATCATAGACTAAGCGGCTATAATCCATCAGCGCCGCGCTTGCAATGCCTGTAATAAGGCCTAGGGCTATGAGCATCAGCAGAAGCATCCTGTTGCTTGGCAAGCTTTTGGAGAATAAACTGATGTGCTTTAAGGGTCCCTCATAACTTTTGTAAGACATACGAGCACTTAGCAAACCTAAAATTTACCTACCATATCTCCTATTGCGTTTAGAAAAGTCTTCAAGCGCCAATTTGAGATCTTCTTTTTTGAAATCAGGCCAGTATTTTTCAGCAAAATACAATTCAGAATATCCTGCCTGCCATGGCATGAATCCGGAGAGCCTTAGCTCCCCGGATGTCCTTATTATGAGATCAGGGGTAGGCAGCATGCCCGTTCTAAGGCAAACCAGAAGCGCAGCCTCGTCAATCTTCTTTATTTTATTGTGTATCTTTTGTGAAATCATTTTACGTGCTGCATGCAAAATTTCTTCCCTGCCTCCATAAGCTATCAAGATGTTTATAGTGAAATTCTTGTACGTCCTAGTCTTTTTTTCAATGCTGTCCAATGCCTTTCTGACTTCAGCTGGGATAAGGTTTAAGTTTCCAATGGCATTTATGCGCACGCCATTATCCTTAAGCGTTTTAAGCAGTTTCTTGTCGTTTGCTGCTTTTATGTAAAGCTTATATAGGATGTTAAGCTCCATCCTGCTCCTGTTGCTTATGTTTTCAGTGGACAGCGCCCACACTGTAAGCGTCTCGCCTCCAAAATCCTTTAGCCAGATGCTAAAGTCTATGAACTTCTTGATTCCTAGGTCATAACCTTTGATTATGCCTACCTTATGGCTATTGGCCCATCGCCTGTTTCCATCAGGGATAAGTGCCAAATTTTTTGGGATGTCAAATTTTTGCATTACAGCACCATAAACTTCAAGCATATAGTAAACATTTAATATATTAAAGCTACTTATATATTCAAAGGGATATATTTTATAAAGGTTTTGCAGGTGCGTTTATGCTAAACTATTTTTACGTAGTAAATGAAATAGAGCAGATAAAGGGAAACGATACTGCTATATCTGCAATGCTCGAATTTTCAAGAGCCGTATCTAACGGCGCAAATCCGAGGCCGCTGCTCCTTCATGGGCCTCCAGGCACGGGGAAGACATCAGCGGCAAGGGCATTGGCCAACAAGGAAGGTTGGAATATAGTGGAGTTGAATGCGAGTGATTACAGGGACAGGGATACAATAAAGAAAACACTGTTGTCTGCAGCTACATCGCGCTCTCTTTTTGCTGGCAAGACGCTGATACTTTTGGACGAAATAGACGACATGAACAAAAGATTTGATAGCGGGGCAGGAAGCGCCATAACCGAAGTAATCTCAAAGTCGATGAATCCAATCATATTCATAGCAAACGATATGTGGGACCAAAGCATATCATTCCTAAGAAATAAAACCACGCCTGTGCAATTCAAAAAGCTCAATCAACTTACGATAACGTCCATACTATCGGATATCTCATCTAAGCTGGGGCTCAATGCCGATAAAGACATGGTATTGGCAATATCCGGAAGGTCAAATGGGGATGCCA
>JAMCYW010000016.1 GCA_023473255.1 Candidatus Martarchaeota archaeon | reverse complement strand
TCCAATTCGCCAAGGCGCTAGCAAGCCCGGCATTGACCCAGATAATGGCAGTGATAGGAAAATCATTCCTTGTAGTAATACCTTTCCTGGTCTTGTATCTTTATTTCATAAAGAAGGACTCAAATGTCTATACGTTCATAGTGGCAGGTATACTATTTTACATCGTATCTGATGCAATAAAGCTATTGACCAAGGAACCAAGGCCATGCAATGTTTCTGAACTGTCGTGGATAAACACGAACGGATGCGAAAGCAGTTTCTCTTTCCCAAGCAACCATGCCAGTGTCCTTACTGGGCTGACATTCTTTCTTGGCAAGTACAGATACCTTCAGATAGCATATATTGTATGGCTTTTTATGGTTCTATTCGGACGGGTATATTTAGGACTGCACTATTTTACAGATGTCATAGCAGGCATGGCACTTAGCATGATAATGTATTACATTATATCAAAATATAAAAGCAGGATAAACAGGTTATTAAATAATATTATTAAAAGAGTATTGCCTAAGCTTGCTTTGAAAGACTGAGTGGTAATTATGGATAAACGTTTGCTTTACGTTGGTATCGGAATAATAATAGCCATAGTAGTTGTGGTTGCACTGATATTGAATTCGAGCAACGGAGGGGGAAAAGCATTGATAGGGCAGGATAATGTTGCAGTGTCTGCACAGCAACTATTGCAGTTAAAGGATATAGCAATGAATGCATCCATTGCAGACGCAGTAGGCCTTGGTAGTGCAGCTAATCTCCCGACTTTTACCAATGCTAGCTCAGTATTTTTAACAAATGGCAAGCCAACAGTCCTTTATATTGGCGCCGATTTCTGTCCATACTGTGCAATAACTAGATGGGGGATGGTGATAGCCATGTTGAGATTCGGCAATTTCACAAAGTTGCATTATATGACGTCTAGTGCGACAGACGTGTATCCCAATACTCCCACCTTTACCTTTTATAATTCAAGCTACCAAAGCAATGTGATATCGTTCATAGAGCTGGAAGAAGAAACCAACACTTATAAGCCCCTGCAGTCGCCTACTGCGCTTGAGAACAATGTTTTTACAAAATACGATCTCAATAATCCAAATGTGGCAAGTCAACTGAGGGGAGGAATACCGTTTATAGACTATGGCAACATATCCATTCAGGCTGCTGCAGAGATAGACCCGCAGGTAGTTAAAGGTTATGATTGGTCGCAAATAATTAGTTTGCTTAACAATACGAGCTCTCCTGTAACATTGGCGCTGATTGGAGAAGCGAACGTATTTACTGCACAGATATGCAAGATAACAAACAATAGCAATCCTGCAGTGTGCAGCCAACCATACATAAAGCAGATATTATCGTACCAAAGCTGACTGGCGTTTTCAAGCAGATCTGCTGAAATTCCTAAGCATGGCATTTGCAATGTGCCTGAATTGTGTATTCTGCGACTTTAGCAGGTTTTCCGTTTCCCTTTTGTCCTTGGAAAGATCATATAATTCTGCAGGCCTTCTGCCATTGAAGCGTATGAGCTTATAATTTTTATAGTATATTGCAGTAGCGGGCATATTGAAATATTTTTTTGCTTCGTATATTCGTTTCGCAGACTTGGACCTGCCCATTAGTTTCCTCAGCAATGGCTCGTCCCATGTTTCGCTTATGCCCACGTGTTCGTTAAATACGTATTTCTGCCTTCCCATATTGCCATCAGGTATGTCTATTTTGGAATCAGCCAGGTCTAGCACGGCATCGTGAATTTCCATGGTGCTTATATTTTCTTCATGGACCTCTCTTGTTTTTACAGGTTTTCCGTTTTCAAAATTTACAGCAAAAAGAGGCACCTTGGCTATGCCCTCATATGGGAATAGTGAATGGTAAAGCATTTTATGTTCGCCAAATAACTGTCCGTGATCTGATGCAAATATCAATGTTGCGTTGTCCAATATGCCTTTTGATTTCAAGGTATTTATCATCTTTCCTATCTCTTTATCCAGATGGCTTATCCTTTTCCTATAGCCGGACCTGAATGCATCAATGTCTTCTTTGCCCAGTTCATTTATGCCGCTCAAGTATAACCATTTATCCTGCACAATATCATTATTCCTGCCAACTGGATAGTTTTCATGGGCTTCTATGCAGTTTATAAACATAAACTGCTTGCTGTAGTCATAATCGTAATCAAGATACTTGGACAGTTCTTTTCTGGTATCTGATGCACCACGATCAAGCTTATACGTGCCGTCAGTGTCTGCAACCTTTTGATCCAGCTTCAATCTAAGATTGATGTACATGTTGTCGAATATGCCCTTTGGTATTATTTTAGAAAACATGCTAGTTACGAAATACATTGCATTCCTCGCAGCCTCTCCGTTTTTAATTATGAATGACACCTTTTTGACTAGTTGTTTGTTGTACTTTACGTTGGAATCCATCCATAAATCGTATACCTTATCAAATCCCAGTGCGAGATTAGTATAGCTGGTGAGAAAAGGGTTATTGGAAAATAATACTGACTTATAACCGCGGAGCGACAATTCAGATGCAAGGGTTCTTGCGTTGTTTGGCAGGAATTTTATCTTTACAAACCATGGATCCATCTTTGTCTTTGAATCGAAGAAGTTTTTTGAAACATTCTTTATTTCAGTAACCCGCTTGCCGGTAAATATAGATGCATGTGCGGGCGCGGTCCAAGTTCCCGGCGATACGGCATTTAAGTATGAATTGCCTTCTTTGGCCAGACCAGTAAGATTAGGGGATACGTTGCCGTAGTAAAGGTCGTCCGCCCGGACCGTGTCCAATAGGAAAAATATTATATTCTTATCGCCCATTTATATCTGCTTTATAATAGCACAGAAACTGAATATATATCTTAATGTGAAACGGTTTCAATGGATAATTTATTATTAAGGCGCGTCTAACTTTATCTTGCGTGATAACCTATGGATATTTGTGCTCTGAACCCTTTCTTTTATCCTTATATGGGGGGAACAGAAAAGGTATTGATGGAGGTCTATAGCAGGCTTTCAAAAGACCATAACATAACCCTGATTAGCGGGATGCCTAGGCATATGCGCTTAGCTGAGCGTGAAGAGATAAACGGCATATCCGTAATCAGGCTGAAGACCGATTATGCAGATATGCCGGGCCTTCCGATACCTTTTCCTTTCATGCATGGCATATGCGATGCGATTAAAAGGTCTGATGCGGATATTTACCATATCAATAACCGCTATCTTTATTATTGGGATACTTTAAGCGCCATAATGCAAAAAAGGAAAAGAATGGCAATCACCATACATAACGCACTGCCCAAAGGCATAGATTTTTGGACTGATTCTATTGGCTTGCTATATGATATGGCGTGGGGCAGGAGAATAATGCATAAAGCCGACCTGATAACAGGAGTTTCGAAGAATACTGTAGCCACAACGGTGCCTAAGAAGGATATGCATAAAGCAAAGGCAATATACAATGGCATAAACATAAACATGTTCAAGCCGCATGGCAGGCACGAACGCATATTGGATAAATATGCATCGGCATACGGAGGGCATGCAATCAAGATACTGACTAATGGCAGATTGGTGCCCCAAAAAGGCCAAATTTACCTGCTCAATGCACTTAAAATGTTTATAGATGACGGTAACGATGCATCTTTGATGATAATAGGCACCGGGCCCATGCAGAATGCACTTATTAAGCTCTCGGAAAAATTAGGGATAAGCGACAGAATGCAAATAATAAGCGGAATACATGAGAAGGAGCTTCCTTATTACTACAACGCCGCGGACCTTTTTGTGCTGCCTTCGACCTATGAACCTGGATCGATAGCTTTGATAGAAGCCATGGCTAGCGGAACACCTGCCATAGCTACGAGAATCGGAGGCATACCTGAACTCATGGGCAGGTGCGGGCTTTACGTAAAGCCTAAGGATTCTTATGATATATATAAAAAACTCAACTTCTTTATAGACAATAAAAGAGTGATAACAAGACTTGCAAAGGATGCACATTCAAGGGCAATTGAAAACCATGATTGGGATAAGATAGCACTGCAATATGCTGAGGCCTTTGAAAGAGTAGTGCGGAGGTAAATATATGTTTGGGAAGGAGAATAAGAAATCGGTCTGGTATGTAATAACGCACAAGCAGAAGATGAACAGGAAGGAATATTTGAACCTTGTGCACAGGGTTTCTATCTTCGTCGCTTTGGGATTTATCGCCAGCTTTGCAGTTTTCTTTATAATTGCGTTGATAGGCGGGCTAGGAAGAGTTGTTGCCCTTCTTTTGTCTTCTAATCTTTACATATATTCGCTGGCGTTTATTGCTGTATTTTTAGGGTATATGCTGAGGTTCATAAAATGGAATTATTACCTTAAAAAATTGAATGTTAAGGTTCCGATCAAGAAAAACCTTATCGTGTATATGTCAATGTATTCCATGAATATTACGCCTGGCAAACTGGGCAGGATATTAGTCGCATATACGCTAAATAGGATAACGAAAAAGAGCATGGTAAACCTAATACCCGTAGTAACTCTTGACATATTCACGGATTTCCTTGGTTTTGCAATACTTGCTTTGATAACTGCAATCTACTTCAAGACATTCGTGATATATATATTGATAATAGACCTTGCTCTCATACTTCCATTCCTTTTTATACTTAATGACTGGCTTTATAAGTCGCTGAAAAAGGCGTTCAGCAAAAGGAGGGGTTTGCTCAAAATATTTTCCATGTACGGGGACGAATATTTCGCATCTCAGAGCAAGCTTAACACCAAGTGGGTATATATAGTGTCATTGCTCGTTACTGTGCCTGCGGCATTCCTCAATAGCATGGCATTGTATTTTGCATTATACTCCATAGGGGTAATACCGCACATAGGCAGCACGGTGTTCGCATTCTCATCCGCACAGCTCTTCGGAATGGTTACTGGAATTCCGGGAAACATAGGAATAACGGATGGCGCCCTTATAGCGCTCTTGCATACATCGCTAAACCTAAGCACAGGCATAAGCTCTGCTTTAACGATAATGACAAGATTCGCAACATTATGGTTCGGCCTTGTCTTAGGAGGCATATTTTTGATATATAGTTTCAGATATTGGAAGGCGAAAGTTTAGAAAAAGCTATTGCCTGCCAGAAGAAGGCAGGCACATGTTGAGTTAAAATTCGTCGCTTTCTCCTTCTGGCACGTCATCAGAAGCATCATCTGAAGACTCTTTGTCTACTTCCTCAGTTTCTGAAAGCTCATCAGAATTCCCAGATTTTTCCAGTACTTTTATCTTTCCAAATTTACCTGTAGAAAGTTGCGGCGTTCCGCGAAATTCGTTCACATATCCGTTGGATACTTCGATTTCGTCTCCGACGTTTACTGTGTTTATGTCACTGCCCCACAGCGACATCGCAATGGTGCCAGTATTATCCTTAAGTGTGATATTAGCTACGCTCAGCCTTTTTCCGTATTTAGTCACAACTTCTCGCGGTTCGTCTTTTTGGGCAACCTTGGCCTTTATGGTTACATTGCTTGCCCCTGCCTTTAGTTCGTTTATCTTCATTCGATACACCTTAACAACTAGAATCAATAGGTTCAATACCTTTATATTTAGAAAAGTTATTAAATCTTGTTGATTTTCAGCAATAACAAAAATTATACATTTTGCCATAAGCTTTTTGGAAAAGAATAAAAATAAGGGTTACTAAAATTGCTTATGGAAGAAGGACATACCGCTGCTGGAATCCATCCGTCTTTTGCAAAGGTGATAGAACAAAAGAAGAGGATTAAGGATAAATTAGGCAATATCAAAAACAAGATAGGAGTTTATAGCGCAAAGGGCGGGGTTGGCAAGACAACAGTGTCGGTAAACCTTGCATTCACACTTGCCAAGAGGGGATTTAAAGTGGGCTTGCTCGACGCAGACATAGACTGCCCTAACGTGACCTCGTTTTTAGGCATAACTGAAAAAATGGACATATCTGGTTTCCCTTTAAAGCCTTTGGTTAAGGATGGAGTCAAAGTCGCTTCAACCGCCATGATTGTGGATGACATGAAAAAACCAATAATATGGCGCGGCCCCATAATAGCAAAGATGCTGAGTGATTTTTTTGAGAATACAGACTGGGGAAACCTTGACTATCTAATAATAGACCTTCCGCCAGGAACTTCCGATGCACCGCTTACAATAATGCAGCTTCTAGACCTCAAAGGTTTCATATTGGTTACCACGCCGCAGCGCATATCTTCGGTAAATTCATTAAGGTCAGGGCTTATGGCAAAACGGCTGAATGTAAGCATATTGGGCGTTATAGAGAATATGTCAACAGGCGCGATAAGCGGCAATACCAAAAGCATTATAGACGCTTTAGGCACTGAACTTTTGGGGACGATCAAGCTTGATTCTTCATTTAATAAGTATAGCGATAATGGCATGATAACCGTTTACAATGATGAAAACATAGCCAATGAATTTGATGCCATTTCTAAGACGATAGGATAAACGCGCAGGTGCGCGTTATGGTCACCTTAAGGTATATATATCTTTTCTTCCATATATAATTGTTGTATGCATATATGTATAGTAAAAATACATATTTCAACTATTTAACGACAACAAATCTTTTCATATTAAAAAACAAAATGTGATAAAATGGCAGAAAATCAATTAGGAGGACAACAGTATGTATTGTTGCCGGAAGGAGCATCACGTCTGATCGGAAGAGACGCACAGAGGACCAATATTGCAGTAGCTATTGCAGTATCCAATGCCGTAAAGACCACTCTTGGGCCAAAAGGAATGGACAAGATGATGGTAAGTGATTTGGGTGACATAGTAATAACGAACGACGGCGCCACCATACTTGATGAAATGAATGTAGAGCATCCAGTAGCAAAGATAATGGTAGATGTCGCAAAGACACAGGACAAAGAGGTAGGGGATGGCACTACTAGCGTAGTAGTAATGGCAGGAAACCTGCTCAAAGGTGCGGAGGACCTGATAGAACAGGGCATCCATCCAACAATAATAATAAAGGGCTACAAGATGGCCGCAACAAAAGCAATAGAATTGCTGAACAAATATTCGAATACCGTAAAGCCGGATGATGACTCAGTATTGCAGAAGATAGCACAGGTCTCGCTTGGATCAAAGAACATAGGCAGCGACTCAACCAAAGCACAGATAGGAAAGCTAGTGATAAAGGCAATAAAACAGGTAATGGTTAAAAACAACAATGTGATATCGGTAGACCATGATTTCATAAAGATAGAGAAGAAAGCAGGCGGCAGCACCGCAGACACCGAATTGATAAATGGAGTCTTGATAGACAAGGAGATTACGCATCCTGGAATGCCTAAACTAGCTAACAACGCCAAGATTGCTTTGCTTGACGCAGCGCTTGAGATAGAGAAAACGGAGACTGACGCAAAGATAGAAATAACTTCGCCAGACCAGATGCAGGCATTCCTGCAGCAAGAGGAAAAGATGCTTAAGGATATGGTTGACAAGGTCAAAAAGAGCGGCGCAAAGGTCATATTCACGCAAAAGGGCATCGACGACTTGGCGCAGCACTATCTGGCAAAGGAGGGCATAATGGCAGCCAGGAGGATAAAGAAAAGCGATGTGGAAAAGCTTTCAAGGGCGACAGGAGCTAAGATAGTTACAAGCCTTGAGGATCTGACAAGCGATGATTTGGGCTTTGCAGGCACAGTAGAAGAAAGGAAGATCGGCGGAGAAGCGATGATCTTTGTAGAGAAGTGCAAAGATCCAAAGAGTGTAACCATCTTTGTAAGGGGAAGCTCGCAGCAGGTAATAGACGAGGTAGAGCGCTCAATACAGGACGTCATCGGGGCACTATCCGCAACTATGGAGAATGAAGGAAGGTACAACATAGGAGGAGGCGCGATAGAAATAGACGTTGCTGAAGGCATAAGGGCTTACTCTGGAGAGGTAGGCGGAAGAGAGCAGCTGGCAATACAAAAGTTTGCAGACGCTGCAGAAGCGATACCTAAGACCCTTGCCGAAAACAGCGGAATGGATGCGATAGACACCCTAGTCCAATTAAGGAGCAAGCATAAACCTAAGGATGGCAAGACATTCGGAGTCAACGTTTATAAGAATGCCATCTCTGACATGGAGAAAGAGGGCGTGTATGAGCCAACCAAGATGAAGGAACAGATAATAAACAGCGCAAACGAGGCAGCACAGATGATCCTTAGGATAGATGATGTAATAAGCTCCAGATCCAAAGGAGGAGGAATGCCCCAGGGCGGAATGCCCGGAGGCATGGGAGGCGAGATGGACTAATTAGGGCCATAGATAGAGCCTTCCAATACATATGTGGGCAATCTTTTTTGCCCATACTTTTTTTAATTTTGCTTGTTGAAAGGATTATGATATAATGCTGCAAAAGAATAGGGTAATACTTGTTTTTGGATCGCCAGGAGCCGGAAAGACGACAGTTATAACAAAAAGCATAGGCAACAACGCAGCATATAGAATAATCAGCGTAGGCACGCTCATGAAGGACATAGCTATGAAGAGGGGTTATGTCAGCGATAGGGATGCGGTGCGTTATTTGCCGATAAAGATTGCAACAGCAATCAGGAAAACGGCGATAGGGCAGATTGAAAAGATGCAGGGCAACATAGTCATAGATACACATGCTTCGGTCGAACGGGGCGATAGATATTTTCCTGGGATGCCGCTGGATGAGATTTCCAGGCTCACAGGAATTGCAGGAATCATATACATAGATGCCAAGACCGATGACATAATCAAAAGAAGAAAGTACGACAAAAACAGAAAACGAGAAATAGATAGTGCAAGAACCATAGACCTGCAGCGATCTATAAATATAGCAATGATTAGCGCGATAAGCGCACATTTAAATATTTCCGTATATATAATAGAAAACAATGAAGGAATGCTCCATACGGCAGAAAAAAATTTTAAGGCCGCACTGGAGGACATTATGAAAGAGTATAAGTGATTTTATGACAGTTATGCCGCTCTCTCTTGCATTGATAATAGTTGGGTTAGGAGTACTTGAGGTATCTCTATCCGTGTTGATGCAGAGGAAGCTAGTAAATCCTAAAAGGATGCGCGAGCTTCAGGCGCGGCTTAAATCCATATCAAAGGAGATGAATGTGCTTATAAAAAGCAACGCTCCAAAAGAGCAGATATCTGCAAAGCAGAGTGAAATAATGCCTTTGATGAAGGAAAATATGACTATGTCGTTCAAACCAATGATAGTAATATTCCCGATATTCATAATCGTATATTATGTGCTTTTGCCGGCGTTGGCAGGCAAAGCGAACTACGTACTTAATTTTGCAGGCATCTCTTTGACCTACAATCTTGTATTCATAGCCACTGTTTTCATATTGGGCCTGATAAGCTCAATTGCAATACTGCTTTATGATAGGAAAAAGGCGAAGGAGGAAGCCAAAGAGAATAAAACATAATTATTTATAGTTTAAGCATTCTAAATAAATGCTAATCAGCCCAAAGGTGTTATATTTGCCAAAACCAATGTATAGATCACATAGTTTCAAAAAGTCCAATAAGATTACAAGGACAGGAAGGAATGTCATACACTACAAAAGAGGAAAGAACTCTATGCCGCATTGCGGCTTGTGCAAAGCAGAATTGAACGGCATCAGCACAAAGGGAGGTAAGAGCAGAAAAACCAACAGCAGACCGTTCGGCGGTGTCCTATGCGCTAATTGCACGGCCAATATAATAAAATTTGGCAGCAGGATAGAGCGCGGGGATATGAAGCTAGATGATATAAGCATAAGAGAGCGCGCTTTCGTTTTGCAGTTAGTTGCCCATTAGAGGCGCTAAAATGAAGATATGCATATCGGGCCTTACGGCAAGCGGGAAATCGACTTTAGCAGAAGAACTTTCTAAAGCCCTTGGCATAAAGCACGTCCATAAATCTTACAGGGGATATGTAGATAGTTATTCTAAACTTGCGGATTTCACAGCTTCTGCAGACGCAAAGTTTGCAAATTCATTTGATGCAGAAATAAAGAAACTTGCAAATGGAAACTGTGTGGTTTCCACATGGCTTTCGCCATGGATAATTGATGACGCAACGCTAAGAGTATGGCTAAATGCGAGCGAATCAGTAAGGTCGGAACGGCGTGCTGCGCAGCACACTGAAGTAGGTTGCGATACAGCAACAATAGAAAGAATAGACAAAGCCGCCATAAACCAGGCTAAAAGGATATATGGCATAGATATGTTTGACCATAGGATATTTGACATTGAAATCAATACGGAAAAAATGAGCATTATGGAATGTGCGTCGGCCATATCCATAATAGCACTTGAGAGAGACAGGAAGAATTTTTGATAT
>JAMCYW010000025.1 GCA_023473255.1 Candidatus Martarchaeota archaeon | reverse complement strand
CCAGACCGAGAAATGAAAGTGCTCGAGATGCCGAAGTCAATAATGAACAGCTAATAAAAGCAAATAAGACCAAAATTAATATTAAATAGTCGGCACCATTTAATTTACCCTATTACCGATATCTCGAAGAACCCAAGCTTTGTATTTTTCAGCAGTGCGAATGCTAGAAGTATGCCAGGTATGAACATCGAGAAGAAAGCTATTAAGCTTATCAGTATTATAGAACCCATGCTCATATCACTAATAGGGTAAATTAAATGGTGCCGACTATTTAATATTAATTTTGGTCTTATTTGCTTTTATTAGCTGTTCATTATTGACTTCGGCATCTCGAGCACTTTCATTTCTCGGTCTGGGAATTTCGTTCCCGGAGGGACTATCCTTACTTTTATGCCTATGGCACCATACTTTGGATATGCTGTCGCGACACCTTCAGTTACCAGGTTCATTACGTCTCCAGCTTTAGGCATGTAGCCTACGCTCTTCCTTATTGTTTTGGCGCGCGCACCCTTTGCCGCAAGCTTGCCGCTTATTATTATCTCTGTGCCTATGGCACCGTTTTCTATTATGCTTTTGAGGGTCATTTGAAGTATCTTTCTGGCGTTTATGGACCTCTCAAGCTTGAATGCTATGTCCTTTGCAACGAGCAACGGCTCGAGCATCTTGTTGTCTATTTCAACTACGCTTATCTGCGGATTGTTGACATTGAACCTCCTTTTTATGGAGTCAGTAAGCTCGTCTATGGTCTTCCCGGCCCTGCCTATGACCTTTCCTGGGTTCAGGACGTGTACGGTTATCCTTGTCAGTACTGGCGTCTTTTGTATCTCAACCCTTGAGAATCCGGCGCGGGAAAGTTCTTTGCTTAGGAATTTTGATATGTTTGCCTTGATTATAGAATCGTCAATGAACTTTTTTTCTATTGCCATCGTCATACGCCTTGTTTGTTTCCAATGTTATGCTCGTGCTTTTTTTCTCCCTCTGCAGCCTTAGCCGAGGGTTTTTGGACGTCCTTTGCCATCTCTTTGCGTTCCTTTGCCTTTTCCTCTTTTACTGGCGTTTCAGGCGTAGGTTGTTCGGCCTTTACGCTTTGCTTGGGCGTGCTTTTATCCATTTCTGGATGGATGTGCCCTTTTGCAGGTTTTGCCTTTTCTGCCTTCTTTGGTTTAGCCACATCACGGCTTGCGCGAGATATTGATTTTGCCTTGAACGCCTGGGCTTTTATCGCTGCTTTGGCCTTATCGCTTAACTTTATCTCGGAAGGATTGGCCAGGCCTATCTCAACTTTGGAAAACTCTATATCGCTCCTCCTCAGGGTGCCATACCCATAGCTGTCACTGAAGAAAAGCACGCCTTTTGATGGCGTTCTCATCAGTATCTGGGTTTTGTTCGCCGAAGCATGAACTACAACCATGTCTTCGACATCATTGCCCTTCATCTTTGCATTTGATATCGCATTGATTAAGGTCTTCTTTATTATTGCTGCGCATTTCTTTGGATACCTGCCCTTCTTTCCGCCTATTTCATGCCTAGAGCCCATGCCTTTGTTGAATCGCTTGAATTCTATCGGCATGTTTAGGTATATTATGGAATCCAGCATGTCTACTGCCTTTTCCGCCTTCATGTACCTTATGGATGTGCACACTTCTGTCAGATCCTTGAAACTTGCGTTTATGTCTTTCTGCCCTGCGAAGACCACTTTTTCTTTGTTGCTTCCGTTGTAAGAGTAATTCAATTAATTCACCTATTTTTGCGAGAGGAACTTGCTTCCGCGAGTTGCTTTTATTCCTGGTGCCGAATGCTGCACGCGCTTCGTCGTGTATACGAATTCGCCGAGCCTATGGCCCAACATCTGTGGCTCTATCTGGAGTTTCTGGTACTCCTTGCCGCTATACACTTCGAATGTCATGCCTATCCAGCTCGGCAGTATGACAGCTTCGCGCGTCTGCGTCCTTACTGGCTTGTTCTTAGCCCTTCGCTCCTCTACCGTCCTGTACTGCAACGAATTGCGCTTAATCCAGCGCCTCTGCCTTGATTTTATCAGTGAAAGATACTCTTCGCTGCTCATCGCCGGAATATCGCTTGGCATTTTGCCTTTGAATGCTATTCTTTCTACCATTTAATCATCTACTTATTTCTTCTTCCTTCCTACGCGCCTTGCAGCTATGTGCCCTACCTTTCTTCCTGGAGGGGCGTTCCTAGACGTCATGCTGCTCTTGCCTTTATGGTGCTGCTTGCCGCCGAATGGGTGGTCAACTGGGTTCATCTTTACGCCCCTGTTCCTCGGCCATAGCCTGTTTAAAGTATGATTCATATAATGTGCCTTGCCTGCGGTCACTATGGGTGCATCCTTCTTGCCTCCTCCTGCCACGACTCCAAGCTGCGCCCTGCAGTCAGAGCTCATTAGAACATTTGATTTTGACGGCATTTTAACATTTACCTTTTCGCCTATTCTGCCAGATATGTAAGCCGCAGCGCCTGCAGACCTTACCAGTTTGCCTCCATCGCCCGGAATGGATTCTATATTATATATCGGTATACCTTCAGGTATTTCGGATAAGCGAACTACGCTGCCCAATGAGTAGCTTGATTGCTTGTTTATGGCTATTTTGTCGCCTATTTTTATGCCTTCCGGGGCTATCATGTGCCCTTTTGAAAAGTCCTCATATAATATTTCCATTAATGGTGCGGTATGCCCAGTGTGATTGAATAATGATACCACTTCTGCAGTTGTGGTTTTTGAACCGTTGGGAAAATCTACACTGATGTCGAATGTCCCAGGTAGCTTTGAATAGACGTTCGATCCCTTTCCCCTCCTTTGCTGCCTCAATTTCTTTCCCATTAATTACACCAATTTCAATTTCATTGCAATGTCGCTGGCGTTGGCGCCTGGAGCGAGTTTTATGAATGCTTTCTTTACGTTATTTGGCATGTTGACCGTGCGTATTTTTGCAACTTTTGTGTTGAACATGCGCTCGAATTCTTTCTTTATTTCAGGTTTTGTAGAGCCCAGGCTAACAGAATACACTATCAGATTCTCTTTTGAAACTAGGCTTATGGATTTTTCTGTAGCTATCGGATGTATCAATGCTGACATGTTTCACACCTTTATGGTCTTTGCTGCTTTTTTCATTTCGGCCTTTGATATTATGGATGATATGTTTTTAACTGCATCTTCGCTCCATATGGCAACTTTTATCGGACTGCCTCCAGGAGCAAGCTTGTTTGCGCTTATCTCCTTTATCGTGCATGCCTTAACTCCGCGTATGTTCCTTGCCGCTTCTATAGCTCCTTTGTCTTCGTTGAGTATCAGCAACACGGACTGCTTTGAAATGCGCTGCTTTGATGACCTCCTTATGCCTTTCCTGTTTTTTCCTGCCGCTGCCTTGCCTATCATGCCATTGAGGCTTAGGCTTTTAAGCACCTTGACCATTTCCTTTGTCTTCTTTATGGATTCTATTTCATTAAGCATTACCAAAGGCATCTTCTTATCCTTGCCGTTAAATCTTGCAGTTGCAGCGATGGCGCTTTCCATTGCATGAAGATACTCATTCTTTCCTATATATTCATTAAGCCTTTTTTCTATGACGTGGGGGTGCGCGCGCTTTCCTTTCACTGATGACGGTATACGCTTGACCTTGCCCTGCACTCCACCGCCGAGCTTCTCCCTTGGCCTTATGGCCTTACCCATGTGCCTTCCAGTCCTGTAAGACATCATTGCACCGTAATATGCCGCGGTAGTCTGCATTCCTGCAAGCAGATAATGCCCTTGCGGCTGCAGGTTTTGTGAACTCTCAGCTATTACTGCTCGCCTTATGAGCCAGTCCTTTACCTCCTTCTCGAATATGTATGGGATCTCTATCTGGTGATCCGATTTCCCTTCTAAAGATAAAACATCTGCTTGAGCCATGATATCACTGCTTTATGTATAGGATTTTCGGCTCCTTAATGCCGCTTGCGTTTGTATTGCGAATTGATTTCCTTACTCTTACCAGCCTCTTAGCTGGCCCTACAACCGATCCTTCTATTATGACATAGTCGTTCTTCACCATGCCATATTTTCCAAAACCTTGATTGAACATCTGCCTGTGCGCCTATTTTTATTAGCCTTTTATTATATTCCGTCCTGTAATTGAATCCCAACTGTCCTGCGTGCGGAACCGTATATAGGACCTTTCCTGGCGTGAATGCGCCAAGCGTGCCCACGTGCCTTATCTTCCCCGTAGCTTTATGCTGCAGCCTTGAAACGCCATGCCTTTTTATAACTCCAGCCCAGCCCTTGCCTATGGATATTGAGCTTATATCTATGTATTCTCCGGGCTTGAACGCGTTTACCGGCTTTATTTCTTTGCCGAGCATCTCGCTTGCAAACTTAAATTTTTCTTCCAGCGTTTTTCCAGATATTGCGCTTTCGAACCTTTGAGGGTGCCTTTGGCCTGTGCTTGTGCCTTCCGGAAATGCGACCAGTAGTGCGCTCACATCGGAGCATGATGGAATGTCCTTTTCGGCGTCCTTTATATATGCATTATCGTGAGCCAGCTTCTTTATGCCAAGTTTTTGGGCTATTTGCTTGTCGCATATCTCAGTATGCGTGACGTTGTAGCCGGTTATCGGGCTTTTCTTATAAAGTCGGATTCCGTAAAACTCTGTCTTTGGGACCTCAAGCACAGTGCATGCCTTCGTGACCTCAATGCCCTTCCTTTGGGATTCTGAATCATCCAGCATCGATAATGTCGTCATTCCTGCCTTATATGTAACAAGATTTGTAATGCCTGCCTGCAACTGTTTGGACGCACTGCTGCGTATTCGGGGCAGGCGTTTATGAGCGCGCCTTTTCTGCCAATATTGTGAACTAGCCATTTATAACACTAAATTGAAATTAAACTGCATACTTTCAGATAAATCGATATTTACCTGCTTTAAGGTATTAATTGATGTCGCCATATATTTATATATTTTTACTTTTTTTGCGATTTGTGGAATAACGCGGTCGCGCCATCTATTGTCTGCACATCGCGCAGGACAGAATTGACTGACGCGCGCAACGCGGTTGCGTCAGCAGCACTTATGCTTATTTTCATGCTGCCCTTTTCTTTTTTTATAGCTATGCTGCTGCGCTCATACGTTTTTATGTCGCCAATGGTTTTAATATTGTCGCCGTATTCTATTATCTTTATCTCTGCAAAGTATTTAAACTTTCTTGAAGAGCCAATCGTCTAAATCCCCCTGTGCTTCCGCCCTGAGCTTGTGAGCCCGCGTTCTGCGCGATGCTGATTTTTCAATATGTGTGAATATCCGGCGTCAGCCTGCAATGCTTTGCTGCTCTTGTCAAGCATTATTACTTCGTAGAACCTGTCAGTGCCTATCTCTCCTACAAAATATGAGTTCATTATCTCGCAGTTCGTGAACTTCTTTGCTGCTCGCTCTTCAGCTATAGACTGCAGGGATTTGCTTCTTGAAAAATATCTTCCGCTTTTTGATGGCTTTCTGCCTCCTCCGACTGTGGCCCTTTTCCTGTTGCCTTTCCTAACCCTAACTCTTGCAATCTTTATGCCTTCCTTTGCTTTATAACCAAGATTTCGCGCCCTGGAAAGATTTGTTGGCTTTCCTATTCTGGATACTGGCGGCTCCTTTGACCATTCGGCCAGTTTGCTTTTATAAATGTCAGAACGGTCTTTGTATTCTTTTATAAATGTTTGCTTTATGTTTTTGTACATTCCCATTTTATCACTTGCATTGTGGCGAAAACCATAGCCAGGTTATACGCTTTGATAAGCAAAATATAAAAATATTGCCTGCCTGCGCGCGTCATTGCATGGCTGCGCCAATTCACTATATATTATAGGATAGGAAGGTTTAAATAATAGAAAATACAAAATAGATTACGCTTCTAAATTCATGGTGTATCTAAATGTCAAAACGAATCAACAACCCTGAACGCAAGTTTTCCGGAAAGCGTAATGAAAATGTTAAACATGCAAAGGCTGCGGCCTCACATCGTTCGGCACATGCCTCTGCTTCCAAACGGACGGTTGCAACCAAAGCCCATGTGCGTGCTTCAGGAATCAAGAAATCAATTTCTATTAAAAAAAGGGCAGGGCGCACCATAAATAACAGGGAAGGCGTTGCAAAGAAAATTCAGGCAGGCAAGAGGCTTAAAGCCAAGGAAACCAAATCACAAATGAGAAAGATAGAGGAGGCAATGGCTGAGAAGACTGCCATTGAAAGGACAAAGGGCATAATAGATTCAATAATGCAGAACGAGTCCATAATATCATATTTGAATAAGAATGTTAGCAAGCGCGCTTCCGAGGTGCTTGGCCTTCTTGAAACCCCAAAAACAGACGAACAGATAGCAGAAATGTTGGATATGAAAATAAATGGCGTGAGAAGGATACTGAATATCATGCAGGGATATGGAATAACAAATTATAACATATCAAAAAACGTAGATGGATGGCTTTCATTTTCGTGGTACATAAACAACAATAAAGTAGACCAGTTTTTTGATTACGTGAAGAGCGTATCAAGCACCGAAAGCACGATAAAGGACGATTGCAATGATTATTTCATATGTGATAGGTGTTATAAAGACAGTAAAATGATATTTACTTTTGATGCAGCATATGAAGCGAATTTTAAATGTTCGTGCAATAAACTTATGGTAAGGAAGAGCAAAGATGATATTGCAGAGATTTTGAAATCTGCGTAGGTGCAACAAGCTAAATTAAGCAAAAGACAAACAGAGCGAGGTAGGGTAGTCTGGAGTGCCCGCCGGGCTCATAACCCGGAGATCAGTGGTTCAAATCCACTCCTCGCTATAACTGACACCCCACAATTCCGCTATTCGCATATTTTATTATATTATATATATGTTTAAAAAAACAGCAATCTATAATCATATATAGGCAAAAGTTTAAAACAAATTAAATATTACCGGAACAGGGGGGTGGTGGCATAACTGAACGTATTTCCTATGACATGCTATGGCAAATATACCAAAAAGAGAAATACTCGAACGAGCTTCAAACCATACCTAAAAGTTTTTACGATGAAATAAAAAAAGATATAGAATTGCTCGAATCTAAAAATCCAAACGATGATGAAGCGTCAATCATAAAAAATAACATAATAAAAATAACAAACGAGCTTTATGAAAAGCGAAAGCAAAAAATCATAATATATGCCGCGTACAACAAACCACTTCCATCGCCCATACCTAAACCAGAACAGGATTTTTACATTAAACTTATAAATGTTACAAAAGAAAACAAAGTAGACATATCAGGAAGGTCTGCGGAAAGCGGAGCCATTGCATTGCGAGCGATAATAGAAATACCAGAAGTATTTCTTCCTTCAGGAAGCAAGATAGGGCCTGTGCAGAAAGGCTCTGTTTTGGAGATAGAGAATGCTAATGATGCAAAATTTTTAATCGAGAACACGCTATGTGAGCAAGCTTAAACCATAAAACATCCAAATGTGATAAAATGAAAGTACCTAGAGAAATAAAGACATTCTGCCCAAAATGCGGCAAGAATACGAGCCACAAAGTCATATTATACTCAAAGAAGCCTGAAAGCGGGCTTAATGTAGGAAAACGCAGGCGTGCCAGAAAGCTTAAGGGATACATAGGCAAGGTAAAAGGACAAGCCACTGTAGTAAAGGTATCAAAGAGGCAAAAGGTATTACTTGAATGCAAAGACTGCAAATATAAGGTGGAAAGGGTTCTCGGATCCAGAACAAAGAAAAAACTGGAATTCGGCATGTGACCTGAAATCAAAGTGATAACCGCATGTCAAATAAAATATTTCCAAAACAGAATTCGTTAGTAATAGCTGAGGTATCAAAGATATCCAGGTATGGCGCATACTGCAAACTGCCAGAATATGGAGGCACAGAGGTCTTTCTGCCATTGAAAGAGGTATCATCTGGGTGGATAAAGAACATAAGAGAATTTCTTCACCAGGGCCAAAAAGTAGTATGCAAGGTAATATACGTAGATATGGACAAGGATACCATAGACATATCATTAAAAAAAGTCACAGCAAAAGAATCAAAGACAAAAATAAGTGAATACAACCTGGAGAAAAGGCTTAACGGGCTTTTCATGCAAGCGCTTAAGATGAGCAAAGAAAGCCAGCAAAGCAAGGACCAGATAATACCATATGTTTTGAATTCATTCCAAAATTACACAAATCTTTTTTTCAATGCTGCAAATGACACTGAAGAATACAAAAAACTAGAGATACCTAAAAAACTGAAGGATGTCATAACATCATTGATAATAGTAAACAAAAAGAAGAAGCAGCACAATGTATCTTACATAGCTACATTATACACATTTAATACAAAATCTGGAATAACCTCAATAAACGACCTTTTGAAAAAGGCAGAGAAGAAAGGCGTTAATATATCCTATATAAGCGCGCCCAAATACAGGATGGCATCCAGCGGCCAGGATTATAACGAGGCTGAAAATAAGATCAAAGATGTGGTGTCACTTATAGAAAGCACCAAAGGCATCGTTTTTAAAATCGAAAAGGAGAAGCTGAAAAAAGAGAAAGAAAATGTAATGGATGCAATATATGGATGATCGAATGGATGACACCTACATAAAACTTAACGGAACGCTTCCCAAACTTAAAAATCCTGTGCTTGTTGTCGGACTGCCAGGGATAGGCAGTGTAGGAAAGATAGTTGTAGAGCACCTTAAAAAAGAATTCAAAGCAGAGAAGATTGCTACGCTGTATTCAAGCCATTTCCCACATCAAGTTGCTATGCTAAAGAACGGAGGCATACGCCTCGTAAACAACAGGTTTTATGTAATCAAATCCAAGGGCAAAAAGACCCCAGACATAGTATTGCTTACGGGGGATGTGCAGGCGATGACATCTGAAGGGCAATATGAGGTCAATAGGATGATAGTGGATTTCTTCAAGAACCAACTGCAAGGCAGTTTCATATACACGTTGGGCGGATATAATATATCTGGAAGCGTGGCGCAGAATCCTAGGGTATTCGGCAATGCAACAAGCATATCAGTGGTAAATAAATTCCGCAACAAAGGCGTAGTGTTCGGGGAATCAAAAGGCACTATACTAGGGTCGGCTGGCCTTATAATAGCGTTTGCTAAGATGAATGACATGGAGGGCATATGCCTGATGGGTGAAACAACATTCATAGATATTGATCATAGGGCAGCTAAAGCAGTGCTAGAGATGCTTGCAAAGGAACTCGACCTAAAAATAGACACAAAAAATCTGGACAAAATGATAGAGAAGACCGCCCAGACCCTTAAAGAACTCGAGCAGCAGATAGCCACCAGCATACCTATGCCTCAACCCGGCCCAGGAAACACTGGTGGAGACAACAGGACGACTTCATATATAAGGTAATGCAACTGCGCCAGTAATCTAGCCTGGTAGGATATCAGCTTCCCATATCTAGGAAAAAGCTGAACGCTCGGGTTCAAATCCCGACTGGCGCAATCAAAATAGGTCAGTAAATGCTTCAAACTACTACTTCAAATTCAAGTTTATATACTGCCATATTTCTAATAATAATAGTTCTGATAGTGACTAGGCGCGCAGGCAATGCGTCAACTACAAGAAAATTTTCATTGCGCCAGATATTTCTCAGGCCTGTAGTATATGTTGCTATTGCATCTGTGGCATCGATTGGCCTTCCAACATATGAAATGGCATCAATCATACTATTGGCGCTTGCTGGTGCATATGCTGCGATCTCGCTATCTATAGGCATTGAGATATCATATATAGGTGGCAAACTCCACTATAAAAGATCGCGTAGCATCGTGATATTCTGGGGCATTGCCATAGTGCTAAGATATCTGCTTGCTGTTTACCTGCCAATGTATGCCATTGCATTGATATCTACCAATCTGCTATTGGGAGCAACTACTGGTTTGTTGGTCGGCGAAGCAATTAAGATTTATATATTATACAAGAAGCTCAAGGCAAAAGATACTAAACTGACATGAGTACACACAATGCAATCACATAAAGATTGCAAATATCGCCACAGCTGCAAGCGCGCCTGCAATGCTTGCTATGGCATTAGACGTAAATTTATTGCCTATTCCTTTAGTCTCAAAATATCCTGCCATGGAGTCTGCAACTGTGCCAATAAATCCTGATACCGTTATGCCTATTATCAAATACAATAGCTCATGTGTGAAGAATGCTCCTGAAAGCAGCGCCGCGCTAAGCGATATCGCAAAAGCGCCTGCAAGGCCCATAAGCAGGCCAAACCACGTAACACCGCCAGAAACGCCTTTCCTAACCTTTTTAAGCGTAAATATCATTAACGGTTCGCCATCCAATACTCCCAATTCGCTGCTGAACTTGTCTGCAGCTACGGCTGCCACGCTTCCAATAAACCCAAAGACTATCAATTGCTCAAGCCCTGCAAAAAACATAGTTGAAACAAAGAATGCGATGGCCATGACTAAAGGGATTGTGCTATTTGCAACAACGTTTTTCATGCCTCTGCTTTTTTCGTACAGTTGCCTTTTCTTCTTATACGGCGTGCCAATCCAGGTCACTATTGCAGATATTACCAAGAAATAAAGCATCACTATGAAGAAGAACGCGCCAAGCCTGCCTCCAAGGAGTATGAGCAAGATGCCTAACGCTAAAGAAATCAATGTTGCTCTCGAATCAAGAGTCAAAAAAGTCATTATATCCTCCAAAATTATGGAAAGTTCCGGTATTTAGAAAGGCTTTTAAATCTATACATTC
>JAMCYW010000028.1 GCA_023473255.1 Candidatus Martarchaeota archaeon | reverse complement strand
TAATAACACCAACCAAGTAGAGCAGGATTATATGGCTTCGAGGCTCAAGCGAAAGTAGACCTTCGGATAAATGCATATTTGACTATACTGCAGAGTTGGCATATGCGTTTGGGCTATGGGATTTTTAGCCATTCTTTATCCCATCCCCTATTTTTCTATCAGTGATGCGAATTTTTCATCCTTTAGTTACCCCCAGAGGGACCAGCCTTGCAACGATGTTGGAAATCTTTGCGCCTGCGATGCTTCTGACCACTTCGTCGACGTCCTTGTATGCCCATTCGGCTTCCTCGCTTATAAGTTTTGTGCTCCTTACCCTTACTTCTATTTTTTTAGTCCTTAAGTCTCCAAGCGTCTTTGACGCAGGGATGTCCCTTATGGCTTGGTGCCTTGACATGAGCCTTCCTGATCCGTGGCATGATGAGCCGAAAGTTTCATCCATAGCTTCAGCCCTGCCAGCAAGTACGTAGCTTGCAGTGCCCATGCTTCCAGGTATTATTACCGGCTGACCAAAATCGCGATATATCTTCGGCAGCTCCGGGCTTCCGGGGCCGAACGCTCTTGTAGCGCCTTTCCTATGGACGTAGAGCTTCATCCGCTTGCCGTTTACGTTATGCTCCTCCAATTTAGCTATATTGTGCGCAACATCGTATACAATTTCCATGCCCAGCGAATCTGCACTCTTCGCGAATGTTTCTTCGAAGCTCTTTCTTATCGAATTAGTCATTATCTGCCGGTTTACAAATGCAAAATTGACCGCAGAGCGCATTGCAGCCAGATAGTCATCAGCTTCCTTGCTCCCGATATCGGCATAGCTCAATTCGGGATCTGCTAGCTTTATGTTGTGCGATGCTTGGTATTCGCCCAGCACCCTGAGATAATCGCTGCATACCTGATGGCCGTAGCCTCGGGATCCGCTGTGAACCATTATTACAATCTGGTTTTCCTGCAGTCCGAAAGCGGAGGCGAGCTTTGCATCCAATATCTTATTGACTTTCTGAACTTCTAAGAAGTGATTGCCTGCCCCCAAGGTGCCGAGCTGCTGCACGCCCCTGCTCTTTGCCATCTTGCTGACTTTATCTGGATCAGCACCCTGTATGCACCCGTATTCCTCTATCCTCTCAGCATCGTCCTTAAAGCCGAAGCCCTTGCCTATTATATAGCCTACGCCTTCAGTAGCGACTTTTTCAAGATCTGCGTTTGTGAACCCAAGCTTTATTTTGCTGCCCACGCCGCTGGGAACATTGCTGAAGAGCCTGTCCATAAGGGTCTTTAATTTGGGCGCAAGCTCAGTTGCATCCAGATTTGTTTTAATTAGCCTAACGCCGCAATTAATATCGAAGCCTATTGCGCCTGGTGATATGATGCCGTTGCTTGCATCAAAAGCAGCAACCCCGCCCACAGGAAATCCGTATCCTTCATGCCCGTCCGGCATTACAAGCATAGCATTTACTATTGATGGAAGGGTGGTTGCATTGACGGCTTGCATCAGGGTCCTGTCCTTCTTCATGCTGTTTGCTATGTTCTCGCTAGCATAAACATGCACTGGCACATTCATGCCATTAGATTCGTCCTTTTCGACTTCCCACAGGAATCCACTGAGTTTTTTTAGATTAATATTATTTGAATCCATTATAATCAGCCATCGTATATTAAAAGCAAACGCTCAAATATAAATATTTAATAGAGAAGATAGATTAAATATCTGATGGTGAATTTTTGTCTATGATAAAGCTTGCGGGATTGGGCAAAGTAGCATTAGAGAGCAATTTCAAGAAACTCGATAAACCGTATAAATTAAACTTCGCCATCACATACTGGTGCCAGTCCAGATGCATGACATGCAATATATGGCAGTTCAAGCCAAAGGGCGAGCTTAGTATTGACGAGATAAGGACATTTGCAAAGAAAAACACGTCTTTTAAATGGATAGAGCTTACGGGCGGCGAGCCTTTCCTCAGGCCCGATATAGTTGAGATAGCAAAGGCATTTTACGAAAACTCAAAAGGGCTATACATACTGACAATGCCGACGAATTCTCTATGCAGCCACGACCTTATAGTCAGGCGCATTAAGGAGATGCTGGACATCGGCATACCTAAGATAGCGATTACGATAAGCCTTGACGGATATAGGGAGCTGCACGACAAGATACGCGGCGTGCCTGGGAATTATGATAGGGCTATAACCACATTCAAGAAGCTGCACGACCTGCAGAAGGACTACAAGAATTTGTACTTCGTATTCGGCTATACGATGAGCGGCTATAACGAAGGGCAGTTTCAGAGGACATTCGATGCAGTCAAGAATGACATACCTTATATAAAATATAAGGATTTCCATATGAACCTTGGGCAGATATCATCTAATTATTACGGTAATTCAAACCTCGACATGCTGGCGAAAAGGAAGAGCGTTGCAGACGAGCTTGAGACCATCATTAGCAAAAGGGAGCGCGGCTTCGGGATTATACCTAGGATAGAGGATACATTCCTTAAGAAGCTTGCCGAATACGTTAGGACAGACAGTATGCCAATGAAAAGCAAGAGCCTAGATGCATCGCTATTTTTGGACAGTTTTGGCAACATCTTTCCGTCCATAATGTGGGACCAGAAGGTGGGCAATGTGCGGGACATAGGCTATGATCTGAAAAATGTGTGGCATGGCGAACTCGCCAATAGCATAAGGGACGCCATAGACAACGGCAAGGAGCCAAAGCAGTGGACATCGTGCGAGGCCTATCAGTCCATAACGGGCAATATAACCAGCCTAATAAAATAGATATTCAATCGAGCCCAAATCTCTTGAACAGGTGCGTCTTCACTATGTCTATCAAGAACATAAATGCTATAGCCACGCCTATTATTGATATGATTGCATAGCCGCTTATGCTTTTCATAAGCAATCCAGACGCTGCAAACGCTATCCCTATCCCCATGCCTAAAATCGATGACAATACAAGCGGCGTACTGGGCCTTGAATCCCAAAACCTTGCTTTAGATCGTATGTTGTAAACCGTCAGGTTATCTCCAATATTGAACATCAGAAATGCAGCGGTCTGAAATTCTGGAACTGTGAATTTAAATATGCCAAGCCCCAAGGGCACCAGCACCAATGCCTCCACCATAAGTATAATCCCCATTATTGCAGAGCTTATTATTATGGGGCGTATCCTCCACGCATTGGGCTTCTTAGAATACATTTCGTTATCGGTCGACAGGGCTATGTTGACTATATCGTTGGTGAATATCAGCAGTATAAGCAGGAATGGCGTTATCGGTATAAACTTGAAAAGCACGAATACTATGGCTATAAATCCTATAATTTGAAAAACCTTGGCTACTTTAACCATCGCATATGTAGCCATGCGCTGGAATATCCTTCTGCTTTCCTTTACTGCATCGACTATGACCTCTATGCCATTTTTTGTAAGGACCAGGGATGCCGCGCTCTTGGCTACATCCGTAGCGCTTGACACTGCTATCCCAACCTCTGCCTGCTTCAGTGCAGGGGCATCGTTAACCCCATCGCCAGTCATGCCCACTATGTGCCCGCTCTTCTGCAATGCTTTTACTATAGTGTATTTGTCTTCAGGGTATACGTCTGCAAACCCGCCGGCTTTTATTATGCGCTTTGAGAGCATGCTCTCATTTTTGTTGTCCTTTGCGCGTATGTCTATTATGCCTCCGTGAAGATCCACCTCATGCGCTATTTCGTTTGCCACTGCAATATTATCCCCAGTAATCATCTTGGCCGATACTCCGAGTGCCTTCAATTCATCTATAAGATCCTTTGCGTCCGGGCGAGGAATATCGTAAAGAGCCAAAAGCCCTATAAATGCCCATTTGCTTCGGGTCGATTCTCTTGTCGCTATGGCAAGGGTTCTAAAGCCTTCTGAGGCAAATTTTTCAACCTTTGCCTGCAATCTGGAGCGTGCTTTTTTGTCTATTGCACACATGCCCATAATCACATGTGCAGCGCCTTTTGTCACATAATAGCGTTTTTTGCCAGAGCTCACCAGGGCTTCGGTTCTTTTTGATGATGGATCGAATGGCATGAAATTAAGCTGCCGCCCTGTCTTTACCCCTATCGGCTTGACGTAATTTATTATTGCATTGTCTATCGGATCGTTGTCATCGGCTCTTGACGCTTCGGATGCAAATTGCAGTACTTCGTTGTTCTTGTACTTCAACGAAAATATCTCCTTTACTGATATCTCGTTCTTTGTTATGGTCCCTGTCTTGTCCATGCATATGACATTCATGTTAGAAGTATCTTCTATTGCCTCGAGCTTAGTTACCAGCACCGATTTCTTTGCAAGCTTTTCAGTCCCAAGAGCCATGGAAACAGTAAATGCAGCGGAGAGCGCGACTGGAACCGATGCGATGAACATGACAAGCAGGAATGGAAGCAGTATGGCAATGCTTTCATGGACCTCAAGGATGCCGTAGGCGAACATTATCGCTATTACAATGATGTCCCCGACTACCAGGTATTTGACTATGTTCATTATTGCAGCTTCTAGATGCGATTTAGGCTTGGCGTTCTCAATTAGTTTTGCGGTTCTGCCATAGAATGTATTGTATCCTGTGCCTATCACTATCCCCGTGCCTTCTCCTTTTTTTACTGTTGACCCGCTGTACGCCAATGCGCCTTTTTGTTTCTGGACAGGAAGTGCCTCTCCAGTAAGTATTGACTCGTCTATCTGCAGCATGTCTGCATCAATCAGCTTCAAGTCAGCAGGTATTATTTCGCCAAGCTTGAAGTGCACGATATCCCCAGGCACGATTAAACGCGACTGTAATTGCGTCATCTTTCCTGAGCGCTTTACAGTCGATATCTTCGCAAGCATAGCTTTTAGCGCGTCTACAGAGCGGTCCGCGCGATATTCCTCGAAAAATCCGATCAGCGCATTGAATATCAGCAATATCAATATGATATAAAAATCATCATAGTGCTTTAGCACAAGCGATATGGCAACTATCGCCCAAAGCAGAAGTTGAACCGAGCCATAGAATTTTTTTAGGAAAAGCAGGTAGTAATTTCTCTGCTTTCCGATTATCTCGTTGTATCCATACTTTTCAAGCCTTTCCGATGCCTCCTTTTCTGACAGACCGTTGTTTCTAGAAGAAAGCTTTTTTATCGTTTCATCGATGCTGCAATCCTTGAATGCGTCGTCCATACACTTCAATTACCCAATTAACATATAAAAAGATAAACCCGTCAGGCAGGCCTGCTCTTCCCAAATGTTCTTACCTTGCTGCGCTTAGGTATTCTTATGCTGATTCTTGAAAACATCTCTTTGTATAATGAGTGCCTAATTGCGTAGTATATCGAACTCGCAGCAATTATGCCAAACGATATGGCAAGGCCATACAGCTTTATGTATGCCAGTATCAGCAATATGCTTGCTATACCAAGTATAGGTATGGCGCCAAAGTGCTTCTTTTTCCTTAAAGGCATAGGCGCGCTTCCGGCGTCTCCACTTGCACCTTTCTGAAGCTTGAGCCATAGATTGAATGCAGCTATGTTTATTATCAAGTATGAGACCAATATAGAGGCATTAGACGCTTCGACTATGTTTCCAAACGATACGAGAAGTATAAATACTATGCCCAAAAGTGACGATAGGACTATTGAGTTTATAGGTGTGGAAAACCTGTCTAGCCTTGAAAGCGCCTTAGGAAGTTCTAGGTCTCTGCCCATTGCATAGAATACGCGCGATGTTCCCAATATGCCGGTAAGCATGACGCCCGCAGTAGCTGCAATGCCGCCTATCGCTATTATCAGATCCAGCACATTGTTGTGTATAGAGGCTATGGCAGTAGATAATGGGGCTGATGATGCAGCAAGGCTCGAATATGGAACAAGGCCCAGAGCCACTATCGCTACTGCTATGTACAATACTGTCGATATAATTATCGATATTATTATTGCTTTTGGTATCGTCTTTTCAGGATCGACTACCTCATCGCTTATGGTAGTTACCCTTGAGAACCCGGTGAAAGCGAAGAATATTAATGCAGCCCCAGTAAGCATTCCGCTTGTGCCATAGGGAAGCATATATGCAAAATTTGACGGCTTGAAATAAAACATGCCGACAATGACAAATATTATAAGAATCAGTATGTTTATGGCGACTAGCCAGGTTATTGTCTTTGCTGAATTCTTTACCCCGAATATGTTGATCAGCATAAAGGCCAGTATAGAGATTATGGCAAAATATGGCAAAGGTATCGATGCGTGAGTTAAGATGTTTACATAGCTTCCCAGGCTGAGCGAGACTGCAGCTATTGCTATTATGTTGCCGAACGTCCATGCCAATCCGGCCATTACGCCAGCAGACGGCATCAATGCCACCCGGGCATATTCGTATGAGCCTCCCTCTTTTGCTACATGGCTCGCGATTTCTGAGAAACTTAATCCTGTGAAAATGGCTACGATGGCAGATATGATGATCGATATTATTATAGCAGGGCCTGCAGCCCCTATTGCAATGCCTATTATTACAAATATGCCTGCGCCTATGATGGCGCCTAGGTTTATCATTATGGCATCGGTCAGCGTTATTGCACGCTTAAGCTCGTACATCTTTACAACTACCCTATTTTAGCATCTATGACTGGCTCTGTGCTGCCGTCAACCGACAGCGGCTGCACACTATTTTTGGTCAATGCGCCCATGGCCAAAACTTCAGATGTGGAATTTGGAATCAGCATGATCTTCAGATTTACCACTGCGATGACCTTTCTGCCGATTAGTTCGTTTACGCGGTAATTCAATATCTGTGCAGAAGAATTTTTAACGCCTATCGGCTCGCCGAAATCTATGCTTAGCAGGCATGCAGGTTTTTGGGCTTCGTAAAATTCGTTTCCCTCCATTATTATGCCTATGCGCATATCACGCTTCTGAAAATTTTCTATTGAAATGTGCAATGGCTCACCGGTATATAGGTTTGAAAAGAAACCTTTTATATATTATAACATAATGATTTACTTGCACTGACCAACGCATTCTGCGTTTTTAATTGAGGAAATACCATGCAAGAACTTTACATACCAATGGAAAGGCTCGCCATATTGAAAGAGAGAAAGAGCATATTGGCAGGCCTGGAAAAATCGCTTAGATGCAAGATTATCATAGATATGCATGGAGGCATAGCCATAAACGGCGAAGCATTCGAAGAATACCTGGCGCGAAATGTGCTTTATGCGTTCGGGCGCGGATTTGACATTAAATCCGCTGAGCTCCTGCTGGACGAAAATTATTACTTTTCCCACCTTAACATAACAGATTATGCCAATAGCAAAAACAGGATAAAGATTATCAAGGCCAGATTGATAGGCAGCGAAGGAAGGGCAAAAAAGTACATAGAAACGGTCAGCTCTGCCAAGGTTAGCATTTATGGCGATACTGTAAGCTTCATAGGCAATACAGAACAGATTAAGGAAGCTACGGCTGCGGTAAAAACAATAATAGAAGGCGGTTCGCACAAACTCGCATACAGAAGGATGGAGGCTGCCCACAGAAAAAATAAAAAAGATATTTTCGTGTGATCCTATGGCAGAGGCGAAAAAAGCGAATGAGATGTTCACTGAGTTCAAAGAACATTCTATCTCGGAATTTTTCAAAAAGAACAAGCAAATGCTGGGATACGCTGGAATGGTCAGATCGCTCGTTACAGTAGTTCACGAATACGTGACTAACTCACTTGATGCATGCGAGGAGGCAGGAATCCTTCCGCTTATAAGCATACGCATAAGCAATATAGGCGAAAATAAATACAGCGTTGTTGTTTCGGACAATGGGCCCGGGATACCCAAAAAATATATAGGCAAGGCTTTAGCCACCATCCTTGCTGGAACAAAATTCCACAGATATATGCAACAGAGAGGCCAGCAGGGCATTGGGGCATCCGGGTGCACATTATTCTCGCAGATAACTACTGGAAAGCAGATAAGGGTCAAATCGGTAACGGGAAATGCAGAGAGATATTCGTGCAGCATATCGATAGACACAGTGCATAACAAGCCAGTAATCTCGGATTATAAGGACATTGAAGAGAGCATTACAGGGCTCAGCATAGAAGCGGAGTTCGCAACCGTAAAATATGAGAATAGCGATCATGGCGTATATGAATATCTTAAAAGGACTGCGCTCGCCAATCCACACATGGAGATAAGGTTTGTTGATCCCGATAATAAGGAGTATGTATTTATACGCGCGGTCAATGAAATACCAAAAAGGCCAAAACCCACAAAGCCGCATCCGCTCGGAATATCTGTTAACGATCTTATAGAATTTGCGCATAAATCCGAAAGCAGGAAGATTTCCGCATTTCTAGAAGACACCTTTGCAAGAGTAAGCAGTGCAAAGGTAAATGAGTTGGGCGCACTTACGGGATTGGACATGAAAAAAGATCCGCGAAAACTTGAGTGGGACGATGCAGAAAAGATGGTCAAAGGTTTCAAGCAAGTCAAATGGATAGCTCCAGAGACCAGCATTATAAGCCCGATCGGCGAGGACCAGATTAAGATCGCAATGAAAAACATACTGAATCCTGATTTCATAAATGTAGTGGAAAGGAAGCCGTCTGTTTTCTATGGAGGCATACCATTTGTAGTAGAAGCTGCCATATCGTTTGGTGGCAATTCGGGCAAGAAACTAGGCGATGATGAGTATTCCGGCAGCATCCTAAGGTTTGCAAACAGGGTGCCGCTGCTTTTTGATAGTGGAAGCTGCGCCATAACTCAGGCTGTGCGCAGCATACAGTGGAAAAGGTATGGGATAGATATAGAAAACCAGCCAGTCAGCATATTCGTCAATGTCTCTTCAGTATACATTCCTTATTCTGGAGTTGGCAAGGAGGCGATTGCAAGCACAGATGAGATAATAGACGAGATAAAGCTTGCACTCATGGACGCAGCGAGGGGAATGCAGCGATACATACGCGGGAAACAACAATTCAACGTAGAGACCAATAAGTACAAGACAATAATGCGCTACGCTAAAAGGCTTTCAAAGGATCTTAACGAACTGACCAGAGAAGATGAAGCATCGATAGAGAAGAGCATCTCCACGCTGGTGGCAAGCCATTATCCGAAAGCCACAGAGAAGGGAGATGCAGATGGGCAGCCAGATGATGAGGCAGACCCATTAGGCAAATAGGGAGTGCAGCCTTGCAGGGCGCTGCCGCATTTTACGGCAATTATATTCTTATGCCATCTGGGTTGTCTACGTCTATGAGCCTTATCATCCCGGCAGATATATAGAGTTTCAGCTGCTCCACATCTGGAGAGACATTGCTATAAAGCGAATCCTTGAATTCTTCCAGCCTATCTTCATTAATGAATGCGATATATGTTATGGAATTCGCATATACAGGTATGTTCTTGAATCGGCTTGTAGGCGAGAATATAACAACGTATAGCTTTTCTCCATGCGACACTATTGTCATGTCTGCCACAGTGCTCGCATCAAGATCGCTGAATATCAGCGCATGCGAAACGAAATAAAGCCTCAGTTTCTTGAACACTGCGAGGTATTCTATATCGTGCTTGCTCGCGTCTATCCATGCCTTAGGCGCATATAGGTCATCTATCGACACCAATTCATTCTTTTCGACTAGCTGGCTCAGTATGACATCCACATTATTATATGTAAGGTTAATCGGCATATTGTTCTTCCTGAGATTCGTTGCGATTGCCATCCTTACCTCGTTTTTTGACAGGGGCATATACTTCCAATGGTAATAGGAGTTGAGCTTGTCAAAGACGCCTATTACTTCATTGGGCTTTAGCTTTATTGGTATCTTATCCTGCCTTGGCAGATTAGGCACGTCTATATAAAATTCGTCCCTGTTGGGCGCCCTCACCAGCGTAACCATCATCAATACTATTATTGCAACTACTGCAAGCTCTATGTATTGGCTGCTTATTTTTATAGCAGATGATGGGCGCACAAATACGTATGTAAAGTTCCTTGAAAGCATTGAAATAGCAAATGTGGCATTGCCGTTTATCTTTGGCGACCCTGATGGCAGTGCATAATACAGTGTGCCGTTGCTTATAACGCCCGAACTTTTGTATAGCCCATTTACGGATATTGAGTAGTTCACGCCTGATAAGGGTATGCCGCCCGATGACACTGCTATATTATATACGTTTGACGAAAAGTTTGCGTTGGACATGGAAAGTTTTATTTTAGGCACTTGAAAAAGCGCAGCAGCATACTGCATGTTCGAGAAGCTTTCCAGCCTTGCAATGTATTCCCCGGGGGGAAGCCGCAGCGTTATGTATTTTAAGAAGGTGAAGTTGCCATACGCCGAAAAGAATTGCAGAGGCAGCGTCTCAACCCTGCTCATGTTGAGGGTATATATGCTGAGATGGGGCTGTATGCTTATAGGTATGGATGACTTTGTAAATACTTCAAGCGTTGCAGGAGTAGATGCGCCCGGAATAATGGCTGCCGGCAGCGATATTGATCCGTTTATCGAATAATTTGGAGAGTACAGATAATACCTGTATATGCTGGCATTAGTAATATTGTATGTCATATTGTCATACAATGCGACGCGCAGGTAACCTGCATTGAGCTTAGGCAATGACGTCGGGTTGTATGCAAATCCCGTTTGATTCAATATTATGCCTATGTTTCCCGAGCTTTTGTTGTAATTGCCAACTGGTATAAATCCGATGCCAGAAGCGTATTTTGGTATCCAGAATTCCTGGGCGGCCGCCTTCGCTATGTCGCTGCCCGCTTCATTTGGGCTCCCCCATGAATTAAGATAATTTGAAAATGCTATTATGGAACCGTTGAAAATGTTTGCATAAGACGCAGTGCCGTATGTCTTCCCTGAGGTAAAACCAAATGTGGCATTGCTAAAATAAAATGTTCTTGTTTTCGGAAGAGATGTTGAAAATGTAGACAGGAATGGAAGGTTGTTCGAATTTGGCACGACGACCCCGCCCGGAAGAACAAGCCTGGAAAAACTCTGCCCGACATATATTATGCTTGTGCCGCGATTCAGCAGGTACTGCAGCATTGTTTCATTTGTGCCATTTATGTACTCAAACATGTAAGAGGGCATTAGCCCGTTTATTATTATGAGCAGCGAATCGTTATTTATCGTTGTTAGATCCGGCTTGGAAAGCATGCCTACCGATGCTCCTGAATTAATCACGCCGTATGATACTAGGTCGTTTTTTATTGCACTTGCTGCTGCAAATGCGTTTCCGCAGCTAAAGCAGTCGTTAGAATAGTTGAGCATGTACACATTAGAAGGTGGAAGTGATCCCAGCAGCGATACATTTAAAATTGCATATGGGACATTTGCAGCTTCATAGGAGAGCAGCGAATATGGAAATGCAGAGCTGTTCTGGTTATAGAATAGCATGTTCTGCGATATCATAGATGAATATAACTCAGTAGTCACATTATGCACGGCAGTGATAGGCGCAGGAATTGATGATGCATTCCGCAGCATAACTGCAATATACCCGAATATCCCAACTAGCACTATGACCATTATAAGTATCAATGCCAATATTTTTTTGAAGTTGACCACTTGCAGTGCACCGCATCAATCTTTGTTTTTACCAGCAAATACCCTGGCGAATAGCTTGGTCAGCATGTTCTGCTCGCCCCTGACATGCTTTAGCACAGTATATATGCGGATATATTTTATCCTCTTGTTTATCCTTGCATTGTATATCATGCAACTAACCTTTAAGCTCTATATAACTCATTGAAACCATCTTGTTTAGCATCTGCTCAACTCTCGGTATGGTTATTCTGTAGGTCTTTGCGAACTCGGCCAGGTCTATCGTATTGTTATGAGAATCTATCCATTCCTCAATCATGACCATCAGGGATTCGTCGGAATACGTCTCAAGCTGCTTTAGCCTTTCAGTAAGCTCGTTATTTTGCGCGCTGAGCTCAGTTGCCTGGGCAGTAAGGTTCTTGTTTGACGATGCAAGCTCTATGTTTAGCCTTTTGAGCTCCCTATATTCATTGAATAGCGAATCATAATTATTGAATAGCGCACTGTAGCTTTGCGATAGCGACCCAGTCAATTCATCTATCGATGAATCTACATACTGGTATAATGATACTGGGTCTGGCGAATAGAGATCCGCTACAAGCGACAGTACGGAGAGAAGGTTCTTGACAACATAGATGCGCCTCATCTTTTCGCTCGTATCCAGCGCTATCGAGTATTTGACTTCTATAGCGTCTGCCTTGAATGTTATTATGAAAAATAAGAATGGATTCTTTTGTATGTCCCTGCTTTCCACAGTAAGCAATACAAGGCTGTCGTGATTTATTTTTATTGAGAACATCTGCAGCGTAGAAAACCTGTTTGACATCGCGGAAAAATCCCCTAACAGCGTCCCTTTTATGGAAAATTCTGAAATCTTTGGTTCTACGGTTCCTACATTTTCAACCATTTTATCACAATCTCGGGCGAGCACATTCCAATGCGCATTGCATACTTATTATTGTCAGTTAATTATAAAAGCGTTGAACTGTGGGCTACTTGGGCGCATCATCGTATTTATTTGGCAGCGCAAGTGGAGGCATATAACTCAGCAATGACAGGAAATACAGGAACAACGTTATTATTACCCCTACGAATATGCCAGTCAGGTTTCCCCGCGAGGTTATGGCAAGCATTATGGTAAATATTATGCCAAGCGCTACGTATTCGACCTGCTTTCTGATGAAAGATGAGCGCGCCTTGTGGTATTTTTTATAATCGTCTTTGCACACCACTAGAGTATAATGCTTCTCGTTTTTGGTCACGTTGCGCTTAAACCATCTTATGCCGTTTATGATATAGTCAGCCTTGACCGGTATGCCATTCTTCTCCTGCCCGCATAGGATACACCTGTAATTTTTGTCCATATATGCCACTCTCAGTCGAAGTCTATTATGGCTTCGTATATGCGCCCCGATTCTGATGCAAGCTTCTGCTCGTCTGCCATGTTGAGAGCGTTGTTTATCTTCACATCGTCCATCCCGAGCCTCCTCAATATGTTAGATATTGTAGGCTTTTGTATGTCTGATTTCTCAAGCAGGGATATAAACGTGACGATATTTATGTGCCTGTGCGCCTTCTCCATATCGGAGAACAGCTTTTCCACATTCTTCTCATCGACCTTGTATGCTACCAATATGCGCCTTAATTCAGGCCTCGTTATCGAATATGATCCGATATTTTTAGCTGCCATTTCAACTACCTGATGCGGATATTATCCTGGCTATCAGCGTATCCTCTATGCTTATGCTTTTAAGGAACGTTACCAGGTCATTGTTGTTAACTCCATTCTCTTTCATCAGCCTTATAAAATCAAGCATTTTCATAGAGCGCTTCTGCGCATCAAGCTGGGCGAATACTGCGTTTATTACCTCTAACGTCACATTATATTCTATGAACTTGTTCTTGAGCTCATCGCCTTCGAATTGGTAGTCGCGCTGCATAATGCCGGCTGAAAGCTCGCTCTGCGTCAGCACATCGGCCATATCCAATGTATAAACATAAAGCGGCTCCTCGCCTTTGATGCGCCCAAGTATAAATATCTCTGGAAAATGCTGCGCAGTCTGGAACGCCATATTCACGGCTGCCTGCCCTACCCCGAACTTGCTTATCTCAGACCTTATGAACTCTGAGAAGTTCATAGACCCCTGCAGGTAATTCATGAATTTCTCGAACTTTATCCTAAGCATGAACGTAGTGCCCACATTAGAGAATATGGCCTCGTTTATATCGGTTGGATTCTGCGATGCAACTATCAGGCCGAATTGGTATTTTCTTCCTTCCCTGACTATCATTATGGCATCGCTCTTCTCGTCGCTTGCCACCTTCCATGCTTCATCCAGCACCACCATCGTCTTTATGCCTTTAGATTCGCTCCAGCCTTCTACGCGCATTCTCTCCTTTAATGTCTGCAATATGAAGAGGGCTGCGAGGGCACGGAACCTTTCGTCGGGCAATCCTGACAGGTCTATGTCCACCATTCCGGATTCTGCAATCTTTGATAGATTTAGCGTGCTTTTCCTTGCAAAATAGTCCTCGCCTTCGCGCGCGAACTGCCTCAGCCTATATATTGCATTTTCCAGCTCTGCAGGATATTCATATGTGCCTTCCTGCAGATGCTCTTCAAGAAGGGATATGGCGTCTTTTATGGTAGGCGCATCCACGCCGTCAGGGGCGCGCTCGGAAAGGTTGAACCCTCCGTTGACATACGCCTGCTCGAGGGCTTCTTCAGTAAGCCTTTTCTGTTCCGGATACATGCCTATGTCGGTCAGTATGTCAAATGCGGTAAGTATCTGCTTGACCCTGTCCAGTGGCTTCATGCCTGAAAGGTCCATGATGTTTATGTAGTCGCCCTTGCCGAGCGATACTATGGTGCCGCCGCTCTGCTTTACCCATGCCTTGTATTCGGCAGCCCAGTCAATTATTACAGCATTGGTGCCCCAGACGTAGTTGGCGCGTATCAAAAACGTTTTTACGAAATAGCTTTTGCCTGCGCCGGTTATTCCGACAACCGCTATGTGCGGGTTTGTGACATTTGCGAATGTCCAGCTGAAAGGCACCTTGAATATCTTCGTATTTCCTATATATATGCCTTGGAAAGGATCGTTTATCAGCACATTTGACGGAGGCTCGGGAGGCCTGGAAAGGAATGCCCTCTTTGCAATCTCGTTGCTCATTATATGCTGCAATTTCAACAATGTCATATTCAAACCCTAATTCATTAATGCAATAAATTATCAACTCTGCTGATTGAACTGAGAGGCTTCTTCTGCAAACGATACAGGCAATGCGAAATTAAACTGGAATAATGTGTAAAGTTCCCTGCCCACTATCCTTCGCAACTCAAGATCGAATGCGCTGAATGCTACCTGCAGCCTTTTCACCTGCTCCTCCAATGCGTCAAACGCAGCTTTCTCGCTTACCCCTATCGCAGTGGTTTCTATATACATAAGCGTAGCTATTGGCTTTTCGCCTTTCGATATGCGGTCTATCTTTGCCTGCACTACGTTCATCTTCCTCTGTATGTCTGTTATTGTAACCTCGTTGGCGTTGCCCTGCAAAGCGCGGGACATCTCGAATTCCTGGTAGGAACGCTTGCCTTCAAGTTCGTCTCTAACATTCTGTATGTCCATGCCTGACGATATCACATGAAACTTATATGGGAAATCGATGTTCATCACGAGGCGCTCATATGATTCTGGGGCGAGCATCAGGCGCTCCTCATCCTCTTCAGGCGCGCTCTCCTCCTTGAACAGGTAGCCGAATATGTTCGCGGTTACGTATCCAGTGGCATAGAAGAGCCCGCTTACATTTTTCACAACTGCGTCCTGCCTCTTAGTTATGTAGTAATTATTGGCCGGCTGGAACGTGATGCCCAGCATCGACGTAATCCCCGGCATTATAATGAAATCAGCCCAGTTTAAAGCGAGTATCATCACTACGCCTAAAACCAGTATAAGCACGGCTATGATAGGGTATATCCCCTTGCCGAATGACGACAGCAGAGAGAACGCTATGAGTATGAGCATAAGCGAAAATATCAGGAATATTGCTCCTTCTTCATCCATTATATGACCTCTTCCTCAAGATTCTTGTTTATCTGTTCCGTAACCGTAGAGAATGGTATAAGCGAATCTGGCTCTATGAACTTCTTGAGCTGCATGCCGGTTATTATGCTCGGCGTAATCCCGAATATTGAACCTATGCCTGACATCAGCTCCCTTGCTTTTTGCTGGGCAACGCTTACGGCCTCGTATTCCTTGCTGCCCACTCCGGATACCGAAGCATAGCTTATAAGCTCAAACGAGAGATCCTTGCTTATGCTGTCCAGAAGGTTCCTCCACATTGCAGTCTTTCCTTTCACCCTTTCAATGGCATCCTTCGATGCATCAGGCTTCTGCTCCAATTCGGCTTCCTCGTTTTCCGATAAATTTATGGCGTCGCGCAATTGCTGTATGTACGAATCCTTGTTCATCACATACATCTGGCTTGTGAATCTTACAGGATCGCGCGCAATACCTACAAGCCTGCTCACCTGCCTTGAAAATTCGAGCTTCTGCTCGTCAGGCATCTCAGTAGCTGATAGATACAGCGGTATCGATATGTAGACCGTTGCAATGTAATCCTCATTGTTCCTGTGCAATATTGAATCTGCAGATGTAGCCATCCAATATGCGTCCTCCTTGCTCAATATTATGTGCCTGCTCCTCTGCTTTAATATCGGCATAAGCAGATAGGCATAGTATCGCGATGAGAATGCAAGTATGTCAACTATGACAGCAAGGAGAAGCAGTATGAGCTTTGCGAAATACGGCATTATGGATACTGGAAGGACAACGCTTATGATTAGAAGCATCGCAGATACCATGAGTAGCCCAAGGAAATTTACGATTTTGTTAGCCATCCAAATCTCTCATATAACTGCATTCATACTTATTGGTATAAAACCTTTTATTTGTTTCCTATATGAATCCGCCCCTTATCCTTCCGCCCATTTGTGCTGCCCCGCCGATGAAGTTGGCAGCCTGCACTACGAATGCATATGTGACAGATATTATCAGCGTAGGATAGAACAATATCAGAAGCCAAAAGCTCTGCATCGATGTGTTTATTTCGCTAAGGACGCCCATGGCAGGGTTTGACGGATTGATAGAGCTGAGCTGCACGCTAGACGTGCTGAACCTGTTCAGCAGCAATGACTCAGCGCTGAGCTGCGACATCAGTTGCGGCGCTGTGAAATAATATGCCACTGAAAACATTATGGGCATCACAAAGTAGAACCCCAGCGCTAGTGCTATCATCATCCCGCCCAATGCCCTTGTCGGTATCATCACCCTGAAGATGACTCCTGGGATTAGGAATACCGGGACGGCGGCTACTGCAAAGAACAGTATCAGGTAGTATTCAGCATATAGCGCAAAGATGCCATCTGCAATATATGACGCCAGCGTCTGTGCCGGAGCCATGAATAGGACTAATATTATCTGCTGGGCGCTTTCGATCAGGCTAGTAAGGGCGCCTGTTTTTGTGACAGGTGTCGTTATTGACACGCTTATGCTGCCTATGAATGCGTCTGTCATGTAGACGTTGAAAAGCGATGTATAAATATTTTCAGCCGAGCTTATCGTGCTCGTTATGAGGTGCAGTGATGTCGCAAAGGGATTTATATTGCCTACGAATACGGCAGGCACGATGCCGAACATGACCGCGCTTATGTACACGAAAAGCCCTATTATCAGCGCGCTTGCAAGGACCTCGTATATCTCGCCGATCCCGAAATTTCTCATCTTTTGATTCCTCAATGCAGTGCCTATCATGAATATCATTGAGGCAATGAAGAAAGCCAGCAGCAGCACTATAAGTGCCAGAGGCAGATAGTTTAGCCACGCACTGTATACCTGCTCGTTTATGGGGCAGTACCATGATTCGTTCTTCTCTATGCTAGCGGATATTGCTAACGGCACCAGTGCGCATTGAGAAGATACAGTAGGAGGGGTTAAAGCGGCTCCTCCGCTTCCAGCCCCTTTGCCTCCAGTTCCTCCACCTCCTATAATCCTTAAGGATACTGGCGTTATAGCGTGTGTAGCGGTTGACGCATTAGCTGCATGCAGCAGCACAATAACCAGCATTGCTGCGGCTGCAAAGAAAAGCGTGTTCCTTGCTATTTTTTTTATGCGGATCATGCAAACACTATATCAGTCCGCCCATCATGGACATGAAGTTTATCCTTTCTCCTATTGCTTTTGAAAAGTCAACTATAAAAGCATCTAATATTATGAAATTTATAAAAGGGACGAATGTAAGCCCAGCCGCAAGGTAGCCTATGCCTTCCACCATAGACATCAGTAACATATATACGCTGCCGCTTATTGCAGTTGCAGGCGATAGGAATCCAGCCACTAAAGTCGCCAGATTGGCTGAGGAAAGCAGATATGTTAAGCCTTGGGACTGCATCTGGACATTTATAAAGCCGTATGTTATGCTCGTAAGCAATGGGAAGACTATGCCGAGCCCTAAGCCCAATGCTATCAGTACGCCTCCGAACGACCTTGTAAATCCAAGTACCCTTATCAGCAATCCTATGCTGATGAATACAACTAGGAAAAAGAACGACCCCGCTATCAATATAAGCTGTATGTTGTTTAGCATTAGCATGAATAGTATCATGGAAAATGCTAATGAAAGCCCGGCTTCCAGGCTTTTGGGGAATACCGATTCTAAGCCTGCTTTGACTGAGATGCCCATCTGCCCTGGGACGTGCGCGACGACGTCAAAGCCAGGAACGAATCCTATTACGTATCCCAAATAAAATAAACCTCCAAAATATCCGAAGGCAGTGTTGCTGAATGCGCCGATATCGCAAGCAGACATGTTGAAAAGTGTATTTATATCGGTAGCAGAGCATGTGCTTGGCACCAGGCCCGCACTGCTGTATGCTGCCTGTGGATTTATGAAGAATACGCCTATTACCGATATGAATGCTATGAATAGCACCACCGAAAAGACCGCTTCGTATATTTGGATGCGCGCCCAGTTCTTTGCATTAGAGCTGCTTATGACGCTTGCAAGCATGTACACTATGGCTGCTATCAGTATTACTATCAATGTAAATACGAATGCGATGGAGAGCCATGTTTCAGGGGCGCCCAAAAGGCTCTGGTATGCTTTAGGGAGCACGTTTATTGATGCTTCTGCAGATATGGCAGAAAGCGGAGGCGATGCACTGTCGGTCACCTTTACGCTATAATAGTACAGCCCAAATGCGGTAGATGAAGAAGTCGTAAATATGTATTCTGAAGATTCTGCCCCAGTTATGGGAATTTGCGTTCCTGAAGTGTCGTTGTACCATTGGTATGTGTATGGAGGCGTGCCCCCAGTTGCAGAGGCTTTGAGCGTTACACTGCTTCCTTGCGAAATCGCAGTCCCAGACGGCGTTATCGTAGGCGTTGGAAGCCCGTTGACCGTTATCTGTATAGGTTTTGAATCCGGTGAAACGGCAGGCGATGTTGCAGAATCGGCTACGTCTACGTAATAATCGAAGGTGCCCCTGCCATTTGCAATTTCGGTGTATGTCGAAGATGATGATATTTGGACAGGAATGCCTGTGCCGCTTGTAGAATTAAACCATTCATATGTAGTATATGGAGGCGTGCCTCCGGATACCGAAGCTGCAAGCGTTATTGTCTGCCCGTCATCGTATGTCGTGCTTGCAGAAGATATGGTTGGAGTTGATAGGGCAGGATTTACAGTTATGTCGGACGGCCCAATGCTTATCGTCTGGCCAACGCTGTCGGTCACCGCAACGCAATAGTATGCCGATGACGTAGGAGATACATATATCGAATTTGCCGTAGTTGGTATATTCGAGTAGGATGCAACAACATTTGTATCGGAAGAACAGCTTGATGACGTGCCGGAATAATATGTTACAATATAATTTGGAACTCCGCCAACCCACGATGCCTGCAATTCTACGTTTTGGCCTGCATCCAATATGGATTTAGTCGGCGAAAGAGTTCCCCCCATGCTGACTACGGTATACTGGCCTGTTGAAGACTGCGCAGTTTTGTCTGAGCTGTCCGTCGCTATAACATAATATGAGAATTTGCCCGTAGCTGATGCAGTAGCGGAATATGTCGATGATGTCTGCCCCGAAATGGCTACCGGCGTTCCGGTTGTGTCGTTGTACCATTGGTATGAGTATGGCGAATTGCCGTTAGAGACTGACGCAGCTATCGATATGGTTTGTCCTATGTAATATGTGTCAGATGTAGGAGATATAGATACAGAGAATGCAGGAGGAGGCGGTAATGATGTGCAGTATTTCTCGATTCCACGGTTGCCTACAGAGCCGACACACAACACTAAAGTGGATATTTCAGGGCAATCGGACGGGCATGCACATGCGTTTTCCGTAACGCCGCAACGGGATATGGTGCTGCCGCAAGCACATGCAGGAAGAAACGCAACATCGCTTAGATTGCGCACTGTGCTGCTTGCGCCATCATTCGAATTGCTTGCCGATACAGATGCCATAGCGAAATTCGGAAGGGCATATGCGAAATGGTACGTTGATAGTATTGAGTTTGCCTGCATTGGCACATGCGAAACATATGGCGCATGCAGTGCAAAGAACAGCATAACGAATAGGAATAGCGCCGCACCGGCAAACTTTTGCATGTTCTTTGAATTCTTTCTTTTTGACATGTTTTCACACGACCTTGTTCAACATCCTACTTGATGTAAGGCTCGATGCACCGAGGAAACTGCCTATGGTTTCACTGAAATCGAATGCGATTATAAGCGATATCGCTACTGCAACCAACGTGAATATCGTTGGTGTTATTATATACGTTATGAAATTACTAAGTACTTGCGAGGGAAGCACACTGACCATGTTTGCAAGATCGGATAAGACACTCAAAGGGCCCAATGAAAACTCTTGGCTTACGCTGGACGCGGTTGAGCTTAAAGCACTGCTGGTGCTTGATTGTGTAGATGTCGGAATTGCAACAATATTGGCAGCCAGCAAGAAGTGCAGGAGCAATGGAAATAGAATGTAGAAGCTTATGAATAGCCCGAGGAATGAGCCGCCTGCAGCCCTTGTCCACGGTATTGTCCTCAGCACTATGCCTATGAAGAAGAACAGCGGAAAGACCCCGTATATTATATAAAGCACTACAATCATACCCACCATGAGGCCTATGAATCCTGTGCCTACGCTCATTGCGAATGTTAATACTCTAGATATAACCTTAAGGCCCATAAACGGGTTTACGCTGAAACCGAAAAAGTTCGGCGATACGCTTATGCTTATAGATGCAAATAGAGAGACGACCTCCTGTTGCATGCCGAAGACTATCAGAGGGCCCACCAGATTAAATGAACTTGCAGAAAGCCCTTCGCACGCTGACGAGAATGTCTGCGAGCTTATTGGATGATTTGCAGCAGGGAAGAAAGAGCTTGGCCCAGATATTGCATTGGAGGCAGAAAATGTGCCCAGGAATATGAGCACTATAAGCAATGTTACAGCTATCTCACCTATCTCCACTCTGCTGAACCTTGCAAGCTTGTCCAGCTTGAAGACGGATGACAACGCATAGGTTATGCCGGTTATTATGAACATTGTTAGTATTAGCAGCAGCGCTATGCTTATCATTGCGCCTGCGCCGTCGAAATTTGCAGCTACTTGAGAATTGAACGTGCATGCGCTTACAGTGCTTGCACCTGAGGGCACTGCAAGCTGTAAGAACACCAGCGCCGCAGCTATCAACAAGATGGCTTTGCTCCTTATGATTCTAGCATGCATCATACCAACCTCGAAAGACCTGCCAATTCGGTATCCCCGCCCAGAAGTCCAGAAAGCCCTATTATACCAGTAATAACTATCAGTATATTGATTATGGGCAGAAAGTATGCCGATACGGATATGACGCCGTATTCGTCCATTAGAGTGTAAAGCGTATCTGCAGCTTCAGCCGGTGAACAGTACGATGGCAGATAGAAGGATTTTATCGGATCGGTCGATATCACAGATGACGCAGCCACATTGATCATCGAGGCTATGCTGCTGAACGGTATGAACAAGTATGCTATGTCTTCAGCTTCAGCTGATATTAAATTTCCACCTGAAGGCCAGCATCCGTTTGCCTTGCCTGCATATTTTATCTGAGGCATGTCGTAGAAATTGACTACATACGGGTTATAGCTTTTTGATATGGAGTTGTACACAGACGAAGGTATATAGGTCGTATTTTCGCTTAACAGGGAATTGAAGCCGTAGGCTGACGCTATGCTTATGGTAGAACTTGAGCTTGCGGTGAGAGCGGAGCCGATCCCGTTGCCTAATGATAGGTATTCTATTGCGAACACGGACGGATAAAACAGGATAACGCCTATGGCTACGGCTATGAAAAGCCCGCCTATCTTGCGCGTGAATACGGTCGCGCGGAATATGATGCCTATGAACAGCAGGTACGGCCATGCGTAAATGAATATGGAAATGAAATTGAGCTGGACTATGAACGATTCAAATGCAAGGTTGAGCACCGAGCCCAATGTTGCAAGAGTCCTGTATATAAGGCTTATCCCTTTGTACGGGGTGAAAGAAACGGTTAGGAAGAATACCATAGGCGTTGGAATAGGGCCAAGGCACAGCAGAAAGGCAGGGTTGCCGCAGTACATTATCGTTGGGGAGACCGTTTCCAGAAATCCGAGGAATGCATCGTATATGAAGAAGCTGTTCATGTTATTTGCAGTCTGGTTAGTCATGTTTGCTATTATTACCCCTGACGCAGCCAGCGGATAGTCAACCATTTCAGTCAAAGATGACGGGGAGTTTACAAGGCTGCATAGCCCTGGAAAAGATGCAGATGACGAACTGCTCTGGACCAGCAGCGATGCGGAATGCGAAGTCACCGAATGCGCAGGGTTCAATATGCCCAGCTGCGAATGCGCAGCTATGCCATTGCACAGTGCGTATATGGACGAGCTGTCCATGAGCGATGTTGAATTGAGCCCGTTGTAGAATATGACGCCGAAGGTCGTTATGACGAATATGATTATGCTTATCATGACTATTGTGCCGACGAACTGGTAGAATTCGTTCTTTGCGGACTCCTTTGCGCCTTGGTTCTGCAGCAGCGTGGCGACAATGTACCATATGCCTATTATCACAGAATCGAAAAGCAGGGCCATGAACGCCAGAGGTATCAAGTCTGACTTCACGTTGCTGAATGATGGAAGCTGAAGTATTATTTTTCCAATGCCCAATATGTCAAACATCATACCAACCTCATAGACTGCCCCAGAATGACCCTGCGCCTTCTACTCCAGAATTGAGCCCGTTAGCCAGACCCATTGCGAATCCTATCGTTACAGTTATGTCTATGCCGAACATAAATATGGCGGTGAATATAAATTGCGATATCTCCGTTATCAAAGTTTGCGCGCTGCTTACCACATATATCGGGTCGAACTGCGCACCCAGGTTGCTGAAATATGTGCTGCCTATGAGCGAGCTTATTGCCGGCGTAGTAATGCCATCAAAGGTTGCGCCTTGGCTCGATACAGAATTGAAGAATGATGATGACGGCAGGTTATTCAGCGAATATGCAGTGCTTATGCATCCGGTGCACCCATATAAGGGATTGTTTCCGCTGAATATCCAGTGTATCGCATACGCATTGAATGCTATCATCAAAGGATATACAAGATACGCAGCTATGGCTATCGCCAGGAATGCATTGGCTGTCGTTCGCAACCCAGAGCCCGTAAGCGATATCGATCGCAAGACCAGCGCTATGGGCAATACGACTACGAAAGCCGTAAATTCTATGAGCGGCAACGATATGTACTGCAGGAATAATGCGCCGATGGCCACTATGGTAAAGGGCGCGAATAAATCAAAATAGACATCCGAAAGGCTGCCGTACGCTGCCCCGAAATCCTGCCCTATGTTGATGTCTATGCCAACGACAGATGCATTGCCTAAGCTATGCAAAGGGGATGCTTCTCCAATCCTGGTAAGCACCGAAGCGTCTATGGCATATGTTACAGATGTGCTGTATATTGTCCCGAGGAGCTTAAGCCCTGTGTTCATTGCTAAGTTTCCTATATAAAAATCGGCATACTGGAATGGAGACAGGGACGTGCCGACAAGCGTCTGGCTTAGCGAAGATGTTATATTGCACGTAAGCTGCGACATGCCCAAGAGTATCAATATTAGGACTATGCTGAGCATCAACTGGGCCATGTCTACCTTTAATAAGCTAGACACCTTTGATTTTGTTGCGCCTGGGAAAAACCTGGCGAGCATGTATAGGAAAGCAAGGACGGCGAATGATGCAGCTATAACCATGTAGTTTATGCCGAGCCAGCTATTTACGTATGTCGATCCTCCGAACAATGCGCAACTGTTTATAAGCAAAACAAACACCAACCATTATCATAATTTATTATTCATGCAACTTTAAATTTACCTATCCCGAGGCGCACCTTTCCGCCCAGCATCTTTGCTATTGAATTGCCGATCGTAATCGTTATTATTATGTCCAGTATGAGCAGTATGAACTGCAGTATGACCTGTTCTACTTCGCCAGTTATGTAATTAAGCGCAGGGAATATGCTTGGCGGCGACGAGAAAAACGTTGCCAGCCCGTAATATGCTCCAGTAAGCGAATATCCCATATTCTTTATCGCACCCAGTATGGTATTTGTAGTCGTACTGATAAAGTTCATGATAAGGCAGTAGACGTAGTTGCTGCTGCTGCACGAATATGCGGGTTGGGCAGTCGGAGTGGGGCCCACCATGAGGCTAGATACAGGAATGTTGAATAGCAGCAATAGGGATGGGAATATCAATGATATCATTATCCCTATGCCAATCATGGTGCCACCTATTCCCCTTAGGAACGGAATTGCCCTTAGGACTATTCCTATAGGAAGAAATACCGATAAGCCTATGGCAGCTATATCTATGAAATACGCGCTCAGAAGAGAAAATAGTATTTCTATAGGTATTATAATCAGCGATATTATGTCTACCACAAATGACAGGTTAGGCGCTGCTGCAAGCGATTCTATTACGCTGCTCTTGTATATGCTTCCAGTAGAGCCAAAATCCAGCGATCCTGCGAATGGTATCGGTATTGGAAAGTATAGGGAATATGTAAAACTTTTGAGCGCGCCTACGGCAAGCGACAGGCCTATCATGCCGTTGAGAGCCCCGTTGACAACAGAATATTGAGGCACGATGTAATCATTCATTGTGGCAGTATATACCCCTACAAGATTGTTGAGCACTATGCCGGATGCACTCACTTGGTTACCTGTCAGCGATGTACTGTACGGCAGCCCATAAAGCGTGGCGGCTATGCCGCTCATTATGACGAGCACCGCAAATATTATTACTATTATTGCAACGCTTTTTGCCACCTCCCAAAGTTCGCCCTTGTACCACCCTTTCAGATTGCTTATGTTGAATACCTCTCCCAACATGTATGAGACGGCTATTAGCATCATAGAAAGCAGTATGCCTATCAGCGCGATTGGCAGGGCGCTCATTATGCAGGCGCCTATTGGCGTATTATAAGATTGGGTTATTATGCAGTATGAATTCTGCAATGAATTCGTAACGCTTGAAGAGGAAATCGCGGATCCGGCGATAGCGCCGGCTGGAAGCGCTGCAAGCAATACCATGGCAAGTAACATGCCAATGCGCCTATTCGGCATGCTTACACTTTAGCAATAAAGATTTTTATTACCTATTGAGCATGGCAAACCTGCGCATATACATCTCGGCCTGGAGGACAACAAGGAATGGAAGCACAAATACGGAATCCACCACCAGCACAAGATACCTTGATAGCATAGTCCCGCTCAAGGTTATAAATACAAAATCCACTATGCTCAGCAGTATTATCGCAGTCAAGAGCCATATCAGGAAGTAGTCGAAGCGCTTGAAGAAGAATTTTGCACTCGCCTTTATTGATCTGCCTACCCTGTTTTCATCAATTACTATTGAATATGGCGCGTATATCAGAAACGGGGTAAGCGCAAGCCCGATGACAGCGGTCAGCAGACCCGAATAATGCGTAGAATACGAAAGCACGTTTACCGCCATTAATGCAAAAGTAAAAAGGAGCACCACGGCAAACACCCTGCCGGTGTATGATTCCAATCCTTCTATTATCTCTTTTGTTATCCTTGTGCTTGTGCGCTTGTGCTTTATTATAGTTGTTATTGCAACGACCGCAAAGCTCAGGAACAGAAGCGAAAAGAGTGTTGACACCACTATCACGGCTATGTCCAAAAGGTTGAAATTTGAGTATACGCTTGCAGTCCTTATGAATATTGCGCCTGCATCATTGTATGTAGGGAATGCAGCGAATACAGGTATGATAAACGCTATGACAAATGAGAGTGAAAAGAGCAGTATGTACTTTATGTTCTGCATGTATGTCTCATATGCATAAGCAAGTATGTTCTTCAAGGCTATCACAGACATAATAATAATAGCAGCTAGGATTTAAAAAATGTGGGATTGCAAATCCCACAAAAGCGCGCTATGCCCGCTCATTAAGAAGAGCACTGGGCAGTTATATTGTTGCTAAGAGCACTGGGAAGTTATATTGTTGCTAAGAGCACTGGGCAGTTATATTGTTGTTGCTAGTAATCAGCCCCAATATGTAAGGAGATGCAATAGCTATTACAACGCCTATTACGCCGCCGAGTATCATACCCATTCCGTATCCCTGGAGAGTGCCTTTGCTTGTCCCTGGCATCATATGCGAACCTGCGTATAGCGCACCTCCTAATATCATTAGCGTAAGGCCAAGTATAAATATCGCAGAATGCACAGCACCGTACACTGCGCAGATTGGCGCCAGTACGTTGCTTGTAAGGCTGTTCCCTGCACTGCTGAGCACCGTAGCAAATGAGCCTATCGCGGCCAACAGCATCAGCATCCTAAAATATTTATGGGTCGTGGTCATTGCCATGCCCATCAAAACGCCATCTAAAAATTTCATATTAACACTCTTTCGGGTTTTCAATATTTATGAATATGCCACATATAAATACTTTTCTATGCTTCTGAAATTATTGCAGGCTTATGTGCTTTAGTATAGGTTTATAAACTGTTTATCGCATAATCATTTACTGTTTTGATTTGGCTGATATTATGTATGTTTTAGGCATTTGGGACGGCCATGACGCCGGGGCAGCTCTGGTTGAAGATAACAGGGTAGTTTACGCTGCAAACGAGGAGAGGTTTACCAAAAGGAAACTGGAGGTAAAATTCCCTTATAATGCCATAACTGCCGCACTGTCATATGCCAAGCTCAAGCCCTCTGAGATAAAGCACATAGCGTATAGCACTACTGAATTTACTAAGACCCTGGAAAGAATATACCCGGGCATGAAGGAAAAATACTACCTTTTCAGGCGCAGGAAGATACCCAAGCCGCAATTCGACAACTTCAGGCATGAACTAAAATATGGAATGACGTCTATAGGCATATTGCCGCTATGCAGAGAGATAAGCAGCAGCATAATAGCAAGGAAATTGAGGCATATGGGATTTAAGGATTTTAGGCTGCACGTAGTAGAGCACCACACAGCACATGCCGCAACCGCAGCCTTCACATCGCCGTTCAGCAAGGCGCTCGTAATAACCGTAGATGGATTGGGGGACGGGCTATCCGGATCTGTAAGCATATTTGATAATGGGAAGCTTGAAAGGCATGTCAAGATAAATGCTAGGGATTCAATAGGCATATTCTACGAACAGGTAACGAATATATTAGGCATGCGCGAACTGGAGGACGAGGGCAAAATAATGGCTATGGCGGACTACTCGTACCCGTTCACGTTTGAAGAAAATAAGTTCAGGGAATATTTCAGCGTCCATGGCACGAGCATGAATGCCAAATACGGCCCTGGCAAGCAGTTCAACATGCTGCAAAGGACTGCATGGCAGCTGCCGCGGGAACAGACCGCATACATGGCCCAGCAGCTCTTCGAAAACGTGCTGATGAAATTCGTGAGCAATTCGATAGACAGGTTCAACATAGGCGACGTGGCGTTCGCCGGAGGCACATTTTCCAACATCAAATCAAACATGAAGCTCAGGAGGCTTGAAGCGCTGAAGCATTGGTATGTATTCCCACATATGGGAGATGGAGGCATAGCGCTTGGAAGCGCACTATATGCCCACCATATGCTTACGGGAAATGCCAAATACAAGTTCGATGCATATCTTGGCGATGCGTACACTGAAGAGCAGACGGAGAGCGTAATAAAATCCGATAGGCAGTTCCAATACGAAAAGGAGAATCCTGAGGATCAGGCGAAGCATGCCGCAGAGCTCATAGCAAATGACAATTACGTCTTCTGGTTCCAGGGAAGGATGGAGTACGGGCCCAGGGCGCTGGGCGACAGGAGCATTATTGCATCGAGCAGTTCTGATTCCGTCAAAGACAGGCTGAACCTCTACGTTAAACGAAGGGAGTGGTTCCAGCCGTTCGCACCTTCCATACTCGAATCCGATATAAGCTCTGTAGTCAAATACGATTCGAAGGGCATCGATAAGTACATGACTATGGCGTATCCCGTTAATGCCGATGCTAAGCACATTGCAAAATCCACTGTAAACGTTGACTGGACCGCAAGGCCGCAGGCAGTAGGAGGCGAAAACCCCTTGTATGCAAAGGTCTTGGAAGCGGTGAAAAAGAACCAGGGCCTTGGCATAGTGCTGAACACCAGCTTCAACATACACGGTATGCCAATAGTGCTTAACCCAGAAGATGCACTGCTCACCATGAAGAAGACCAATACTAAATACATGTTCATAAACGGCATAACTGTAACCAACAAGAGAGGTATATGATGGTTGCCATATCGCCAGGCCTGCAGGAGTACCTGTTCACTTTCGGCATACTGGCGTCTCTGGCAGGCACGATTATAGCAGCTGTGAAATCGAGGAAGGACATACGTTCAGTGCTTTCAAACTATGGATTGGACAGGATGCACGTCCTGCTCATGGTGGTCATTGTTCTCGCCTTCGTGGTGCTTGAGATTATGATAGTCAAGCCTACGCAGCAGCTCTTCTTCGACGACGCAATATATCAGGCTATGGCTCTCGACCTGCTGCATACAGGCCAGGCATGGATGTGCAACTATGGAACTATGACGTCATGCTTTTCCGGAGAGATATTCCATGAGCCCATAGGCGAATCGTTCAACCTTGCCATCGGTTTCTTAATCCTTGGGGTACACAGGTATTCGGCATATTATACGAATTTTGCACTGAGCGCCATTGCAGTCGCATTCACATATCTTTCTGCGCTTGTGCTTTTCGGCAAGCGCAGGATAGCGCTGCTTTCTGAGCTCTTCATCGCCCTGTCGCCAGTCATGCTCGTATGGGCCATGCCTACAACGTCAGACATGACGATGCTGGCTTACTCGCTCATATCGATATTTTGCATGCTGATCTTCTTAAGAAAGAAAACCCTTTGGACGTTCGGGTTGGCGCTCTTTTCTCTTTCGTTGCTCGCATACATGAAGGTAGATGCCGTCGTGTATCTCGTTGTCATCCCTTTTATGTATGTGGTTCTAGACAATAAAGGCATAATGCCATCTATAAAAGCCAACATATCGATGGTAAAGGATAACCTCTTCAATACAAAGGCTCTCGTAATGCTGCTTGTCTTTGCAATGGCGATATCGCCTGAGCTCGGGTTTGCGCACAGCGAGCTCGTCGGCGGCTCCTTCGGATTCCAAGGGGCATATGTGCAGGAGAGCTGCAACCTGCGATACACGGTAGTGGCGAAAAGCGCAATAAACCTGCAGAACTTCGGCGCAAACATATGCAGCAATTTCTTCTTCTGGTTCGACGCGTATAAATCTGATTACGTGATGCAGCCCATAATATTCACCGCATTTGGGATATTCGGCGCCATATCGATGTTTATACTTAGGAAGCGAAGGGAGCTTTTGGCGCTTGGCATTTGGTTCCTGGCATTCTTCCTGATTTATACGGCATTCTACGCAGGCAGCGTTGTATACGGAGTTGATTGGAGATTCATGCTAAGCCTGATTGCACAGGCAAGCATATTCGCAGGGTTCGGAATGGAAACATTGATATCGCTTGGAAGGCCAAAGCGCAAAAATATGGATGATCAGCATGCACAATAATAAAACGGATTTACAGCTTGTCATAGCAGCAGCGGCGCTGCTCCTCGTGGCATATGCATTCTCATCTTTTATAATGCCGCTTTCAATCAGCCCTTCAAGCATACCTCAGGCAGGTGGGGCAAGGTTCTACGAGAACTTCGTATACAACTCAAGTTACCTCATACCAGATTCATGCCTTGTCTTCACTGCAGACCCTACGCTCTTCAATGTCAACGGCAAATCTGCTACGCAGATAGGCAATCTCCTTAACGGCAGGCTTTATTCCGAATACGCAGACGAATATCCTTGCTTCGTGCTTGATGTAGGCTATTGGTGCAGCGTCCTTGGCCCCATAGAGTCTACATGCAGCTATATACAAAACCATACTGCGCTGAAAGCCATAAGGACAGATATTTATCCGCCTTCAGGGGTAGAATACGGGCTTTATTACATAGAAAGGCAGAATGCGACCATTTGATTATTATATGGCAGGTTATCCGATGTTTCCAAATATAGTCTTCAGTATGGCATAGCCGTCGCTGAAGGAGCGCAGCTTTCCCACCCCGTATGTTCTTTTCTTCTCATAGCTGGGCACTTCTATTATCTTAAGGCCTGCCTTCTTCGCCTTTATGCTTATCTCGGTTTCTATCCCGAAGCCATTAGACGTAAGATGCACCTTCTTGAAAGCCTCCCGGTTCATGCTCCTATATCCGTAGCATAGGTCTGTATAGTTCGCCCGGTATATGATGTTTACGAGAAGCACGAATGCCTTATTGCCGAGCTTCCTGAACAGCGGCATGTCGTCCGATCCCCCTCCTATAAGAAATCTAGACCCCATGCATATGTCGTATCCGGCTTCTATTGCCGCTATAAGCAGCTTAAGCTCATTTGGCCTGTGCGAAAGGTCTGCATCCATCGATATTATTATTTTCCCTTTTGCTTCCCCGAAGCCCTTTATCAGTGCAAAACCCTTGCCCTTATCTTCATACAGTATGCGTGCGCCCATTGCTTTTGATACGCTTACAGTATTGTCGGTAGAATGCTTGTCTATAACCAGTATTTCATACCTGTAGTTTTTAAGCATCAGCTTTACGCCAGATATTGCCTTGCCTATGTTCTTGCCTTCATTGAGCGTAGGTATGACAACGCTTATGTACGGATGTCTATTATCGAGCATCTTTACCAGCTGCTTCTTTATCTACGCTCTTGCGCCCCTTGCCCTTGAATAAAGACAATGCTATCAGCGCTATTACGGCTATGAATATTGCCGTTATCCCAATAAGGAATATAGGCAGCGGATGCGAAACTGGAGCATTCTGCTGTATATGCATTACCCCAAGCGACGAGTAATGAAGATTGTTCTTTATATATGAGATAAATACGGAAAACGTGAATGATTCGTTTGAAATCGACCCGTAACTAGTTATATTCCTTGAAGTAATATTGAATGTTGCATTGTATTCGCTATTAGGCTCCATAAGCACGGTTATATTGGATGATGAAATTCCTATATTAGGCGGCGCTACCGCAGACAGCGTAACGTTAAGAGGCTCAGATGAGAGGCTGTATATGTTTGCGATTATCTTGCTGCCTTTCCTTGACATGCCTATTATGCTTACCAGGCTCGTAGTATTTGCCTTTATGCCGCTCAGGCATGGGAAGACCTCAAACACCGACGCAGACCCTTGTGCATATTCTATTGTAAAGTATTCAGGATAAATCCCTGGAATCGACGCGTTGTAGAGAGTGAAGCTGAATGTATGGTTTGAAAATGGAGCCAGCAGGCTGTATGCCTCTGATAAATTGCTAGTTGATGCACCATCGATGTGCGGCACGGCGATAATGTTACTTGCAGTGCCATTGCCAATATTTGAGATAGTGAATCTTATGGCGCCACTGGAAGCTCCAGCATTAAATGACGCATGGCACGACCCGACTAATGTAACGGTAGACGCATTGCCTGCGCCCGTATAGAGCAGCATGGCAAGCGCAAGCACGATTAATAACATTCGCATTGCAACACTGGAATCCCTATAGTATTGAAAGGCTAAAAACCTTTTTCTACTTATTGGAGCAATGCCATGATTTTTGCGCAAGGTATAAAAAGTTTGACAGACATTAGCTCTTGGTTAAAATGGCATCCTTATCATCGCCGCAATCGCAGGCAGGAGTATTGAGTTTCTACGATGCGCCCAGCAAAGGCCCGAAGGTGAACCCTAAGATAGTTATAGGATTCGTCGTAGCGTTCGCTTTCATAATACTTATAATAGACCATTTCATATATGCGTGAGCGCCTTATTCGGCCGATTTGAATATGTCTTTCCTAAGCTCAGTAGCTTCTCCGTTCTCCGCAAGTATGTACAATATCGCTCGCACTCCGTCCTCTTCAAGGCCTGCCTCATTCGCTATGTCCTTGACGTTCATGCTCTTCTGCCTTATTATATTTAGTATGGCTGACGTGTTCTTCGTTATGTATCCCCTTGTCACTACATAGAATTTCTTGTTGAATGCACGCGTTCCGAGAATTAGCCCGTGATGTATGCTGTCTTCCAACGCTGCCGATACATTTGCCGCTTCAGTCTCGCTGGACAGAACTATGAAGCCCTGCTTCTGAAGCAGCTCTATCGCTTCGCTGTCTGTTGCGCTGGCAGCTTGGGCACTCGCAGCATAATCGAACTTTGTGCGGCTTGCCTGAAATGCTTGAGGCGCGGCCTTGCCCTTCTGCGCCATGACATTCTTGCGCATCAGGAACGCATTGTATATCTCTTTTTCTATGCCGTATAAAGGCTCCGGGTCGCTGCCCTTCTTGAACAGCGATATATACCTTTTCTTGAGCAGCGCCTGCAGCGTAGCTTTCTCGCCCTGATCGAGCATGTCGTTGACCCTGCTCTTCGTGCGCTGGCTGTATCTAAGGGTGTCCAGTTTTTTCAGTATTGCAAGTTCGGCAGGCGATATCTGCTTCCCTTCATTGGCTTTTGCTGACTGCTGTGTGGGCTCGCGCTTTGAGAGTATGGAATCCGCTATGTCGCTCTTCTTCGCAAATATGAAGTACTTGTCCTTGTACTTTAGAAAATCTACCTCTTCTCCGTCAATTATGCCCAGTTCTGAGACTACTTCGTTTGGAAGGTAGATTGCAAGCTTGTTGTTGACCCTATATACTTTCGGCATTATTACTCCCTGCAAAGGTTTTATATTTTAAGTTAGCTAATAGAATATACCATGCAAAGCTTAAAAGAGTTTACAATTTATACCAAAAAAACTCTCAGCACCACGGATGCGTATTCCATATTGGAGAACGGCAACGCCATGGGCTTCGGGGAACAGCTGATGGTTGAAAACGCGGGCTTTGAGATAGCCAGTGGGCTCAGGCACAGGCACAAGGGCGACAGGATGCTCTTCGTAGTCGGCACTGGAGGCAAAGGAGCCATAGGCCTTGCAGCCGCCAGGAGAATGCTCAATTATGCCGATGTCGAAGTCGCACTCGTAGGCAACCATAATGACATAACAAACAGGACAACGCGCTTCAACTACCGCATACTCGGCGACATAGTTGACATACACGATATCAACATGGACAACATAGACGAGTTCCCAAAGATGCTTAAAAGATCTGAAGACGTAATCGATTCTATAGCCGGCATTGGCATTAGAGGCAGGCTCTCAAGCACCTTATACCATATAATAGAGAGCATGAACGAGTCTAAGAAATATATCATCTCGATAGACATGCCTTCTGGCATGAATGCCGATACGGGCATTGCAAACAGGGTAAGCGTAAAAGCCGACAGCGTGCTTGCGATACACAAACTCAAGAACGGGCTGCTGAACAGCCATTACAGCGGCAGCACTGCAATAATAGACATAGGCATACCTCCCACTCTAGAGCTTTTCGCAGGGCCTGGCGACGTAAAGTCAATCACAAGGCCCAAGTTTATTGGCTCCAACAAGCATGCCAATGGAAATGTACTAATATTAGGGGGCAGCAAGGAGTACCATGGCGCTCCAATATTGTCTTCGTTTGCAGCCAATGCTACAATGGCCGCACTGCGTTCCAATTCGGGATATGTGCATACCATTGTGCCAGGCAGCATAGCTGGCGACGTCTCTAGAATGTCCCCGTCGATGATCGTAAGAAGCCTTCCTGGCGATGTTATTGATGCTGATGCAATAAAGGCGATTGGCATGCTAAGGCACAACGTGCTGGCGTTTGGGCCAGGGCTCTTGCAGAAGTCTATCTCTAACAAAAGCGCGGCCTCGCTGTTGTCTATGGAAAAAAATAAAGGCAATATAGTGGTCATCGACGCATCAGCCATAAAAGGCATCGCGCTGTACAAGAGTTATATAGGGAGGAATTCGATAATAACTCCCCATGAAGGAGAATTCAAAACGCTCACAGGGATAGACCTGGCAAAGGCAAGCATGGACAGGAAGCTCCACAGCGCCATTGAATTTGCGGACACATACGGCTGCACGCTCGTATTAAAAGGCAACGAGACAATAATAACCAATGGCAAAACGCTTAAGATAAACAAGTCTTTGACCCCTGCCCTGGCTACCATGGGCACTGGAGACGTATTAACTGGCATGATAGCCAGCTATGCCGGCATGAGCATGAAGCCTTTTGAGAGCGCAGTCGCGGCAGTATACATGCATTCGAAGATAGGCGATATGCTTTTCGAAAAGAAAGGTCTGCACATAACCGCACAGGACGTCATAGACATGATACCTGAGCAGCTTAAGGGTTTTGACAGCATAATGTAGAATAAAGTGGTTTTATGGACGATTCACCTTACATGGCACTGAGAGATGGCATAGCCAAAGCCCTTGCAGATGCAATAAAGAAGGCAGGGTATGGCGCAGAGGATAGCGATATTGCAAGGTCATTGGATTTCTCGAAAGGCAGCGGGGACATTGCGTCTTCCATATCGCTTAAGATAGCAAAGGCATTAGGCAAGAGCCCCGCCGATGTGTCGTCCGGCATCTCTGAAAATATGGCGCTCATAAGCGGAATATCTGCAATAGGCACATCGAACGGATTCATAAACTTTCACATAGACCGGAAAAGCTTTTCTGCGTCGGTTCTGAAGGCGGTGCTGAAAAATGGAGCGTACTGCTCGTCAGGCAAGGGAGACGGCAAAAAGGCGATTATAGAATCCCCAAGCGTCAATCCCGTGCACCCGTGGCACGTAGGCCAGGTTAGAAGCGCGCTGCTCGGCGATACATTATCGAGGATATTCGAGGCGTGCGGATATGCCGTAGAGCGCCAGGACTACATAGACGATCTTGGGTTTCAGGCCGCGCAGGCCATATGGGGGCTTATGCATTTGGAGAGATTGGGCATTGCATTGGACACCTCGAAGAAGTACGACCATGCCTTAGGGGATGTATACGTCAAGGTTAATGCCTTCATGGAAAATAACGACATAAAAGCCGAGATTGACGAGACGCTCAAGAACATGGAGATTGACGGCACTTACGAGTCTAAGATATCAAGGGAATCTTCTGAGAGCTATGTCAACGCCGAATACAAGACTGCCTTTGCGTTCAACATATTCCACGATGTCCTTGTTTGGGAGAGCGATATAGTAAGGGAGAATCTTCTGGAAAAGTCGCTGCAGATATTGAAGAGAAAGGGCATTGCCAAGGAGCTTACTGAAGGCAAATATGCAAACTGCCTTGTGATAGACTTCAACGACATAAAAGACCTTCCCGAAGAATTCAAGGGATTGAAGGAAAGCGTAAAGGTATTGGTAAGAAGCAACGGCGCGCCGAATTACCTGGCGAAGGACATTGCATTCCACATGTGGAAGTTCGGCCTGCTCGATAATACATTCAAGTATTCAAAGTTTATGGACCAGCCCAACGGAAAGGAGCTCTATTCGACTTCCAGGGAAGGCAGCATCATGAATTTCGGGAATGGCTCCATATCGATAAACACCATAGACGCGAGGCAGAGCTACGAGCAGAACCTCATAAAGATGGTATTGGAAGCGATAGGAGAAGCAGGCAAGGCATCTGGATTCAAGCACATCGCATATGGAGTCGTAGAATTGGAGAACGCCAAACTCGCCGGAAGGAAGGGCACCTGGGTAGGATACACCGCAGACGACCTTCTGAAGGAGACGCATGAGAGGGCGGTCTCGCTCATAGGCACGAGGTTCAATCTTCCAGATGACGCAAAGGACAGGATAGCGCGGGACATATCCGTATCTGCGATAAGATTCGAGTTCCTGAAGCTGTCGCAAGAAAAGAAGCTTACATTCTCGTGGGAGAACGCACTTAACTTTGAGGGCAACTCCGGGCCGTACTGTCAGTATATGTACGCCAGGGCTTCAAGGATAATAGAAAATTCAGGGATAAGAACTGAGGACATCGTAGGCGCGGATGCAAGCGTGCTCTGCAGCGACCACGAATTCGCGCTGATAAAGCAGTTCTCGATTGCAAAGGATATCGTCGAAAAGGCCGCTTCAGAATACAAGACCAATGTCATAATAGACTATATAAGCGGTGCCGCGCTTGCGTTCAGCAAGTTCTACGAGCACGATCCCGTGCTCAAGGCAGATTCTAAGGAAAGGATGCTCGCAAGGCTTGCGCTTGTGCTTGCATTCAAAAAGGTAATTGGGGAGATGCTTGCCATCGTAGGCATAAACGCGGTAGAAAGGATGTAAACTGCCCGCCGATAAATCGTGCGAGCTTCCTTGTCTGGATTAGGCGATGCCGTTTCCGCATTACCCTACAACCATTGTGCACGGATCGTCCATGAGCCAGTTATACGCCTTTTTGTATTCTATGTTTATGTCTTCTATTTTTTCACTGCCTGAATACTCATACGTTATTATGATACCCTTTTTGACATTTAATTCCTTTGCGCATCTTATCAGCGCGCTTATCTCACGCTTTTTCGCCTTAGGGTCCCTTACCGAATAACTTACTTGTATAGGACATAGGGCATTGCCGCGCTTAAAGACAAAATCCACAGCCTTTCCTTCGGATCTTTGCCCATTTTCGCGCCAATAATACATGCTTGAATTTCTGTCTTTTTTACAGTGCACATATATGTGCTGCGCCACGATGTTTTCAAGCATCCTCCCTTTTATCTCCATGAAATTCGTACCTATGGCACTAGCGATGCCGTTGTCTATGGAATAGACTTTTCTCGGGCTGTTCTCTTTTTCTTTGGGAGAGAAGGATAGCCTATCTACAAAGAAGATGATACTTGAGCTGGCGATATATTCGGAGAAGCGCTGTGCCGTTTTCACCGGAATGTTCAGGAATCTCGACACGCTATTGTATGTGATCTCGGATGATATGTTAGTAAGGTAGAACTTTGCCAACGATCTAAGTTTAGCCTCATTTCTCAATCTGTACCTAGAAATGACATCCTTTACCATTATAGTATCAAAATAGCTCAGCAGAAGTTCGTTCTTTTCGCTGTTTAATGCAACAACGGGGAATCCTCCGAAATGCAGATATTCATCAAAATGCTGTTTTATCTTCTCGGCATTTGTTACTATGTTTAGTTGATCTGTTTTCATTCCCTTGAATGCCAGAAATTCGGGAAAACTTAACGGTGCGATGTATATCGTTATCTGCCTTCCGGACAGCAAGGTAGAGTATTCCGAGCTTAGTAATTTTGAAGACGATCCTGTGATTATGAATTTTGCCTCGTTTCGTTCGGTAAGGCCCCTGACGAATTTTTCCCATCCTTCAACCTCCTGTGCTTCGTCTATGACAATGAGAGGTTTTTTACCTGGCTTCAATATACTCTTATAAGATTCATAAGCCTGCAGCAACAGCTCGTAATTCCTGCTTATGAACCTCTCATCTTCTAGATTTATTATAAGCACGTTCTTTCCATCGGTTTCGTTGATCAACCGTTTTACGACCTGCTTTGCAATAAACGACTTGCCGCATCGCCTAACGCCTGTTTCGGCGATGATATTATTCTCGTTTAATAAGTTCAAAATTTTATCGACATAAAACGGTCTTTCCAAACCCGTATCTATCTTCTTGTCGCCCCAAAAATTCCATGACGACAGCACAGATAAAAGCTCATCGTTTTCCATATTATGTTTTATATGACACAAAATATTTATATTTTATGTTTTATATGACACAAAATTATACAACGGCGCAGATTGCAGTTTATGAGTGGGAGGATGCCACAGGCATGTTCCTGTTGAGCCGCGCATAGTCCATGCTTGCTCCCATGATTCGCATTGACGTGGGGTTTAACCGGCAATCAAAGTGCATTTAGGCAAAGCTTAAAAGGATTAGGATTCAATAACGAGTGATGGGCCCGTAGCTCAGCTTGGACAGAGCGACATCCTCCTAAGGTGACGGTCGCGGGTTCAAAGTGCGGTTCTTGATTAATTTCATGCCCGTATGGCAATCCCGCCGGGCCCGTCTGCCAATATTTATGGATGGTTTCATGGAGAGAAAAAAACCAACGAATGCAAAGCAGCGCGGCTACGCTAAAGGAAGTGCAAAGGAGCCCGTATTCATAGTCAAGCGCGCTTCAAGGCTCGGAGGGCTTGATTACCTGCATATATCCCTTATCGTATTGATAGTAATACTTGTTGCGCTTGCATTCGAACTTTCAACCTTCAAGACTACAGTGCAGTGCAGCTACGGGGCGAGCCTAAACGGCACCTGCATAACGCCCAAATACAACAGCACACAGGCGCTTGGCGCGGCAGAGCGGATAATCGCAAGCTATTCTACAATAAACAGCTCGCTTGCCTTGCTGCCATACTATGTGCTGCCAAACGAATCTAACGTATCGTTCATGGGCAACCAAAACGAATGGCTCATAACGATGCCTTACAAGGACCCGTTCACCGGCCAGAGGCTTATGTTTTCAATGACGTTGTACGGGCAGAACCTGAGCCTTGCGCATCCTTTCATGCAGACTTTAAGCCCTACGTCGCATACGCAGAACAAAGCGATAGGCGTTGGGGCTATAAGCCTAAGCGGCAAGGTGCTGTGCACGACAAGCCCCCCATATCCGGTATATATGATAACAGATCCTTATGCGCCAGGTGCGTTCTCGGCCATACGCGATGCGATAAACGCCAGCAAGAGATACAATTCAACAATAAACATGACCTACAAGTTCATATTCGAGGGCAACTCAGTAGAGAAATATTCTAAATATGGAATCAACGTAACGCAATTGCTTGGCATGTACCTCGCATGTGCTTCAACGCAACAGAAATTCGGCGATTTCATGAGCAACCTAAGCACGGTGTTCAACGGGAATCCGCTTTCGGAGAACATACTTTCATCAATCGTAAACGGCTCAGGCCTCAATGTGCCTGAATTCAATACATGCATGGAAAGCGTACCTATTGTTATGGAGCATCAGGCGCAGCTTGCTGTTTTCTATAACATAACAGAGACCCCCGCATTCATAGTAGACTGCAAATATCAGGCGATACCTCAGACACTCGACAGCGTAATAAACTACACGCTGGGGCATGCAGGCGCAACCGCTTCGACAGGGTAACCTATTTGGCCCATATAATAGCTTGAATAGGCACTGGAAAAACATCGGCAGTGGCGCGCATATGCTTAGATGGAAACCTTGTGCGCCTTTCGCACAAGCGCAAAGGCCTACAACGCGCACGCAAACAAGCTTAATCATGTTGCTAAAATAGCGCGCAAGAACAATTTCGAAGGCATAGGCACAATGAAGGCGAAGGCAATAGGCAGGCATTCGGCAAGGGAGGCTATTGAGAACAGGGCATCGAACATGAGATAGCATTTATGGCAACAGGCTTAAAGCTTTGCTGCCATATATTAGAAAGATTCCGGCGACCAGCAAGTGATAATGTGCAGAAGACTTCATCAAAACATGCAAGGGCATCGAAGAGTTCTGAAAACAGGAGCCGCAAGCTGCGCTGCAGGATAAATATAATACCGATAAAATCGCTCCTTCTTGCCATGTCGTTCTTGATAAACGCCAACGTGGAGAAATTCTACAACAACGACGACGTATACCCGGCTATGAAGAGGATAACAAAGCATATGCAGACGCTTAAGGAGACGGCCAACGAGCTTTACAGAGACATTGAGGTAAGCCCGGACACACTCTACAATGAACTAAAGCTCGGAGTTACATCATATGTCAATTTTTTCTACAATATAAGCAAGAAGAGCAGGGACACTTACATAGATACGCTCAAAGAAGACGCTTCCATTTCAGGCAGGCATTCTGAAATAAATATGCTCTCTGCCCCGGCCTTGATGGCAAACAGGGCCATCAAGAAGAGCGATGCAATATCGGCAATGCTTTCGGAATTGTATTCCAAGCCCCTTAAATTCTGCCATTCTTCCGGAAAAGCCGCAATGCAGATAGAGTTCTTCAAGAAGTCGATGGCCATAAGAGCCATGCCTGAAGAGTCGTTTGGCAGGCTTTCAGATGCGCTTGGGCGCCTTGACGAAGCGATAAAAGCAATAAATAACTATTCATTTGAACCTATTAATACTGAAAAAGAAAAGAGCGAGTTTTTCGAAAGCATGATAAAACTCGATAGCGAATCTGGATTCGGGATTACGGGCTTCATAGAGGACAGGCTCATGCCGTATGAGATCCCAAGCCACAAGATAATGCGACGATAAAGATAAAAAGCATATAATTATAATGCGCTCCCTTCATCTAGTCCGGTCAAGGATGCGGCCCTCTCACGGCCGAAACTCGGGTTCAAATCCCGAAGGGAGCATTTGAAATTTTCCAACATGCGCAGGTTCGGCTTCCGAAGGTGCATAAGATTATGGAGAGATTTGATTTGAATTATAGTGAACTGAAGGAGAAAGGCGAGAAGATAAAAAATTCCCTTATGGAAATTGGAGCCTATAAAGAGATCGTTTATGACTTGCCTGAAACCGAAGACATGAAAACAACAACATCGACATCTTATCCGATTAAAGCCTTTGAAAAATTTTTGGGATTTTATGATAAAAATGAAAAAATTGCTTTCAATCCTTCGATCTCCTTCAACACCGATTTTTCCTATTGCATTGCGTCATGCAGATATCTAAAAGAAGAGGGCAGGGACTTGGTAAGGCTTGATGGAGAAACTTCAAGCACGTATAAGGCGAAGGCCGACAGGGCATTGGGCTACTTTAAAAAAAGGTTTGGCCTGCATGGCAGTTTTCAGTTCAATATCAGGCGTTTTAGGCGTTATGAAAATGCCAAGGGGATGAGCGAATCTTCGGCAGTCGCGGCAGCAGCCTCCTCATCGCTTATTGAAAACGTGTTTCCCAATTCTGCAGATAAAGAATCCATCGCTTCGAGGTTTGCCAAACTCGTATCTGGATCTGGCACAAGGGCATGCATTAATGGGCTTTCAATATGGTTGTCTTATCCAGGGATTGATCCTGATCAAAGCTTTGCAGTAAAATTAAGGGATAACCCGATGAAGTTTTATTATGGGATATTCCCGAACAGCCAGAACATCGCAACCGACAAGGCGCACGAAACTGCGGTTAGGTCAGTCTTTTATGGGAGCTGGATAGCCGATAAATATGCTGCGCTGAATGCAGCAGTAGAAAACAGCTTTGATGATGAATATCTCCTTAAGAGGGGGCAGAAGGATTCGCTTAATCTTCATTCAGTGCTTTTATCCGGAGGCCTCATCGTCCAGACTCCGGAAAGCATTTCGCTAATAAGAAAGATCCTTGATTTCCAGGACAAAAATGAGGGCATTTACCTTAACGCAGATACTGGGCCATCCATAATGATAGCTTCCAAGGAAAAGAGCCTCTTAAAGGAGTTTTATGAGACTGCAGGAGGCCATTATCTTGAGGGTTCATTCAGATTCGATGGGCATTTGGCCAATGAAGCCGAATTCAAAAAGGAGTCTGAAGAATTTTTCTCCAATATATGATCGCACATCCATACGTGTTTTGGCCTCATTTCAAGGTGCAAGTTTCCTTTTGAACGCAACGTTGGTTCTTCTC
>JAMCYW010000009.1 GCA_023473255.1 Candidatus Martarchaeota archaeon | reverse complement strand
ACCAGAGGGCGGAGGTCAAGAAGCTCTACAAGAAGGACAAAGACAACATATACCTGGGCTCTAGGTCGCAGGCATTGAAGATAACGTCAAATTCGTTCTACGGCTATCTGGGCTATGCAAGATCCAGATGGTATTCGAGGGACTGCGCCGCAAGCGTCACGGCATATGGCAGGCAGTACATCCATGATGCCATCGAGGCGTCTGAGGCAATGGGGTTCAAGGTAATATATGGAGACACAGATTCGATAGTGATGCTCTTGGGCAACAAGACAAAGGACGAAGCGCTGGCATTCCTAAAAGGATTCAATGCAAAGCTTCCTGAGTCGATGGAACTTGAATTGGAAGACTTTTATGTCAGGGGCATATTTGTAGGCAAGAAAACCGAAAAATCGCCTTCAGGAGCAAAGAAAAAATACGCACTCATAAACGATAAGGGCTATATAAAAATAAGGGGCTTTGAGCTCGTAAGAAGAGACTGGTCGAGAGTTGCAAGGGATACACAAAGAAAGGTTTTGGAAACCATACTCAAGGAGGGAAACCCGGAAAAGGCGGTGCAGATAGTCAAGGACATAGTGAAGGATTTGAAGGGGGGCAAGGTACCATTGAGGGAATTGGCAATAAGCACCCAGTTAAGGAAATCGATAGACAATTATGATTCCAAATCTCCTGAACTGGGCGCAGCTAAAAAAGCTGTCGAAGCAAAGCTCAAGACGAAGGATGAGATGGAGCACGCAGTCATAAGCTATGTTATAACAAAGCATGGCAATTCAATATCTGACAAGGCGGAGCTTGAAGAATACGCAAAGGATTATGATGCTGACTATTACATTAACCATCAGGTCCTGCCAGCCACTATGAGGATATTGAAGGAACTTAATTTCAAGGAAGATGATCTAAAGAATGATGGAAGCCAGAAAAAACTCTAATGATTTTACCGTGGTTTAATGGTTGATAAAAACGAATTCGAAAAGGATTTTGAAATAGACGAAGAAACGCATAAAAAATTGGCGTTGGAGGCAGGGGCAATATCATATAAGGCGCTTCAAAAGGCAAAGGATATGATAAAGCCAGGCGTAAAATTACTTGATGTGGCGATTTCGCTGGAATCGTTTGTGTCTGAAAGCGGTTTTGATATCGCGTTTCCTGCAAACATATCGGTAAATGCACAGGCTGCCCATTATACGCCAGGTTTTGAAGATGCAAAAACATTCGGGGAGAATGACATAATAAAGGTGGATTTTGGCGCCGGGAAACACGGTGTGCTTGCCGATTGCGCGATTACGATAGACCTGTCTGGCAATAACCAAAAACTGGCAGACGCTTCATATGATGCATTGCAGAACGCAATAAGTACAGTAAAGGCTGGCACAAAGGTGCGTGATATAGGCAAGGAGATAGAGCGCGTAGCTGCAAAATACGGCTTCAAGCCCATAAAGAATCTTGGCGGGCATGGCGTTGGGATACATGACCTTCATTCAAGCCCGTTTATACCGAACTACGATAATGGGGATGATACTGAACTTGAAGAAGGCACGTATATAGCCATAGAGCCGTTCTTGACTACGCAGCAGGGCAAAGGCATGGTGATAAATGGCGATATAATAGAGATATATGCGTTTTCGCAGCCTTCCAGTGTGAGGCAGAGTGCATCGAGGGCAATGCTTGAAGCCATACAAAGCAGGTACGTAAGCGAGCCCTTTGCATTGCGATGGCTCTCCAGCATCGCAAAGAGCAAATTTGAGCTTTACTTGTCAATAAGCGAACTGATGCGTGCAGGAGCAGTAGAGCCATTCCCTGTGCTTGTAGAAGGGGGAAATGGAATGGTTGCACAGTCTGAAGCAGAAGTGCTTGTAACTAAAGACGGATGCGAGGTCATTACAAAATGACACCATCCAAACATAAGGCTGTGCGGTTTATAAATAAACGGGCAATAAGCTAACGGCATTTATGCATGTGAAAGAAGCCAAACGGCTTCAATCACATTTGCTGTATCCGCATTTCGGGCAGGTAAAGCATCCTTCGCCTGCAATCATGAACCCATTGCATTCAGGGCATCTTGCCTCTTCATTCTTTGACATTATGTAGCTGCTTGCACCATTCCTTAATGTTTCCATGGTTATGGCCCTATCTTCATTGTGCATGTGCTTTTCCTTAGAAGCAAGCAGAGGCTTCTGCTTCGTGTCTACTGCTTGCAGTACCTGGACGCTCTTGCTGCTGTCTCTGTATACCGTTATGCCTTTGCATCCAAGATCGTAGGCCAGCCAATATGCCTTGTCTATGTCTTGAGGCGTAGCCCAGCTTGGGAAGTTGATTGTCTTAGATACTGCGTTGTCCGTATGCCTTTGGAATGCTGCCTGCATTTTTACATGCCATTCGGGAGATATATCATATGCTGTCACAAACAGCTTTCTTATCTCTGCAGGTATGTCTTCGACATCCTGTATTGATACCTTGCCTGCAAGGGCTTCCATGAGCTCTTTGCTGTAGAAATTATTTTCCAGGGCATATCTCTCGAATTCGTTGTTTACTTCTATCAGGTTTGATCCTAGGCTGTCGTGTACATTTCTCATATAAACTACTGAAAAGATTGGCTCTATGCCCTGCGATGCCCCCCCTGATATTATGCTTATGGTGCCCGTAGGCGCTATTGTTGTAACTGTAGAATTTCTAAGCGGTTTGTGGCCGAGTTTGTGCCATATGCTATCCTTAAATTCGGGGAAAGGCCCTCTCTCGACTGCGAGTTCTTCGCTCATCTTTCTGCCGGTGTCCGATATTGTGTCCATAACCTTTTCTGCAAGCATGAGTGCTTCGTTGCTGTCATACCTTATGCCTAATTTTATCAGCATGTCTGCCCATCCCATGACTCCAAGGCCTATGCGCCTTATCGATCTGCTTACCTCTTCTATCTCTTTGAGCGGATATGTGTTCACGTCTACTACGTTGTCAAGAAAATGCACGCCTATCCTTATAACTCTTTTAAGCTCATCCCAATCAACTTCGAAATGGCCATCTACTGGCTTGACCATCATTGCAAGGTTTATTGATCCCAGATTGCATGAATCATACGGGTATAAAGGCTGCTCGCCGCACGGATTCGTGGATTCTATCGGCCCGCGCTTTGGCACAGGATTTGCATAGCTGGAATTTATCCTATCTAAGAATACCAGTCCGGGATCGCCTGTCTTCCACGCCATTGTGACTATGAGATTCCAGACTGCCCTGGCATTGAGCTTGCTTACTGGTTTTCCGTTTCGCGGGTTTACCAGCTTATAATCCCTGTTTTCTTTTGCTGCCTTCATGAACTCTTCGGTTATGCCTACTGAGATGTTAAAGTTCCTGAGCGTACCCTCGTTTTCCTTTGATACTATGAAATCAAGAATATCCGGATGGTCTACTCGTAGTATGCCCATGTTAGCCCCCCTCCTTTTGCCTCCCTGTTTTATCTGTTCAGTTGCAGAGTCGAATACCTTCATGAATGAAATTGGGCCAGATGCTACGCCGCCGGTGCTTTTTACTATATCATTTGTTGGTCTCAATCGTGAAAATGCAAATCCAGTGCCTCCTCCAGATTGATGTATCATTGCCGCGTTTTTCACAGCGTCAAATATTTCAGGTATGGAATCAGCTACAGGCAGCACAAAGCACGCACTTAGCTGGCCCAAAGGCGCTCCTGCATTCATAAGCGTGGGCGAATTAGGCATGAACTTGAAGTCTATCATCGCTTGATAGAAATCGTTTGCAATGTCCTCAATCTGCTTTTCGGTTTTTCCGTATGCCTTGTCTGCAGATGAAATCGCCCTAGAAACGCGCTGGAAGAGCTGCTTTGGGGTCTCAACAACCTTGCCATTTATGTCTTTGAGCAGGTACCTTGCTGCCAATACAGTAAGCGTGTTTATGGGAAGCTTAAGGTCATCGTCTTGTATGCCGATAGAATTCTTGAAAAGCCTTATCTCAGAGCGCTTATGCCTGTAGAGAATATAGGATTTTGCCACATTCGGCTCTTTATCCATCAATACCTTTTCAATAAGGTCCTGGATCTCTTCGACATGCAGTTCGCCTTTGGCTGATGCGTCAAGCGCATTCTTAACCTCCGCGCCTATCTTTTTCGCTTCGTCCATGTTCTCCTTTTCGCTCCTTTTAACATAGACGTCGGCAAAAGCCATATACACCGCATGCGTTATCTTGCTTTCATCAAAAGCCACCTTCTCGTTGTTTCTTTTTATTACCAGATTCGCCACCATTCCAACACCCAAAACCAAGTTGCAAATAGCTATTTCCGATTAAGGTTTATAAATCATACTAAAAAAAAGCATATACCTGATTGAATATTGCGGTATTCCTGTATTTAAAAATCTTCCCTATGCTACTGAGGGCAAAAAAGCCATGAATAAAAACTTCCGCTATTCAAAATAAAACTTCCGCTATTCAAAAAGGGCTATTCGCTGTTCTCTAAATCGGCTTCCACTTGGTTTGAAAACTGCTCCTTAAGTATCCCCCACGCTTTCCTATACGTGTCGTGCCTCTCCTTAGCCACATTAAAAAAGAGCCATTCCGAAAAGACGTTGTCCGGCAGATTGGTATTTGCTACTTCGCCTATATCATACTGCGTAACATTTTTCCAGCGGTTCTTCTCAGCCTCCGAATATTCCTCTTTTATCGCATTCGAATTTCCCGGCGATCCATGCACTGTTATATATCTGTATGTCTGCCACGAGTGGTTCGAAGAAAAAGAAGCTATCAGCACCGCTATGGCCTTTAGAGTTTCATCATCGTAAAGCTGTGCATGCTCCTGGTTAGGATTATCGTCGTCACCATGAGTCAAGCCTTGCTCCTTCATCGAAAGCTTGTGAATCATGGTTGCAAGCACATCATATTTCGTAAGATTATACTTCCTTGGCATAACTGGGCCCGCAACCGTTTAATAAATAATATTTAAACGATAAAATATAAAAGCCTGTTCATGGAATCATATATAATAGAATGGTGTTTTAATGCCGATATTCAACCTGTTTGGTAAAAAGGATGCGGGAAATGAGTTGACCAAAGGATCCCCGTATAAGATCAGCTCGGAATGGGTCCCATACAAGCTTTATTCTGGAAGGAGAAGCTCTACAATGCTTATCGTAAAAATCAAGAATGCCACAAAGGAGATACTGCTGACATCTCTCATTTTGGAGCTGCCCCAGCAGCTTGGTTTGGATGAAGTTGGCATGATAAAAGAGCGCGAGCAGCGCATAGGCGACATACAGCCGGGAGAGGAGCGCGAGCTTAAATTTGACGTATATGGCGGCATAAAGACAGATGCAGGAGAATATACTGTGACTTTAACTGCAATGGCGCACTACAGGGATTATGGGCATGTGATAAATGCAGTCAAAAAACGGACCACTCTAAGCGTAGTCTGAACGCAGTGCATTCGCAAAACATGCATCATAAGCGCACTAATAGATTTGATTGCCAGGGTCATGGAAGGAAATCCCTATTCTTTATCTTGTCCCTGATGTAATCGTCTACAAATGTCAATCTTGGCCCTTGGAGCGAATCCTGCTCAAGTTTTTTCTTTATCTTCAAAACCTGCTTCAATTCCGCCACCCATTCTGGGTATTGGTTTATCCATTGGTAGTTGAGCATGTCCTGGGCACGTTTTATATCCACTTCGGTTGCAGCCATGGTCATGCTCTTAAGAAAATCATATTTCTCCAGGTCTGCCATAGTTACGCCTATGAATTTGGCTTCCGGGGTGGCTATGTCCTTGCCTATATAAGCCAGATTTATGCTGCCCGTCTTTATTGTCCAATAAATATACCATCCCCATGCATCGCCGTCGTTGAATACGTATATCGGCAGGCCCATATCTGCAAGCTTCCTTATGAGCCTCCTGGTGCCCCTGGCAGCCTGCCCCTGCGGCGTTATGAGTATTGCATTTTCTTTCTTCCAGAAACCATCTTCATTAAGCCTCTGCCACAATGCGTCCTTCTCTACGACTAATACGTATTTGGCTTTAACGTCTACAAATTCTATGTCGTTGTCAACATCGCTCGGTATCGCCCATCCGCTTCTTCCCATCTTGCTTGCATCGATCTCTATCCTTTCGTTGCCGTAATTGTCAATGATCCTAAGATTTCCAGCAAGTACCCCTTTCCTGTTTGCATTTAGATTCATATTCTCTCTCTTTGTACCAAGTGCAACCTCAAGGTCTTCTATTAGCGGATTAGATTCGCTCTGCTCGTCGAATATGTTTTCGTCAACGTCTTCGCCAAGTGAGAATTTCAATTGGTAAAAAAGGCCCCTTATGGAGGCGTGGAGGTTCTGCGATATGAAGCTGTGGCATTTCGCAGCTATTGCTATTGTCTGCATAAACCTTTTCGATTGCGCCAAATTTATGAAGCTGTGCTCTTCCATTGCGCTGCCAAGCCTGAGAAAACCTTCCTTTTTGTCGTAGAATATGTTCGATTTGGTCCTAGTAGTCGCGCTGAATGACGGGTTCTTTCCGCCCTTTATATCCGATAGTATGCTATTGCCAAGCCCTTCAAGAAGCTTTTCCGTCTTATTGGGCGATCTCTTTTCTGCAGGCATATCATTCACGCTCGTGCTTGTTAAGCTCCCTTATTATTTCGTCGCGCCTCTTGCTCTGCTTTATTGCATACCTAATCACTTCAGCGAGGGTCTTTACCGGAATTATCTTTATCTTCTTAAGGTTGGCCTTTGCAATGTATATGTCATCCTTGTTGCTTGCCGGCACTATTACAGTCTTTATGTTGGATGCTATTGCAGCTTCAACCTTGCTTGTCACTCCGCCTACTGGAAGCACTGCTCCCCTTACGGAAAGAGAACCTGTCATTGCTATTGATTGGTTGACTGGAAGGCCTTCCATTGCAGATATTATGCTTATTGCGACTGATATGCTTGCGCTATCGCCCTCTATGCCTTCATATGTCTGAAGGAATTGGACGTGCATATCGTATCCTGCAACGTCCCTGCCTATGTGCTTCTTTATTATTGCACTGACATTCTTGACTGCTTCATTTGCTATCTTGCCTAATTTTCCTGTAGGTATAAACTTGCCTTCTGATCTTGAGCCTGCAGGCGTTACCTCTGCAACTATGGGCACAACGATGCCTGCAGACATTACTGAACTGCCGACTACCGCCAATCCATTGACCTTTCCTACGCTGAATCCAGATGTATTGAAAACCTTGTAGTCCTTTCTGAAGTCTATCTCCTGGGATATTACCTGCGATTCTATTGGGTTGGCAAGGCCCTTGGCCGCAAGCACATCCTCCCTAGTGACATATTTCCTCTTATGCTCTATGGCTATATCCCCAGATGCCCTTATCAATCCTCCCAAATCCCTGAATACAAGCGTAAGCCTGCTTTTCCTGCCCGCCCTTCTTCTTGACTCTTCTATCAGTTCATCAACCGCCTCTTTGTTAAAATGTGGTATCTTGCCGTCCTTTCTCACCTCCTGCGCTATGAATTGCACTAGGAGGTTCCTGTTCTGTACTGTGTCAGGCATAGTTGAATCCATAAATACTTCATATCCGTATCCGCGTATCCTTGACCTTAATGCTGGGTGCATATGTTGTAGGTCAGATAAGTTCCCTGCAGCTACAAGTATAAAATCGCACGGCACTGGGTCTGTCCTTACCAAAGCGCCTGAACTCATCTCGCTTTGCCCTGTTATAGAATATTTTTTTTCTTGCATTGCTGTTAGCAACTCCTGCTGTGACCTTGGCTCCAAGCTGGAAATCTCGTCTATGAACAATACGCCTTTGTTGGCCTTATGTACTCCTCCGCTCTCAACCCTAAGATGTGCAGGGGTGCCGAGCCCTCCGCTTTGCAGCGGGTCATGCCTTACATCGCCGAATAGCGCCCCTGCGCGCGATCCAGTTGCATCTATAAATGGGGCGTGCGATTTTCCAGTGTTATCCACTATGAGCTTGGGCTCGCTCATGTCTCCCATGCCTGGCATTCCCATCCTTCTCGTCAGGCCGCTCATGAATAAAGCCATGGCTCCAAATATCATTACGCCTAATATTAGCGCGGCAATTACTATTATTTCATTACCTGTGAGTATGCCGCTTAATGAAAGCGCGAACAATCCTATTACCAATATCAGCACAATTGGCGTTATCAATGAAGTGCCCTTGCCCAGCGACATCCTGTTTGCTATCTTCTCCTTCTGCAGAATCTGCCTCCCCTGCCCATCTCCGAGTTTCTTCCTGGATTCCTCATCCGGGTAAGTCTTCACAGCTTTTACTATTGGCACATTCTCATCATTCGGATTCCGGTAGACAAGTATATCCTCAAGATCTGTTCCAGAAATAAGTTCAGACATCGCCTGCGCAAGCATTGTCTTTCCAATTCCTGGTTCCCCTATCAGCAATACATTCCTTCCCTGCCTTGCTGCTTTTTTTACTATATCTGTGGCCCGTTTCTGGCCTATTACCTGGTCTATAAGTTTGTCTGGTATCTTGACATCGGCAGTTGTATTAAAACGCAATTCGGTCATAAGCAACACTCTGTGCAATGAGCAATACTTTAGGATAATAAAACTTATTAAGCCTTATGAATGGAAAAAAGAAAAAATAGGATAAAAGCGCTATTTATCAATAGCGCCTTTTGTTGTATACCAATACTGAAGCTATTATCACTATTATGATAACTATTACTATTGCAATTACTATATAATCAGTATTCAGTGCAGGCACTGTTGGCGGTATGGTCGTTAATGTCGTTACTATAGTTGTTGGCACAGTTGTGTGGGACGTTGTGGAATTAGCTGGTATTGTTGTAGTTACGCTAGTTACTGGCTTCTCTGTGCTCAATACTGTAAGATATACTATTGCTATGCCGTGCGTAGTTGTGTCTTGCCCGCCACCTGCTAGCTGTACGCTGTAATTTCCTGGGGTTGTATTGGGCTTTGTGTATATCGTCATAAGGCCACTGAATGGGGGCACACCGCTTATAGGTGCAACGGATGCGAATACTCCATCAGCTGCAAGCTGCGGCGCATTTGGTATTCCCGGGTATGTCGTTCCTGCCGTGCCGTTGTACAGTGTAAAAGTATAATTTACAAGTATGCTATCATTAAGATACATTGTAACATGGCTTGGCGTAACTTTAGGAAACGCTACACCTAAATAGCTTGATGCATATGCTGCTGTAACCATCATAGAAAATAGCCCAAGCACCATCAAAAGATTCAATCGCATATTTAACATTAATACACCTGCATATAATAAAGTAAAAAGATTTAAAAAGCTTTTGGGGTTTTTATCAAGAACATTGTTAATTGCTCCTGTCGGCATTGAATATCTTGTAAGTTTTGGGTTTTATTCTTCCTACTATATATTTGAATGCTATTTCAGGGCTGCTTTTTTCACCGCACGAATATATGTCAAGTGTGGCATAGTTGCTTTCCGGCCATGTATGCAGCGCTATGTGGCTCTCCTCTATCAGTGCGATTATGGATACGCCGCCCTCTATTCCGTTATAAGACGCAAATTTTTTTGAAACCATCTCTATTATATGCAGGTTGCCTTTTACTGCGCTATCAACTACTGTCTTTTTCAGGAAGTCCAAATCTGTTATCTGTTTTTCATCTATGTCGTATAGGTTGCCGTACACATGTTTTCCTATTACCCTAGGTATCTGCTTCTGCAAACTTTGCACTCCTGCAACATTTTTCATTTCTTTTTCACCTGATAACTTAAGAATGCTTATAAAGTAATAAAAACGCTTAAAAGCATTGCTGTAAAATGTGTTTAATTTTTTCTTAGGTTTTCAGCTTTTTTCAAGGCATAACCATCATATAAATAAAAATATCCATCTTCTGCAATATACAGCAAAGTTTATATCCTTTATTGCGTAATAAATAATGCTTATTTATTGAATAGATCAAAATCAAAAATTAGCATATGTGATATTTAACGGTGTTTATATATGGGAAAGTTTGCAATAGCAGATGCTGAACTATCTAAGATAGTGATATGCAGGAGATGCAAGTCTAGAAACAAGGTAGGAAGCAAAATGTGCAGGAAATGCGGTTACAAGAGCCTTAGGCCGAAGCGAAAGGAGGCAAAGGTAAAGAAATAGTTTAGCGGTGTAATGCATGGCAGAACTAAATTCAAATGAGCAATTGGTACTGAAGGCGCTTCAGGATCTCGGAGCAACAAAGGATTCCAGCATCAAGACTGCAGATGACGTGATGAGGAAATGCAGCAGGCCGAAAGGCCTGGTTACGAACACCCTTGTTGCATTGGTCCAAAAGGGCGCCATTAAAAGAGTGGCTAGGGAAAAAGCAGCAGGATACTATGTTTTGCAGTCAAATAAGTGATATTTGTGGATGACCCTACCGAATACATAGAATTTATGGCAAAGTATAAGGATTGGATATCGATAAGGAAACTCGGCATAAGGGAGAACACCAAGCCCGAGGAAGTCGTATTCCATATGGCAGGCATAAGAACTACTATAGATGGCAAGATGTTCAAGTTCCTTGGCATAAATACGGAGATGCTTGACAGATTCGCTGAAACTGCAACCTCTAATGCAAAAAAGAACTATCAGTCGCTTGGGCAAATAATAAGCTCCATGTCAGGAAAGGATGCAAAAGCCGCAATAGAGCAGGCGTGCACAAACAAGCTAGTTGCACCTCTTGCAGAGAACTACCTTCTGAACAAGCTTATAACAAGCATGAAATTCGACACCAGCATAAGCCAATTAAAAATGTCAAAGATATTTCCTGAATTGAAGCCTCCGAGGGCACCTGGAAGAATGGGCAAAGGGAAAAAATAGGCATGCAGCTGTTTATATGCATCAGACGCCAATGGTATATCCGGATACCGGTTCATGCTTATCACGAGCCTATTCGCAATGTCCTCCGGTTCTGCCACTATATCAAGTTTGTAAGCTTTGGCTATCAGCCCGCTCCCATAAAAAACAGCTATGGTATTCTTTATGCTGTTTATACTA
>JAMCYW010000007.1 GCA_023473255.1 Candidatus Martarchaeota archaeon | reverse complement strand
TTTATCTGTATGCAGGCAGGCCCCAGTAACTCAGTGGTAGAGTGCTTGTCTCGTATGGTCCATTCAGCATGTGCAACTGGACGCAAGAAAACAAGAAGCCGAGGGTTCAACTCCCTCCTGGGGCTTAGCTAGAAGTAATTTGTCGCTTGATTATGTGGGATGGTAAAAAAAGGGACACTGTGCTTTCACTTGTTGTTCTTGCCCTATCATTTATTGGAAATTCCAAAGTAGTCAGAAGTATTGCGACATTATTCCGGCAGGATCAATCACTCGAAATTCAGTAATTTATGTGGGTAAGTTACCAAAATCAATAAAATTCTTGACTAATTTCCTACCAATGCTTTTCTTTCCAAAATGTTCAGGGTGAAATTGTGTGCCATATATTGGTTTAGAAACATGTCTTACCATTTCAATGCCTTGTTTGGAAACTGCAAGAGGAATCAATTGTTTTCCGATACTTTTTACACTATTATGGTGGTTCTCAAAAACATAAAATGAATTAGGTATATCACTCAGCACAATATCATCTTTAATTTTATTAATTTTGAGTAGGCCGTGTTCATATTCCTTTAATTGTTCTATATGTGCGCCATAAATCTTGCATATTAATTGGAAACCAAGGCAGATTCCAAGCAAAGGCTTTTTGAATTCCATTATTATTTTTGCCTCATTTTGAAATGTTTTATTAGGATTAAGCACATTAAATGTATGGCCACCTGAAAGAATTATCTTATCATATTTCTTAAAAGCCGATCTATTAATTTTGCTTGAGTCAATCATATCATAAGCATAATCTGCAAGTGCTTTATCCAGTTCGGGTAGCTCCACTGTCAGGTTATTAACAATAAGCAATTTCACAATTGAAATAGAGCATAAAAATATATAAACTTTTATTTTTGTTATACTGCAATAACTGATTCTAGAATTAAATACTTGTATTAACTTATATTGCCTATAATAAAACAGGGTGTTGGCAGCGATAATAATAAAGATAGGCGGCTCGGCGTTCAGTGACAAACGCACAGGGAAGTCTTTCGTAAACGTGGTGGCAAGGAATGTAGCCAAAGAGCTTCCCAAAAAAGAGAAAGTGCTGATAATACAGGGGGCAGGGCATATAGGCCACAGCATAGCAAAAAAGTATAATCTTTCAAAACTGTCAAACAACCAAAATGGCTGGGCTTTGCTTAGGTACAATGTAGAACAGGTAACCAATGTGATATCAAAAGCCATGATAGACAAAGGCTATGCGCCTATGGCCCTTTCCGCTTCATCATTCTTTAAGATCGAATCCGGTCAGGCAATCGTAAAAAATCTTGATATATTAAGGGATTATCTAAACATGGGCTTTATCCCTTTGATGCACAGTGATGCTCCGATAGACTCTATAAATGGGCTTTCAATACTTTCTGGGGATGACATGGCGGTATTGCTGGCGAATAGATTGGGCGCCAGCAAGCTTATCTTCGGCACAGATGTAGATGGGATTTACGATAAGGATAAAAGGACCATAAGCTCTATCCTAAAGAAGGACTTAAAGAAGCTAAGCATATCAGACGCCGATACTGGTGGAACTATTGATGTTACCGGTGGAATGGCTGGAAAACTGAAGCAAATTCGCATGGCAAAGAAGGGTGTAAAAGTCTATATAATAAATTTGCGCAAGCATGGCGAATTAAAAAAGGCAGCGAGTGGCAAAAAAACAGGCACATGTATAAGCTAACGTCTATTGTCGATGCGCGTGCGTATGTATAAGTAAGGGCGTTGCAAAAACCTAATTGCGATATCTATGAACGGCCTTGGAGACAAAGAGACAGACATAGTCGGCATAATACCTGCATATAACAACAAAGTTCTTTACTTGCACAGAAGCCCCGAAGCAAAACTTTTTCCGGGAAAATGGTGCATACCATCGGGACACGTGAAGCATGGTGAAACTGAAATCGATGCCGCATACAGGGAAACAATAGAAGAGACTGGCATACCAAAAATAAAAAAAGAAAGCATAAAGCATCTCTGCAGGTTCGATTATGATATTTCAACTGGCGGCAAAAAAATTACGTTAAAGATAGCATTGTTCTACCTTGAACTGGCTGACGTCCCAGAAATAAAGCTGTGCGATGAGCATACCGATTACAGGTTCGTAGACATTGATGCACTCAGAGATGTTGGGTCAACTGCAATACGCGGTATCGATTTGCGTGGCTCATCGACAATACGGGGCGATGATCTTACTCCTATAGACAGGTATATACTAAAGAACTTCATGGCGAACCATGGATTTTTCCATAATGAACCAATAAACAACCTAAAGCAAAAAGTAAAAGCATAAATTTATTGGGAAAATATGCTGTTCAGTGCCAAAGCGCAAACCTTTCTACATTGCGCATTGTCAAAGCCTTTTTATAATTTTGGCACTCTGTATGTTTGGTATAATGAATCATAAAACCAATAAGCATATGCGCATATCCGCAAGCCTTGTAATTCTTATAATAATGATTGCAGCAATAATGTACGCGCTCGCATCGCTGCACTTGGTACCAATTGGGTATTCGCCCATATTCTATGGCATTATAGCTATAATCTCCGGGCTTGCAATAACCACAATAATATCAAAGGCAGTATATGACGGGATGTCAAAATCCGTAGGCGATCATAACGCGTCATCACTCAGCTTCATAATAAAAGTTGCCGGCTACACGTTGACCATGCTCATATTCCTTTCTTATTTCAAAATAGGCTTGGGGGCTGCCTTGGCTGCAGGCGGCTTCTCTGGCTTAATCTTGGGCCTTGCGTCGCAAAACGTCCTGTCCAACATATTCGGAGGCATAATGATAATAGTCACGCGACCATTCAAGGTAGATGACAGAATAACCGTATCAACGTGGCAATATGGCCTAGATGCTCCAGCATATCCGCCAAAATTCTGGTCTAATGATTTCATAATACCAGGGTATACTGGCATAGTAAAAAACATATCCCTTATCTATACATACATAATAACTGATGACAACACGCCTTTAAGGATACCAAACAGCATACTTATACAGGCAGCAATATTCGTCCAAAATGGAAGCGGAGCCAGGGTTGTAAGGACAAAATATGAGATACCTAAAAGCATAGATCCTGATGACGCCATAAACAGCATAAAGAAAAGGGTCAAAAAACTTAAATTCATAAAAACCGATCCATCTATAAGAATACTTGAATCCACGCTTAATACGTACATAATAGTAATAGAAGCGCTTTGTGAAGGGCAATACGAAGAAATTCCCAGGAGCGAAATAATAAAGGCCACTATGAAAGCAGTCAACGGCTTAATCAACAAATAATGCATTTCAAGTGTGTCGTTTGCTGTAAGCTGTGATAAACATGCCTTAATATAAATCAAATGCTGCCTGCAGAATTGCCTTAAATTTTTATGTATTGATAATAAGTGTATTGTGGATGGTTTTATGGATGTTGAAGAAAAGATCAAAGTCGTGAAAGGCATTGCACAGGAGATAGTGACGGAAGAAGAATTGATGAATTTATTTGACACTAACGAGCATCCTCTTGCATATGACGGGTTCGAGCCTTCAGGTATAGCTCCGCTTCATTTTGGGGTATACCGAACCAAGAACATAAAGAAACTGTTGGACATCGGTGTGAGATTCAACCTGTACATAGCCGACTATTTCGCCTTGATAAATAAGAAGATGGGCGGAGACATGGAGAAGATAAGGAATGTAGGAAAATACTTTATAGAAGTATGGAAGGCTGCAGGGGTGGACATGGACAAAGTATCAATCATATGGGCCAAAGACCTTATGGGCGATTTCTCTTATTGGGATAGGTTCATCCAGGTAGGCAGATCTGTATCGCTTGACAGGTCAAAGCGTGCAATAACTATAATGGGCAGAAAGGAAGGCGAAACAATAGAATCAGCGCAGATTTTCTACCCTATAATGCAGGTAACAGACGTGTTTCAGATGGACATAGATATATGCCAATTGGGCATAGACCAGAGGAAGGCCAACATACTTGCAAGGGAGGTGGCGCAGAAAAACGGATGGAAAGTGCCAGTAGCTGTGCATCATCCATACATATTGGGGTTAAAGGGTGCACCTAAAGATATCAAGACAATGACAGATGTCGAGGGGATGGCATACAAGATGTCGAAATCAGATCCTAAATCGTCAATACTGGTCCACGATTCTGAAAAACTTATAATAGAAAAGGTTGCGTCTGCATACTGCCCGGAAAAAATAATAGACGGCAACCCTATGTTCGACTATCTGGAAAAATTCATAGTGGACGATAAAACGCTTCCGATAACGATAGAGCGCCCAGAAAAATTTGGCGGCGCGATAGAATCAAAGGATTATGCCGAGCTTGTAAAATATTACAAGGAGGGCAAGATACATCCGGTAGACATAAAGAATTATGTTGGATCCGAAATAAATTCGCTAGTAAAGCCAATACGCAAGCATTTTGAGGACAACGCAGAGGCAAAGAGGCTCTACGAAGAGGTAAAATCTTACCAGATAACGAGGTAGCCCAAGGCGCATATAAGTGGTGAAAAATGAACTGCATATTGTTGGCATAGATGCTGCGCCGCTTTGGATAATAAATAGACTTTCAAAAAAATATGGGTTGGAGGGATTTCAATCCATCATGCACGACGGCAAACTTGGGAATCTAGAATCCACGCTTCCTCCAATGACCGGGGCTGCGTGGCCCAGCATATACACCGGAATGCCGCCATCAAAACACGGGCTTATGGATTTTTTCACCATAAACAGGGACTACGAGAAGCAGCTGGTGTACTTCAATGAGTCAGTATCGGAACCGTTTTGGGTAACATTGTCGAAGCAGGGAAAGAAGAGCCTTATAATAACACCTGCCATGGTGGTAAGGCCGATTAGGGATCCCAATGTGGATATGGTAACAGGTTTTCCGCTTCAGGCAAAATTTTCTTCAGATAAAGTCAAAAAAGAATCAGTAAAATACGGTTTTTTTGGCGAACCAGATATAGAAAATGGCATAAAAGCCGGCAGCATCTCATTTGAAGAGGCGTCAAAGCGGTTTTCCGAAAGCATAAAAAAACGTGCCTCATTGTCAAAATCGCTCATCAAAAAAGGCAATTACGATCTTTCATTCACCTGCTTTACCGAAACTGACAGGCTTCAGCATTTCGCGCTCAGCCGCGATGACTGGGAAGCGCTTCTATACCCATTATACAAGGAGATATCAGATTTCATATTGTGGCTTATCAATAATACAGGTGCAAAAAGTTCTGAACGCAGCATAATGCTGGTGTCCGACCACGGCGCCCAGCCCATATACAACAAATTTTTGATAAATTCATGGCTGATAAACAACGGATATGCAAAATTCAAGGAAAACATTGGCGATGTCGCCTTAACGTATGGCCCAAGGGAAAAACTGATGTCCAATAAAGCTCTCAGGAAAATCTATGATAAGATGCCTAAAACTGCCAAATCATTGGCACTGAAGATGATAAGCTCGTCAGGCGTGCCCATAAAAGAAGGCACGTATTCAAGGATGCACGACTTCGATCTTGATATGGGCAATACACGGGCTTTCGCATCGATATCGAACGATCCTGTCAGCATGATATGGATAAATGACAACCGATTCTCTGAGCCTGCAGTTAAGCAGGGCGAAAAAGCCCTATTGAAAAAAGAACTGATACAAAAGCTGAAAGGCCTTAAAACAGAAAAGGGCGAAAAATTGATAAATAATGTAACTGATGGAAAAGCTTATTACGGGCGCACAAACATGTTCATAGCTCCAGATCTGCTCATAGAGGCAAGAAAGGGGTATACTATAGACGTATTTAATTATTCTCCTAAACGCATATTCATGAAGCCTGAACCTGCAAAGAGCGGCGATCACATACGCGAGGGAATCTTCGGTTTCATGTCGCAAGACAGCAAACTTTCAAATGATGCACGAATGGTCAATAGTGTGCTAGACATCCACAACATGGTTATGGACGTTCTCTCTAGAAACAGAAGAAACGTTTATAAACAGCAGTGAATTATGCATGGAAAACTATAAATATTAAAATAGTGGAATATAAGAGTGTGGCTCAAGAGGCGACACACATAGCAAGCAAGCAAAGTGTTATTTATTTAATGTTTGAAAATATCTCTGCGCAGGGATGGCGGAGCCTGGTCAAACGCGACGGACTCAAGATCCGTTGGCTTAGGTCTACGGGAGTTCAAAAATATGAACAAATCTCCCTCCCTGCACACTTATCTTTCAAACTTCATGTTTATGGTGAATAAAATGGCAAAGACTTCAAACACTCAAAGACCTAAAGCTAGAAAATCAAAGATTTTTGATATACCTAATTATGCACAATCGGAAGAGTTCACAAGTTCAGCCGCATGTGCGATGATGGTGCTGAAGTATACCAACAAGAATTTCAAGATGAAAAAGGAGGAGGAATTCAACATATGGCAAGAAGCAGTAGGCGGAAGCATATGGCATGGCTCTAAATACGGGCTTGCATACGCACTTGCAAAGCGCGGCGCAAAACTCAATATACTGAGCAACAACCAAAAGGACGAGGGATATGAGAGAAAGCTTGCAGTATATGAGGGCATAAATCTGGACACGCTTAAATCTTCATATGATGAAGTGAAGGAAAAGGTAAAGGGCCTGAAAATAAAAGAGGCACATGGCGTGGTAACAATAAACAGCATAAAGAAAAGCATAAATGACGGGAACCTGCCCATAGTGCTTGTCAATGCCAACCTGATTAACCCTTATCTAGAGGCGTCTCCGCACTGGGTTGTAATAAAAGGATATGACGAAGATACTTTCTATATAAACGATCCGTATTCGGACAGCACCATAGCGATGGAGCCTGATACATTCAAGCAGGCCATAGGCTACGAAAACGAATACCATATGCTATCTGTTAGTGCAAGGAGGTCAAACTGACACCCTCCAGCGAATAAATTCTGTGGTGTTCCTCACGGTTTCAAGATTTGTTTAACCGTGGCATCATTGCACCAGATGTGTTCATTCAAATGATATACCGTCTGGTGCGCCATGGCCCTTCTTCCAATAAACGTTACATTTGGCCGGCAATACTTGAAAAGCGTGCCTAATCTATTTGCTCTGCTTAAAATCTAATAAAAAATTAGGTGCTGAAGGCTGCAGAGGAAACTATCAAGCAGATAAAATTAGAGCATAACCTATATGTAAGCAAGTACGTGTATTCCGCCGTAAAGACTGGTCGCAACCGAGTTCCTGTTGTGCTCTTAATGTGCTTTACTGTATACTCAATGCCGCGCTTTTTATGAAATTTCTTTTGATGCTTTGGATGTGGTGCAGCCTGCTTGCCCTATGCACGCTCCTGGCCTTCATTTTTATGGCCATATTGGAGTAGCAGCTTATGCATACCATCCTCTTATCTATTGGCATGTTGATGCTGTTATATGCTGACGATGGCATAACGAATTTTACTTCGTTTCTGTCCATTTTTTTGCTGCATAACGAGCAGCTTTGGCTCCCTCTATCTATTCTCCCTATTTTGCCTATATCCCCCATATTCCACACTCCCTACTCTTTTACCCCTAGTTACTATTTTGTCTGAACCACTATTTATATGTTATTATTCCGATAAAAAGAGGAAAAAAATAAAAGCGGAAGTGCGGGTTTAACGTCATAAAAATGCCAAAATGCGCTGCCATAAACTATTTATATCTGTTTATTTTTATTTTGCTTTGCGGTTGCGCTCTTCAAGCATTCCAAAGTGCATTTTTTTACGGCATCTATGCCTGCATCAGTGCGTATCGCATGCATGTCCATATGCGTCTTTGATGCATGATACCCATTTTTTATCAAGCATTCCATGATCCTGGGAGGGCTTACTGCTGCTATGCCCATCATCTTCGTCAGGCGCGGGATGCTGTAATACAGCGGCATGCCTAATTCGGAATCTATCAACTCTATAAAGTTCACTGCATCCTTGTCGTAACTATTTTCTTTCATATACTTAGAGATCCTGCTGATTATGCCGTGATCGTATATGCTTCCGGCCCATAAAGGCCCTGCGATATATAAATCCGAAGAGCATAACGCACATTTTTTGTCCGGGAACGCCTTTTTATCAATGCCTCGGTTGCCGCATTTATTGCAGTATGTTGCATACCCTAATTGTGCTATTGACTTATATGCATCTGCCGCGCCATGAACCAGCCTTATGAACACTCGCATGTAATGCATGTAAGAGAATGAAGCTTCAACCTCTATCCCATAATTAAATTGGCCTGCCAGCCTTGCTATATATCCTATAAGCACTCGTATGCCTGCTTCGTAGCATAACTCGTTGTGCATTGGCCTTGCCAGATATATGCGCATGCATGCCTTCTCCTGTGCGCCGCATAGCACTGCAGTGTCGGTAGATGTAACCATTAGCCTCGTGCCGTCCTTCGATACCTTAAGAAGATCCTGAATGTTAGGTGCGGCAGAGCCGAAAGGATCAAGGTCTATAAAATCGTATTTATTCTCCTTAAGGTTGGCAAACTCCTGTATGCTGGTAGAGTATGCAACTGCATGCCCTTTTACCTTATTAAATCTGATATTCTGCATCAGTGTCTTGTATGCATCTATATTTATATCTAGGAATGTTACCTTGCCTATCTTGGCTTCCTTTATGTAGCGTATGCCGCGTATGCCAGTTGCAGAAGTTGCGTCTAGCGCATTTGCGCCTTTATCTGCCAGCACAGCCATATATGCTACGCTGATGTCTCTTGACAATTTTCCCTTCGGATTAAGGAACGCCTTGTCGTAGTGCTTTATATTCGCCTTTCCTTCTGTATACATATCATGCATCCTTGTTGAAGAATATCTCTTTTACTGAATCTAATAATCCGTGTGCATATGATATGCTGGCGAAAGCGGTGAAAAGATCGCCTTTATCAAGATAGCTTTTTGCGTCTTTTGCATACATCACTGAAAGGTCAACTACGTGATTGATACTTTTTGAGTTCTCTGCTTCCTCTGGCATGTGGTACGTTTTGATATCATTTTCATAGAACATTGCAATATCCTTATCTATTCTGGCTTTTATATCATCCAAATGCTCACCTAATACTGATTTATAACTTGCCATAAATATATTTAATGGTGTTTCAATGGCTGACCTATGGAGCGATTATACTGAAAACATAATAAGCATAATGGAGGATGAAATAAAAAGCAAGTATGACATATCGCTAAGGGACATATTTTCCGACCCGACTAGCGCATTAGGCATAGACAACATAGATACAAAAATAGCCAATGCAGAAGAGGATGTCAATAAGTATATAGCTGACGTGGATGCATCCCTTGCAGACCAGAGAAAAGTACTGGCTGACAATGCATCAAAATGCGACTCAATAACTAAACAGCTTAATCAGAACATTATGATGCATACGCGCCAGAATAATGTGCCTCTGATAAAACCTGATTCAATCGACAGGGATGAAAGCAGGGACGAAGTCATATATATAAGCAATGTAGAGAATGGAATTATGAATCTTATAGGCAAACTTATATCCTCTTCAAATCTTGTTGCTGATTTTACCACCGATTACAACGAATATTCAATAGGCAACTGGTTCTTTAGCGGGCCTAAAAATTATTCAATACGCGTTAACCTTGCAGACAACCCCTTACTGATTTTAGATGCGACAAAAGAGGAGGTAGCGTCCCTATTTGATGTAGTTAAAAACATTTTGAAAGGGTCATCAAATCAGCAAAAATGATAAACGCAGACTTGTTATAGGAATAACCGGCACCCCTGGCGTCGGCAAGACATTCCTTGCCAAGTCGCTTTCCAAAACTATTCAAGGCTCAAGTATAATAGAGATAAACGACGTAATAAAGCGCTACGATTTATTCTCCAGGGTTGATGAATTGGGGGCAAAGATTGCCAACCTAAAAAGACTTTCGCTTAAGATTAATCACATGCTTGAAGATGAAGCGCATACCACTTTTATAGTCGGCCATCTGGCCCAAGAATTAAGCATAAAGTACGATATAGTTGTGGTAAAGAGGTTAAATCTTGAAGAACTGCTGCGTAGGCTCAAACGCAGAAAGTATCCAATCGCAAAAATCAGGGAGAACCTGATAGCTGAAGCTTTGGATTATTGCAGTGTCAAGGCGCGGTCGGCTTTCAGCGAAGTATATGAAATAGAAAATCGGGCTTCAATAGCGAAGATAGAGTCATATATAAAGTCTATGCAGGCGGGCAAAGCTGCTGTAAAACCGAATGCAAAACAAATTAGCCACATGAAGGAACTCGCCGCGCTAGCAAAAAATGAAAAAAAGATAGGCATATAGCATTTTAATCAAGCATGATTTTTTCATTAAATCATTTATCCATTCATCTTCATGTCGTTCCTTTCTCTCCTTATCCTGCACATCACGCATATATCCAGATTCTTGTCAAAATGCTTATCGCATACATGCCTCTTGCATAGCTTGCATATATGCGTGGCTGCATTCATGCAGACGGAGCACACGCCCAAATCAGTAGGGTTGACATTTGCCGTTCCTGCAGCTTTATTTTTTATCTTCAATGCGCATGAAGTGCACAGGCCTATTGAAAAATCATAATGGCGATCGCATACGCGCCTATTGCACTGCCTGCATGTGTGTGAAGCTCCACGGCCGCATATTTCGCATAGGCTGGTATGTGTATAAGGCTTATTTTGCAATCGCGGTCTATGTTCCATAGCCTCGCCAATCATATGCCTATTTTCTGGAGCAATGCAGGATATACTAATTTTGCATATTCTTCAGGTATCCTGTTAATAAAGATCTTGCAATTCCTTTTACGAATGTCTGGCGGAAAACTGAAACCATGATCTTTAAATGCGCTTTTTAACAATGCGCCAGCACTTTCGTATTTAGATTTTTCTATTGAACACAATATATCTCCATCAAGAAACATGTTCTGGCCATTTTCATGCTTCTTATAAAATGCATAACTGCCATTTTTCATAAATACACTTGGCCCCTTTATTACATTTGCATGTATCTCTTTCTTGTTCATTAAAAAGGCTATTGCTGCCCTGCCATTTGTAAGATTTTGCAGTTCCAGAAGGGGTTCAAATCCATTCCTTTTCAGGCTGTCGGAGAATTTTCCCTTCAACCTCTTTATCTGCGGCCATAAAGTGTCCTCTGAGATCTCCGGCACTTCTATGCCTATGGCATAAATATCAATTTCATATTGCTGGAGCATCTTTGACAGGCTAGACCGTGAATTTTCATCAGAGTACTTTATGCCGTAAAAATTATTTACTGAAGGCTTATCGAGCAGCCTTCTAGATGCTATTACCAATCTTGATATCGATTCCCTAGATACGCTGGCGGCAACGTTCCTTTCTTTGTCAGTCGGGTCTATAACTATGAATTCAGATTTGAAAAAATTCACATACTTTGAAATCTCCTCCCTGTTATTAATCTGTTTGCCCTTAAGTACATCCAATACTGGCGGCAGTTCAAGCTCTGAAAAGCTTTTTATGAGCTCTAAGAAACTTCCATAATGGCATATAAGCAATTCACACAA
>JAMCYW010000031.1 GCA_023473255.1 Candidatus Martarchaeota archaeon | reverse complement strand
ATATATAATTAAAATTTAGGTATTTATCCCTTCTCTAAATCTATAGATATCATCTGCAATGCCGTTTATCGCAAAATATCTAAGAAGCCCATTCTGCAAAAGGCAAAATGATATATTATATACTGCTTGAAATGCAGCTAACCGCAGCAGCATATCGAAAACAGCCCATTATCCGCTAATTTTCTACCGCTAAACAGAGGAAATAAAAGAGAAAGTTTTTCAACTTTATCATATTCGCAAAAGCTTTAAAATCCAACTTCCTAAAACGCATAGCCAAGGCATAATATTATATTTCTTTATTTTAATATAATTCTGCATTCTGCATGTGGATATTTTTAATGCGCGAAGCAGTTTGCACGTCATACTACATAATACGTATACTATAGAGGTAATTTAAATGAGTTTATCTAGCAGGCAGGTACACGCCGGTTCAAGTACGAAGAGCAGCGGCAATGGAAAAATAAAGATCAAGTTCCGCGACAGGCATAGAAGCGAAGCAGGCAACTACTTTTCCGCTACGAAATTAGCCGAGAAGGACGATGCTGCACCCATCAGGCGCCGCGGCGGCAATGTGTCAATGAAGCTTAAAAAAGCCGGCATTGCAAATCTGCTCACCAAGCAAGGGTATAAAAAAGCTACAATAAAAGGCGTGCTAGAGTCAAAGAACAATCGAAACTTTGCGAGGCAGAATATAATAACCAAAGGCACGATAATAAACACGGACATGGGCAAGGCCGTGGTCATAAACAGGCCAGGCAGGGAAGGCACTGTTAATGCAAGACTACTGGATGAGCAAAATGCCTGAACACGTTTACGAATGCGATAACGAGGAATATCCTGCGCTCAAGAAGGTGCTGGAATACGACCCTTATCTAGATAAAACACTAGACGATGATGCTCTCAAGAAGTTGGCTGGAGATAAATATGCCAACACTATATTTGCAAGGCAGGAATACAGCGTCAGGGATGGCCTTTCGGTCAGCTTGGACAAGAACAAATACTACCTATACCTGAAGGCCAATGAAGATTTCCTTAAATTGGCAGAAGAGCGTTTTTCAAAGGAGTTCAAGACTGTAAAGCGGTCAGGCAAGGAATCCGAAGATAAAATAATCGCGATAATACACGATGAAGAAAGCAGGGCAAACCAGGGTTTCGGCGCCATATTCGGTGGTTGATTTTGAATATACTAAGTTCCAACGACATTTCAAAAGAGCAGATTAACAAGATATTCGAAATAGCAGACAATTTGAAGGATAATAAGGAGGAGACTGCCATAAAAGAAAATTCTATCCTTTCACTTCTTTTCGAGAAGCCTTCTACTAGGACACGCCTGTCGTTTGAGGCAGCGATGGCACAGCTGGGCGGCAAATCAGTATACATAGATGCGCAGACTACCCACCTTTCCAGGGGGGAATCAGTAGGCGATACATCAAGGGTATTGAGCAGCTATTCCGATTTTATAGCTGCAAGGATGTATAATCAAGACGATCTTATCGAATTGGCCGAATGCTCTTCAGTGCCTGTAATAAATGCATTGACTGACCTGGAGCACCCTACGCAGGCATTGGTTGACATGTACACCATAAAGGCGCACAAGAAAAACCTTCATAATATAAGGATTGCATTCGTTGGCGACATAGCCAGCAATACTGCAAATTCGCTTATGATAACTGCATCAAAATTAGGTTCTAACATGGTACTTATAGGCCCAAACGGATATCTGCCTAACAGCACCTACTTCAACAAGGCCAGGGAATATGGCAATGTCGATGTTACGGCTTCAATCGAAGAAGGGATGGATAATGTGGACGTAATATATACTGATACCTTCGTAAGCATGGGCCAGGAAAAGATTGCCGAAGAAAGGAAAAAACTATTTGCAGGCTACCAGGTAAATCAACATGCGGTGGACATGGCGAATTCCGACGCTATAGTAATGCACTGCCTTCCTGCGCATCGCGGCGAAGAGATATCTGCAGATGTTATTGACGGCCCTAAGAGCATAGTGTGGGAGCAGGCAAAAAACAAGATGCTGATTGCAAAGGCAATACTGCTGTATCTGTCTATAGATCGCTGACATCCTCCCACAAATAAATTCTGTGGGTTCCCCACGGTTTCAAGATTCGTTTCAACCATTGGCATCATTGCATCAGCTGTGTTAATTCCAAGGATATATTGCCTGGTGTGCCCAGAGCACCAACTACCACTATGCTGCTGCCCCGCTGCAGCATGATTTGGAGATGCCTTTTCATTATGTCCAGCGCACCGCACGCATCCGCGTTGAACTGTTTATTGCATAGTTTACAGAATGCGAACATATGCATCTAATCTAATAAGAGTTAAATTTCTTAGTATGCATATCTAAAATATGGAATTAATATCGAAGATAGCCGTATTTGCAATACTGCTTATTGCAATATTCGGAATTGCATACGTGCTTTCTCAGCACCTCAACCAATCTGCGCTCACCTCCAATACTGTCGAGGGCTACGTGATCAAAGACCTGCAGCAGCAGAATCCAAACTCGTCAATAAAAATAATAAATGTGACCCCTTCATCTATAGAAAGCGGCAGCTGGGAGGTAGTTGTAAGATTAATTTCCAATAGTACACGCGCATGCCCTACACTACTTATAGAAGGATTTGACTATCCCGCTATGACTCTTCTTCCAAGCCTGTACAACAAGTACGTTGGGAATTGCGTCATATCTGGATCTGCATATTCATCATCGTATGTGGTCGGCAACCCTGCCGTTGCAATAACTGAAGTATACGAGCAGAAAAACCCCGCGATGATGGGCTACTTAAATCAGTACGGGTACAATAATACGTATGTGGGGGCAAAATTCTATTACACGCTGAATGATAGCATTTTGGCCATAAATAAAAGCATGCATAATGCATGGGTTATAACCTATAACGCAGTAAACGCAAACTATTCGCTTTATGCGGTGTTGAATCAATCGGGCAGGATATCCTCGGTATTAAGCGGCAAGTGAGCCGCCATGTCCTTTCTGCGTGCGCCTGCTTGGCCTGTTTATTTAAGGACGTCAATTCACAAAATTAAGCTGAAGAAAATGCTGATATTGCAGCGTCGCCCCAAAAGCAGAACTACTATTATCTCATGCAAAAACAGAAAGCTTTTAAAGGTTGAGTGACAAATTTTTTTATTCAAAGGCGATTTGAATGAGCGACTTGGTAAACGAGATTTTAGGGAACACGAATAGCACCGGAGGCGAGGACTTCGGATCTTCTCAGATAAAAATAGTTACGGCTGGTTTTGGAGGAGGAGGCAACAATATAGTAAACAGGCTGATAAAAGCAGGAGTAAAAGGCACGGAATTTGTCGCAGTAAATACAGATTATCAGCATTTCAAGATAATTGATGAAAGGATAACAAAGGTTCTTATAGGCAAGAATCTTACGAGGGGCCTTGGTGCAGGAGGCGATCCTGCAATAGGTGCTAAGGCTGCAGAAATAGACAGGCAGCTTATAGAAAAAGTATTTGAAGGGGCTCAACTGGTATTCTTATGTGCAGGAATGGGAGGAGGCACTGGCACAGGATCTATAAAAGTAGCCGCCCAGATAGCAAAAGAGCAAGGCGCCATAGTAGTGTCAATGGTCACATACCCATTTGATCTTGAGAGGATAAGGAAGGTAAAAGCAGAAGAGGGAATCCAAGAATTAAGGAAATACAGCGACAGCGTAATAATCTTAGATAACAACAGGCTTGTAAAACTAGTCCCTAACCTGCCAATGAACGAGGCGTTTGCCCTGGCCGACGAAGTGCTTGCAAAAGCTTTGGGCGGGCTTGTATGGACAATAACGCAGCCTAGCCTGATAAATATAGACTTTGCAGATGTAAGGTCGATAATGGGCGGAGGCGATGTTGGTTTCATAGCAGTGGGCAGTGGAAAAGGCACCGATAAAGTAAACATAGCTTCGGAATCGGTATTGAAGAACAAGCTTCTTGATGTCGATTTTGAGGGTGCAACTGGGGCATTGATCCACATATCCGGCGGGGCGTCATTATCAATAGGAGATGCAATAAAGGCAGGAGAGATAATAACAGAGCGCATGGATCCAAAAGCTAACATAAAATGGGGCGCAAGGCTTATCCCAGGCTATGACGACCAAATAGAGATTGTTGCGATAGTGACTGGAGTAAAGGGCGCCAGCATAGTCGGCAAGCTTAATGAAAAGAAAAAGGAAGGGCCGTATTCCGATTTGGAAATCATAGGCTGATTCCTTTTTATTTTTGGTGGATACTATGATAGGAAACAATATGGATGAAGAATTTACCGCAAGAATAGTAGTGGTTGGAGTCGGCGGCCAAGGCAGCAATCTAGTGAACAGGCTTTACAATAAAGGAATAAAAAGCGCTACTACTGTAGCTATAAATACGGATGCGAAGCACTTGAATATAATACATGCGGACAAGCGCCTGCTCATAGGCAAAGATATGACACACGGGCTCGGCGCAGGCGGATTCCCCGAGGTCGCAATGAAATGCGCAGAAGCGGACAAGGATAAGATAATGGAAGCAATCGGAGGATACGACATGGTATTCATTGCAGCAGGAATGGGTGGAGGCACCGGAGGAGGCGCAGCACCATTCATAGCGCAACTTGCAAAGGAGCAAGGCTCACTGGTAGTCGCATTTGTTACATATCCATTTGCATTGGAGAGAAGCAGGAAGGCAAAAGCCGATTGGTCGCTTGAGCAGCTAAGGAAGAATGCAGATACGACTATAGTGATAGAGAACGACAGGCTGCTGAGCTATGCGCCTAATATCCCTATGGAAAAGTCATTTGAGTTGATAGACAATATAGCATCCAATGCCGTAAAAGGCATTGCAGATACGATAAGCCTACCTAGCCTTATAAACCTGGACTTTGCAGATGTAAGGACCATACTCAGGGACGGAGGCACCGCAGTTATAAACATAGGATTCGGCTCAGGCACGGACAAGGTCCAGAAGGTAATAAAGTCAACGTTGCAGCACCCATTGCTTGACGTAGATATATCTCAGGCGAAGAGTGCAATGATACACGTTACCGGCGGAACATCGCTTACGATAGACGAAGCAACAAAGATAGGCGAACAAGTCACTGAAGGCATAGATGCAAAAGCAAATGTGATCTTCGGCGCACGTTTGACTCCTGAAATGAACGACAAGATAAGCGTCATGTCGATAATAACTGGGGTTACGCCAAGGTTCGGCACTGCACCGCTTCCTGCATCAAACACTGTGTCAAGCACAGATTTCCTTGCAGGGATCGACAGGATATATTAAGTTTCAGCAAGGCAGCATCCCGCACATTGGGATGCATTTTATTTTTTATGCTTATCCTTATATAAAATTAAGTAAATGGCATATATGCTTGTTGTGATCCAAATGTACAAGGGGGAGGCAGTAAATGTGATAATGCCTGCATATAACGAAGGCAATACTGTTTATAATATAATAAAACGGGTCCTGAAGCAGAAGCTTGTCGATACGCTTATAATCATTTACGACAAGTCATCTGACAATACCTTAAGTGAGATAAAGAAGGCATTGGCAGGTGCCGGAAGAAGGACTATGCTGGTATATAGCGATGCCAAAAAAGGAAAAGGGCATGCGGTCAGATTGGGAATGGAGCGCATAAAGAGCGGCATAGTAATAATACAAGATGCTGATGATGAATATTATCCAGAGGATTACAGAAAGATGCTTGCATCATTAGGGGATAAAAATCCCGTCTTTGGATACAGGAAAATCAACAATGGGCACAAATACCTGCTTGGGGAATTGGCTACGCAGGTGCATACGTCTGCATTCAACCTGCTATATGGCCAAAAACTAAAGGATATAAATGCGGCATATAAGATCTTCAAATTGGATATGCTGCATGAAGAAAAGCTCAAGCAGGACGGGTGGGAGCTTGATCCAGAAATTGCCGTAAAACTCTCTAAGAACGGTTATGCAATAAGGAGCGTAAGCATAAGGTATAAAGGCAGGACGTTTTCCGAAGGCAAGAAGATAGGTGCGTCTGGGGCCATAGGCATACTGGCATACATAATAAAAGCGAGATTTTCCAGCTAATAAAAAATCGCTTCCGCGCTAAATTGTATAAAACTTCATCATTTCACTGGGCGCAGATTTAGGCACGCTCCGTCGTATGGCCCGATTTTGTCGCAAACATATATATACATTTTTGTTTCATATTACTATTGGTTTTTAATTAGGGAGTCCACACCGTTTACGAGCAGAATGTATCATCCGATGAATTACATTTCTTTTTAAAATTACGTTTGAAATGAAATTAGGCAAAATCTATATCAGGTTTTAATATGACAGAAGAAGAAATACTCAGAGTATCAATGAAGGAAATAAAGGTCGGCAGGTTCATATTGATAGATGGTATACCGTGCAAGGTTGTGGACATAGAGACAAGCTCTCCAGGCAAGCACGGCTCAGCAAAGATGCGCATCACAGCGATAGGCATATTTGATGGCCAAAAGAAAACGTTCCTGAAGCCGAGTGACGGCGATACTGAAGTGCCTGTCATAAAGAAAAAGCGCGCGCAGGTCGTTTCGATAAACGGCTCAAACGTGCAGATCATGGATTCTGAAACTTACGAGGTGTACGAACTGCCCATACCTGAGGAGTTGAAAGGCAAGATAGCTGCCGGCAACGAAGTAGAAGTTATGGAAGCTATGGGGAGAAGGATGCTTTCAAGGATTACTGGAACTGAGTGATTTTATGGAACTTAAAATAATGAATGATACAGAGAACAGCCTGCTGAAAAGGAGGGAATTGGAATTCTATATTACTGGATATGATGCTACAAATTCGAAGGCAGATGCAAAGCGCGAGCTATGCAAGAAGTTGAACCTAAGCCCTGACAATACTATCATAGTATCACTGAATCAGGAATTCGGCATGAAAAGAAGCGTAGGCATCGCGCATTCATATCCAAGCGCCGCTGAATTGGAAAGGATGGAACCAAAATTTATAATTGAAAGGATGAAAAAATCAGAAAGCTCAAAAGCGCAGCCAAGTGGCGGAGAAGAGGCCAAAGAATAGATGGTGCTGATATATGGCAGAGAAAAATGATAAAAAAGAGGATAAAAAAGCCAAGGATTCAAAGCAGAAAACTGCTAAAAAATCCGATAGTTATTCGCCAAAGAAGATGTGCCCGAAGTGCAATTCAAGAATGGCTGACCATGCTGACAGGTATACCTGCGGCAAATGCCACTATACCGAGTTCAAATCACAGAACAAGGGCGGTTAATCTTGGCAAGGCTGAATACCTCCAATAAAAATAAAACCGCCGCTAAAAGGAGCAAAACGGGAAAGAAGATTTATGCCCCAATGCCCTCTGGTACATTTATCAATGCGGGAACAGCAAAAATCAACTCAACGTCCGCAGACATATTATCTCCGCTAAAACGCAGGGGCGCCAAGGAGCTTCCCGGGATCAGGTATTTCTTTTATTTTATGCTCTTTACATCAATATATTTCATAATCATATCAAGTGCGCCAGAAGCTCTTGCATTCCCTCCTTATGTGGCTCAGGCTGCAGTAAGTTTTATGTACAACTATTATGGCATATTTGCCAACTATGCCGCAAATTCGACCATAGCCCTATCGTTTTTCTTCCCCCTTATAGTATTTTCATACCTCCTTGCAAAGGGCAACAGGCTGATGCCTATAATAAGAAGCTTAGGGCTGAGCCGCGATAAGATAACGCTGCACAACATAGGGCTAGGCGTAGTCGTCTTTATGGCTATATTGGCTCTTGAATTTGGCATGGGCCTATTCGAGCAGGTAACGCATGTCAGCCTTCCAACTAACGTCAATATTGTGTTCTCCGGCATGCCGTTATACCTATATCTTTTCACGTTCATTGTGGCGCCCTTCAACGAAGAGACGCTGTTTAGGGGATTCCTTGTGCCGAGGATAGGCATAATAGGCAGTTCTCTAATATTTGCCATATTGCATTTCGGATACGGATCAGTTTCAGAGCTGGCTGCTGCATTTATATTTGGATTGATAGCCGGATATGCATTCAAGAAGACAAAATCACTGTATGTGAGCATATTGGGGCATGCACTGGTCAACTTCCTTACTATAGCACTGCTGCTCCTGAGCGGGATATGAGGTTTTTGCATGCCGTTGAGCGTTATAATCGTGGAGCCGATGTATCAGATAAACCTTGGGTATATCGCCAGAGTGCTCCGTAATTTCGGCATAAACAGCATAAGCCTTGTAAATCCAAAATGCAATTTCAAGGGCAAACAGGCAATAAAATACTCCAAGCATGCACACCATATACTAGAAAATGCCAAGGTTTACAAGGACTTCAAATCCGCCATAAATGGCAAATTCGCCATAGGAACTACTGCAGTCTGGCATAAGACCGAGGGTGCAATGTTCAACGTTTATGGCATGCAAAAGATCAAGCGTTTCATAAGGACTTATCCCAAGGATACCGTACTTATAATAGGGCGCGACAATACTGGGCTTACGAAAGATGAGCTCAAGCTATGCGATGCAACAATATTCATCGAAGCGTCAAAGGATTATTATACTCTTAACATATCCCATGCCCTGGCAATAATGCTATATACATTGCTGGGCGACAAGCTTCGTAAAGAATACAATGAAATATGCAAATTGTATGCTGATCCATCTGAGATAATGCAGGTTAAAAGGTTATTCAACGCATATGTATCTAAGAACAAAAAGATACGGGATAAGCATGCAGTATCGCTGGCATTCGAGCACATGCTTAAAAGGTCTGGGCCTACGAAAAAAGAGCTGCGCACCATATCAATAGCTTTTGGAAGGGAAAAAAAGAAGGAAAAACAGTGATGAAAACCGCATTCACTTGTTTTGCGGTTTCTTCCTCTTTATTATTTTTACTTTCTGCGGCGTCAATATTACCTTGTTATCATCTATCTGTGCAATATCTCCATTTATCTTTGTGATGTATTCCCTCAATGTGCCAATGGAAGACTTAAGCGTGTTGGGCCTTTTAGACATCTCAGATATATCGAGCAGTATTATGTTTTTCTTGTCAAGCTCTCCTTCTATAAGCGCTATGTCTGCTTCCTCCTTTAACGCAACTGGCTTTATGTAAAAATCTGCAGGCTCATTCAAGACATCAACATCTTCCATCTCTTCAGAGTTCATGTATTCTTCAACATCCAGTTCCTTAGAAGTGCCAAGGCTTTTGCCTAGTTTATCAAAAAGACCCATTTAATTCACCATTTTTAACGTCGCCATTTAGTAGATATTCTACATTAGCTTTTTTAATACTTTCTGTATTCATCCACTAATCTCTATTTCAGCTGAAGCATTAATAATATCTATAGTCTTACCAAGGTTTTAAAACATTTGTTTACAATCATTAATCGATAAGATGATAAAGATAAAGAGGGTTTATGAAAAGCCCGATATCCATGATGGGCTTCGGATTCTTGTCGATAGGCTTTGGCCGCGCGGCATAAGGCGCAGCACATCAAATATAGACCTCTGGATAAAGGATGTTGCCCCGAGCATAGAGCTTAGGAAGTGGTATTCCCACGAAGAGAAGAAATGGCCTGAATTCGAGAAAAAGTATAAAGAAGAATTGAAAGAGAATAAAGGCTTCGACAAAATATTGGATATAGTGCAGAAGACAGATCCGGTAACGCTGTTGTATTCAACTAGCGACAAAGAGCATAACAATGCCGTAGTGTTATGGAAAGTATTGGAAAAACGCATTGTTAAGATGCGCGACATGAAATAGCCAAGCAACAATTTTCATCATTGTTTGATAGAATGCGAATAATGCTCTTTCATCATGCATCTATTCATGACAAAAAGCATTCCGTTGTCCTTTGCGAATTTTTCCACATCTTCGTTCATTATGCCTTCCTGAAGCCACAGTGCCTTCGCATGCGCATCAAGGGCTTGCCTGGCGATATCCATAGCCTCAGACGCAGGCCTGAACACGTCAACTACATCTATGGGAAACCCTATATCTTTGAGCGCAGGGTACGCCTTTTCTCCAAGTATGTAATCTGCATATGGGTTAACTGGGACTATCTTGTATCCGTTTTGCTGCAGGTATTCTGGCACATCGTGGCTGGGTTTGCCCACGTTTCTTGAGCATCCAACAACCGCTATAACATGGAATCTTGTCAGGATATCAAAAGCTATATCATCAATGCTTCCCACGCCATCACAATATTTAAATTATGCAAAAACATATATAATGTCATACCTTGGTGTTCCATTGGCATATGCTATAATAGATACTAGCTCAATACTATTTGGGATAAGATACAAGAAGGACGTGTTTGAAATTGCAAGCGAAAAGTATCCGCTCCGCAAGCAATTGATATCAGACGGCATAATATCCGAATTGGAAAAGATGGCATCGTATAAAGGCACGAAAGCCAATGAAGCAAAGATTGCATTAAAAATACTAAGACATAAAAATCTTAAAGTTGATAATAAGACAGAGTACGTTGATTCCTGGATATTAGATACTGCTTCAAAGAATGCAGATTCTTTGGTGATAACTAATGATACAAAGTTATTTAAAAATCTAAAATCAAAGGGCATAGAAGCAAAAAAGCTTTCAAAAAGCGGTGAATTAAGATAATTTGGGTGAAATGCGTGTACATGATTTATACAGTAAAAGATACTTTCAAAATGCCTCCAGAATATTTTGGCGACGAAATAGAAAAAGTCGCAACGGAAGTCCTTGAAAATAAGTATGAAAGCGTGATGGACTCGAGCATGGGGCTTGTGCTGTCGGTATTCAATATAAGAAATATCTCAGATGGGCTCATATATCCAGGAGATCCTGCAACGCATCATAGCGTAGAATTTGATATGCTTACATATACTCCGCAAGTCGAAGAGGTAGTGACGGGATTCGTTAGCGAATTGGTCGAATTCGGGGCTTTTGTAAGGATAGGACCTATGGATGGTCTTGTGCATGTTTCACAGATAACCAACGAATTTCTCTCGTTCGACAGGAAGATGCCTGCATTCGTATCTAAGAGGTCGAATAAGAGCATAAAGAAGGGCGATATAGTGTATGCAAAGATATCGACCGTAAGCATCAAGAAGTCAATAAAGGATTCAAAAATAGCGCTTACAATGAAGCCCGAAGGATTGGGTAAAATAGAATGGATACAAAATTATGGCAAAGAGCAAAGGCAACAGGGCCAATCAAAGAAAGGCAAGGCGAAGCAAAGCGCCAAAACTGCGAAATAGGTGTTTCACTATGGAAGAAAAAGTATGTAAAAGTTGCAAAATAATAATCAGCCATGGAGCCAAATGCCCCATATGTGGCTCTACTGATTTGACTTCGCGTTGGGGCGGCTATGTAATCATACTCAATCTGGAAAAATCAGAAATAGCAAAGAAACTTGACCTCAAGCTCAATGGCGTATTTGCCCTAAACGTAAAGGAATGACGTGCACAGGCATTTAACGCGCTTCTTTATAAGTCTATGCACTTAGTATTAGCTCAGCGTCAGAATATTTCCCCAACAATTGATGTAACGCCTCCCTTAAGATTATAACCGTTTATCTGGTGTGTCTTTTTAAGGTAGTCTACGAGAAATCCAGATGTGCTGCCGTGGTAACACACAAAAACATGTTCTTCAAGTTTTTTGAGGTCATCCTTGCCTGAATATATTATTTCTTCTGGCGTTATCTTTCTGATGTCCTTAGAATCTATATCGAGCAATTTGCTTATATAAGCAGTAGGCTCTATGCCGAGCCAGACTAGCTTGGTCCCCTTCTCATTTATCTTCTTCAACGCATTATCCAAATCGAGCTCATTTTCCATCCCAACACCCTTAATCAAAGTATGAATACTACAACATTGCTTATATTAAATATATATTTATTCCTATTTTGAAAAGCTTATTTTACGGCACGTTTTATGCGCTTCCCATGTGTGAAGCACCCTCAAAGCGCAAGCAAGCGATTCTTTAAATATATGCATCAGAATATCTTCGGAATATGATTCAAACAATGGGCGATGCCGCGTACGTCATCTCTGCCCATATTTCGTCATGAATGCAAGATATCCTCCCATTATGGCGTCAGGCGCAGAAGGCTTTATTCTAGTTATGATCTTATTGAGCATATCTATGCTTATGCCCGCTTCCTTGCCTGTCTGCATATTCTCCTCGATTGCCTGCATCTTCGCCTCCCTGCATATGTTTGATATGTCTGCGCCTGTATATCCAGAAGTGATCTTGCCCAATGCATCGTAATTCAAGTCGTCAACGCCAGGCACACTGCTAAGGTACTCCTTGAATAGCGCTGCCCTCTGCGATGCGTTCGGCGGCTTAACGAATATTATCTTGTCGAACCTTCCCGGTCTTAGAATTGCCGGATCCATCATCTCGGGCCTGTTCGTAGCTGCAACTATGACTACTCCAGAAGTCTTTTTTATTCCGTCCATCTGGGCCAGAAGCTCTGTAGTAATCTGCACGCTTGCCTCGCTCGCACCGTCCCTTTTCCTTATTATGCCGTCTATTTCATCTATGAATATTATGGATGGCTTGTTCTCTAATGCAGTGTAAAACAGCTCCTTAATCGTATTGTTCGCCTTGTTTGCGGCATATTCCTGTATAGAAGAGCCGTCAAGCTGTAGCATAGTAACCCCATTAAGTTCCTGTGTAACGGCATTCATGAGCATCGTCTTGCCTGTTCCGGGAGGCCCGAAAAGCAGCAACCCGTTTATAGTCTTTATA
>JAMCYW010000035.1 GCA_023473255.1 Candidatus Martarchaeota archaeon | reverse complement strand
ACCGAATTCATGCGCATATCTCATCAGCAGGAATTCCACTATCTGACCGGTTGTAGATACGGCAACATCGCTCAGGGTGTTCCAGCTCGTCTTGGATAATTCTATGGTTATGGGTGCAAGCGTATCAAATACTACATTGAGCGCTTTCGAATCGCTAAGATTATATACGGCCAGAGTCTCCAGATCCTCTTTGCTGCCGTCCCACAATTTATATATGTCCTTCTTTTCAACATTCGTCTTTCCGCTTTTAGTTATGGCTTCATACACATTCTTTAATGTATAGCTGTTGAGCTTCAATATGTACTCTGCAGCACCTACGGTTGCTATGAATTTAACAACAGTATACATGTCGATATGCACTCTTCCTGCCATCTTTACCTTGTCTACCAAGCCGTGCCGCTCTATGCGCGTGTCTCCGCTGAACCTGCTCAGGTTAAACTTTATCTTGAGAGCTTTTGCACGTTCAAGCATGTATTTTATGTCGAAATTGGCAGAATTATATCCGGTTATTATGTCTATATCTAGATCGTTTACAAGCCCCATAAATTCGGCGAAAAGCGCTTTCTCATCATTTACCGTCTTTATAAAATCAAGATTTATGTCCTTAAAGGTTATTACGCCACTGCCCTTTTTGCCATTTGAGGCATACGTATAGCTAAGCATTATGACAGGGTCCTTTTCTGGCCTTGGGACGCCAAGTGGATTGTAGGTCTCTATATCGAAACACATTACATTGAAATCCGTGCCCTGCGATGCGGACACTACGTCGTTTACATCTTGGGTGAAAGATTCCAAAATCAGCTTGCTGCCATCGTCTTTTACTGAAAAGGTTGCGTTTACCAGTGGCTGTATATGCATGTCCACCATGTATCGCTTTGCAAAAGGCACATCGTATTCGTAGCAAGCGCCATATTTTGAGAATGTGCTGCTGAGCTTTGGCACATCTGCAGGATTTGGGACGAATACCTTGAATGCAATAACACTCTTGCCGAACAGCATCTTGCTCTCTTTGTCTATTTTAGTAGGGCTTATGGACCTTTCAGCATCAATCGCGCGCAGCGCCATCATCTCTTTTTTGCCAATCTTATCTGTGACAAAATAGAAATACGGCTTAAATGACGGATCGAATATTTCGTAGATCCTGTCTGCAGAACGCACAGCCAACCTTATTGATGTGCTGTCGCCCAATGCGGTGTAGTCTACTTCGAGAAGAAACCCATCTATTTTTAATGTGCTTGCAGTGGGCGTGTCTCCTAGAGTCTGATGCAAAGTTGGCATAACCATAGTTCACATTTAAGAATTAAATTACTTCCTGAAAGGATTAGAAATGCAGGGCCAAAGGCCCGCATATTTCAATTATTTCTTTGCCTCCTCCTGTATCTTAGTTTGGCTTATAACTAATGGAGGTATTAAACCAAGCGAATACGCCACAAGCGTTCCGGTTGCGCTGCACCTGAAGTTAAGGCCGTTTATAACTTCTTCAGCAAGATTTACAGGAAGCGTGTGGTTCTCATTCCAGCGCTTAAGTACTGCAGCGGTAGCCTCTTTGGATTCCGATATCTCTATCGTCCCGCCAAGCTTTATCTGGCCGACGCTCTTTGAGTTCTTTTCTTCGCCGTCTGAATAGTCTGCCATGAACGTATACTCTACATTTATCTTATCCCCTTTCGATGATACATTGTCAAGATTAACGTTAAGCTTTGGAAAACGCTGCTTGCTCAGTGCGTCTGCAGATGCTATTGTGCCTTCTACTTTTGATATTGTAAATCCTGTTATCATACAATCACGTAATGCATTTTATTAATAAGGTATTTAAGATTATCGCATTCAGTTGCCTGAAACGCAAAATTGGAGTGCATGCAGTTTTTATAATGCATGTTGCAGGCAGGCATGCAAAAAGTTATTAACTTTTGGACATCAATTTAACACGCAAGCAATCAATAGGGTATTTGCATGGTAAGCGGAAACGACCTAAGGCTTAAGATGTACTTTACGCTTATTCTCTCGTTCGCCATAGGGTTTGGCATAATTTATGCGCTTTTGCTTTATTTGGGGATAGGTTTCTCTTTTATCGTAGTATTTGCGATTGCATTCTTCGCGATTGAATGGTACATTTCGCCCCACATTTTAAGCATGGCTTCAAAGCTGCACTATATCGGCGATGATGAATACCCGCAATTGCATTCCACAGTGATTGGATTGGCTAAATCTGCCAACGTACCTGCACCTAGGATAGCAATTGCACCTGCCAAGGAACCCAATGCCTTCGTTTTTGGCAGGACAAGGAAGAGCGCAACGCTTGTAGTGCATGAAGGCCTGCTTTCGATGCTCGATGCGGATGAACTCAGGGCAGTATTGGCGCACGAGATAGGGCACCTTAGGCACAATGATGTAGTGGTCATGACGCTAGTCGCATTTATACCGATGCTGGCGTTCATGCTGGCGCAGAACATATTATGGGCAGGCATGTTCGGAGTTGAAAACAGGGGAAATAGCTCATACATATTCCTATTTGGCATACTTGCTTTTGTAGTGTATTTTATAGCAGAACTGCTCATGCTTTCATTATCACGAGCCAGGGAGAGCTATGCTGACGAATATTCTGCGCGCGTGACGAAGAAGCCGGAAAATCTTGCATCAGCGCTCTACAAGATAACTGCTAGAAACGTGAAGTCTACAGCGGCATCGCAGAATGCGACTGTCGCAAGGACTCTTTACATAGTGGATTTCTTCAGCGCAGATAAGGACGTAAAGGAACTCAAAGCGCATTTTGATGAAGTGAAAGCCATGCTGCCAAATGCAAATATAAATGCCCTTCTTGAAGACTCGAAGGGCAGGCATAATACTGCGTTCAATATATTGAACAGCATGTTCGCAACGCATCCCCCAGCATATAAGAGAGTAATTGATCTGGCGCATATAAAAAAGAACCTTTAGGTTAGATGTGTTGGTCTTTTTTTCTTATAGTATAGTCTATCACTATTTCTATTTCATCTTTTGAATAAGGCCTTACGATTCTTACGTTGTTGAACCTTACGAGATATGAATTTGCCTTGGCATGCGCCTTTATCGCGTCCTTTGCTTTTTTGATGCCGCCTTCGGCAGCACAGAAAAGATATATGTGAACTGTAGAAACACGCTTTGACAATATTAATGCATCATCAAGAAAATCCATGCTGGTCTTAGGCGTGGGCATCACCACCCTATCCGCCCACGATGCATGCCTTTTTGCGATGCTCTTTACATTGCCCAAATAGGCTTTTACATTGCTTGTCTTGTTAAGCTCTATATTTTTGACCATTGCTTTGTACGCATCCCCGTTCAATTCGATAGCAATGACTTTTGCATCAGGATGCGCTTTCGCTATCTCGATGGCAAACGGCCCCACGCCTGCAAACGGGACTGCCACATGCTCAGCCTTTTTCACTAGAGCATTGATCCTTGACCGTTCATATGACAGCCTATTGGAGAAGAATGTTTTCCTGACATCAAATACAAATATTGATCCGTTCTCGCGGTATGTTGCGTTATATGTGCGCTTCCCAGATACGTACCTAAACTTCCTGACGCGGTATATTCCGGATACTGCGCCGGCCTTGGCAATTACTGTAGTGATGCTTTTGTTGCTTGCCAGTATGGCTTTTGATATGAGAGCTTCCTTCTCTGCCAGCTTGTCTGAAACATCTATTATTGCTATGTTGCCCAAAAGGTCATAGCCGCCGGTAAGCTCCTTCATTTCGTCTGCATCTAGAACTGCAGACAGCATGCTTTTGTAGTCTTCAGTTTCAGTGCGCATAGGGCCAACCCTATCAATTATGGCGCCATATGAACTTTCAATAAGCTTTTTAGTTTTTGCCCCATCAATACTTATTACTGGAAAGTAAACATAGCGAGTGCTATGCATAACTTTTCGTTTGCGATCCAATAATGCATTGCGCAGCAGCAGGGCCTTCATAGACTCGGCTTTTTTAATCGGGATTTTTATATAATGCATGTTTTATCATCTGCATTTGTTTAATGGAATTTTAGTTTAAGTTTTTAAAGATGTTGTTATAAAATATTGTTAGAGTGGTTATGTGTATTTTGTTGTAAAGGTCACGTCTGGCCAGGAGAGGATTGCTGCCACAGTGCTGCAGAACAAGGCAGGCAAGGTAGACCTGCCCATTTATTCAATCATAGTAGTAGAGGGCATGAAAGGCTATATAATAATCGAATCGGAAGATGAAGTCTCTGCCAGAAGCTTTATAAGCAAGGAGAGGAACATACGCGGCATACTGCCAAAATCGTTAAGTTCTGAAGACTTCGATAAGCTTATCGCAGTAAAGAATGCCATGCAAAGCATCGAAAAGAATGATATTGTTGAATTTACCACGGGCCCATTTAAAGGGTATAAGGCTAAGGTCATAAAGGTTGACGATACCAAAAGTGATATAACCGTAGAGCTTATGGACGTTGTCGTACCCATACCAGTAACGACAAAGATGAACACTGCAAAAGTTATACAAAGGGCAAGTGGTGAAGGAAACAGGTGAGTTTATGAGCGAAATTACCATATCGGGTTTGATAGAAGGAGGAAAGGCTGCTGGAGGACCGCCATTCGGCCCAGCATTGGGTCCTTTGGGAGTCAACATAAATGAGATAATAGCAGAAATAAACAAGCAGACTGGAAGCTATGCAGGTATAAAGGTGCCTGTGAAAGTCATCGTTGACACCGGAACAAAGCAGTATAAGGTAGAAGTTGGTGCGCCGCCAACCAGCGCATTGATACTAAAAGAGCTTGGAGTTCAGGGGGGCGCAAAGACAAAGGATGAGATAGTGGGCAACCTGACCCTGGAGCAAGTGAAGAAGATTGCCAAGGCCAAGGAGGCAAAGATTTACGGGCGCAGCCTCGCCGAGAAGATGAAGCAGGTTCTCGGAACATGCAAAAGCATGGGAGTGAAATGCGAGAACGAAGATCCGCGCACCATAATAGCAAAGCTTGGCAGCGGAGAGCTTAAAGCGTAAGCTTTAAGCGTTTTCTTTTCCTAAGTTAGAACCATGGACTCGGTTAAAGGCATATACGGCGCTAAACCTACGCCGTTGATGGTCTACGAGATGCTTGAAAGTCGCTTCGGTTTTCAGGGCTGGTGGCCAGGAAGGAATAATTTTGAGATACTCGTAGGGGCGATGCTCACACAGCAGACGTCGTGGAAGAACGTGGATAAGGCATTGCTCAATTTGCGGAAGGGCGGTTTATTAAGCCTTAATGCGCTCGCAGACGCAGACTTGCATGAATTAGAACTAATGATAAGGCCAAGCGGATATTACAGGCAAAAAGCGGCAAGGCTGAAGGCAGTATGCAGCTACATACGGTATAAGCATTCTACGCTCCGCAGGTTCCTAAATCTAGATGTGCAAACATTGAGGGCTGAACTGCTATCACTGAACGGCATAGGCAATGAGACGTCTGATTCGATAATATTATATGCAGCAGACAAGCCCGTATTCGTAATAGATGCATACACCAAACGCATGGCAGCAAGACTATTCGGCATTTGGGAAAACCTTGAATATGATGTCTTGCAGGATTACTTTCAAAGTGCCCTCGCAAAGGATGTTGGGCTATACAAGGATTTCCATGCCCAGATTGTAGAGTTAGGGAAGAGATATTGCAGGACTAAACCGCTATGTGGCGATTGCCCCCTTTTTAAGATATGCAAATATAGAAAATCCACCTGGCACCCATATTAATAATATATAAATATCTAAACCCCGTTAATTTATATTGTGGTATAAATGACTAAGGATAAAACCATTAAAAATGAACAAAAATATCATATGTATTCAGACATGGCAAGAACTCAGATAGATAGGTTTAACAGAATGCTAGATGTTATAGGAAGCAACCTTAATACAATTAAAGACAAGTATCCTGATTTTGCAGATGCTTTGATGTCTGACATTAATGCCGTAAGGGATATTGAAAATGATGCCGAAAAGAAGGGCAGCGATGCGGCGAAAAAGGAGCTCTCTTATATTGTAAGTTTATTCGAATCTGGAAAGCCGGACGAGGCTAGAGATAAGATAAATAATACGATAAAAGACGTGGCAAATGCATCTTTAGCTTCTTTAGAATCAAATTCGAATACTAATAAGACATTGCTGGAAACCTCAAATAGCACAAACAAAGAGATCAGCAAGCTGATGGAGATCGAAAAGGCAAATGCGAACATGCTGAAAGATACCGATGCGGCATATGCAGACGTAAAGAATGCCATGGAAGCAGGATTTAATAAGTATATACGCAGCTTGGATAAGGAATTAGGTTCTAAGACAAAATTAGATTACAAAAGCAGCAGGAAAACAGGACTTAGGATGCTGGGCAATAATATATTGAATAGCTTTAGATCCGGAAAGGTAGGTATAGAGGTGAAAAATACACTGGATGACATAAAGAAGGATATGGAAGATGCCCTTAAAGGCCATACATATGCAGATACCAAAAGCATACAAGCCGAAATAGATGAGATGTTTAAGGCCGTTACCCCTCAACAGACGAACAAGGCAGGCGGCATAAAGAACATGGTAAAATCAGGCGCAATGGGCTCTGCCAGCGCTGGAATGAGCACATATGGGGCAAATTCATTACAGCAGAAGATAGACCTTTACACTGCACTGAAAACAAGCATGGGAAGCGCACTGGATTCTAAAAATAGCGGAAGGACAAACGAACTGAAGAAAACAGGAAGCGAAGCAGTTGAAAATGCTAAGGACAATATCAAAAAGGCATTCGAAAGCAATTTCTCAAAGATTAACAATGCTGATGAAGAGAAGGATTATAACAAGGTAGGAACAGTAGCGTATTTCAATAAAATAAATGACCTGTTGGGCACATTGGGAAGCGCCAGAAGGATTATTGAGACGACTGGCAACATTAAGAGCGGTGCAAAATACATAAAAGACCATATTGAAGGCAAAGATGTGCTGAATGCTAAACAAGTGCCTGCAATCACGCTCGCAGACAACTCAGAATCGAAGGCCCAGGCATTAAGGATAAAAACATTCATTCAAAATCCCGAAACCAAAAAGGCTCTGGGCTTTGAAAGCGATAGAGGCCTGCAATACTGGATAAAGAACAACGTCCTGCCAGTGGATAACGGAAATCGCGCGTATAAAGATTTCATGAATAACACATTGAGCACAGAAGATTCAACATCACTTATGGCTGCAATATACGCAAGGCTCGTAAGGAATAACAGTGAATTGAGCAAATATATATCTGAAGAGGATCTTGCAAGTATGGAATACACAAAAGCCGAAAGGGCGAAAACACTTGCGATGTATAATCCTAAAAAGGTGGATGCGATAGGCAAAAAACTGGTGCTTGCAGAGTACTTAGAAGCCAGCAAAACAGATGCGAAGAAGAATAACGTGCAGTCTGACGCAAAAGTCGATGCATTTGCAGAAAGGGGCTTTAGGGCTTTGGATATACTGGCTTATATAACTTCAAATCTTGAAGAGTATAATGCTGCGTTAAAGAAACTGCGAGATACCGGCTCATATTTGGCACCGCTTTTTGTACAGGAATTGGCGACACCATAATCGCCCGTTTCTTTTTTTATTCTTTATTGCAAGAATGCCTGAAAGGCAGGCATGATGGCGATACTAGCAGAGAGGCACGAAGCAGAAATGCACCCATTGCATGAATTCTAAGGAAATCTCCGCCTTCAGCAGAGAAATGTCATTTTCTTATTAGCTTCTTTATCTCTGAGGTAAGTTCTTGAAGATTTGCTATCTCTTTTATCTCTTCTTCAGTGGCATTGCCATTTTTTGACTCTAAATGCCGTTCTATCTCGTCCAAAAACGAGAGCCATTCGTCCATGTCAGTTTTAATAAGATTTAAAGTTTGCTTGTCAGTTATAAACAAGTTCAAGACCTTCAAGATCGTTTTGTTTTCTGCGACATCCTCGCCCTTGCCAAGCTTTTCTATAATGTTATCCCTTAGGTTATTTATCTCTTCCTTATCCACAGTATTGTCAAGTTTTATAGTGCCGTTAAGCACATCTGAGACGGCAAGGAGTGCAGAATGTAGCTTTGAGAATAGCTCATTCAGCGATATTATCTTTAATCCGTTAGACAATAAAACACCGTTTATAAACATTAATAATATACCTTTATAAAGATTGGTGAATATTTATTTGGGTCTATGGCGCCGTGTTTTGGATTTTTGATATTTGGGCATTAGGGCACAGATAAAGAAGTGCTAAAAAGGATGTCTGTGCAATATATATAATATATTCAGTGCTTAATAACATATCTAATCAGGTCTGGACAAGTGATGGTTTGGCTGAGGAACAACACAGATTTTTGAAAAAGCTCATATTCAAGATAGTCAAAAAGCACATGGCTGGCGCAACCTCAGCCTCTGCCATAAAGATGCTGCAGCAGCTCAACGATAAAAAATTGGCCGGGACAGTGACTTTCTTGAATGAAAATGATATCACCAAGGTAAAAGCCAAATATAACGCAAACTCCTATATGCAGCTCATAAAGCAAATTTCAAGGCTCAACATAAAATCCGACGTGTCTATAAGGCCATCGCAGATAGGCTATGGCGTCGATAAAAAGGCTGCCGAGGAAAATATGTCTGACATATTGGAATGTGCAGAATCGAATGGCATATACGTATGGATTGAAAGCGGAATGAATTCTGATGGCATAGACCAATTGAGCATATACAAAACACATAAGAGCAAGATGTTGTGCTTCGAGCTGCCTATCAATGCATTTTATAAATCCAATAATGGCGTTGAGAAGGCGCTTGAAAAAGGATGCAAGGTCAAAATCCTGCCTTATAGCACTTACTCGTCAAATATAAAAACCGGTAAAAAACAGGTGCAGCGCCTTGACAAGATAAACAGCCATAAGAAGGAATTGAACGCGTATTCGGATATAGTGCACACATTGTTGGATAAAGATATGCGAGTAACGCTATTCAGCAACGACGAGAAGTTTCTTGCCAGATTTGCCGAACTTAACAGGGATTACAGAAGGAATTTAATATTTGAGTTGCCATTAGGATATAACAATAAACGCATGTCAATGCTCATGAAAAAGAAGATTAATTTAAGTGTGTACGTTTCATACGGAAAGGACTGGGTGCCGTATGCCATAAACAGGCTCGCCGAGGGGCACATAAGAGACATTGCAAAGGCACTTTTGGATGGAGAGGGAAAGGTTATGGCAAAGCATTCAGACAGGGTGCTCGATTGAATAGCGAAAAACACATTGATCTGGTAACTGGAGCAACTACTGGATTAGGCAGGCAACTGATAAAGAAACTGGTTGAGAAAGGCGATGAGGTAAGAGTCATACTGCAGACGCACCCAAGTGTCAGCAACGAATGGAAAGCATTACCGCCTAAGGTGGAGGTATATGTAGCAGATTTGACATTGGCAAATGATTCAGATCAGCAAAATCTCGAAAAAGCGTGTGCCGGTGCCGATAACATATTCCATTTGGCAGGTGCGGTTTACAATTATAGATATACGAACGAGCAGCTGATCAATACAAATGCATTCGGCACAGAGAACCTGATGAACGCATGCACAAATGCAAATAAGAAATCAAGCCATAAGGTGCACGTCATATTTGCCAGCAGCTCTACGGTATATGGGTATAGGCGACCTAACGAAACCCTTACAGAGGAATCGCAATTAAAACCTGCAAGCCCTTATTCTGAAAGCAAGGTTATTGCGGAACAGATAATACAGTCATTCTCAGATGCAAGCAGCAACATGGATTACACCATATTAAGGCTATCAACTTTTTATGGCGAGGATTATAAAAGCTCGTTCAACAAGGTGTTCAAGCTCATAGAATCCGGAAAGGCGATGTATGTAGGTGATGGCAAGAACCACATATCGTTCATACACGAATCAGAAGCGGCAGAAGCAATGATTCTTGCATGCCAATCTACGCAAAGCCTGAACAGGGTTTACAATATATGCGACGGCATATCATATACAGTAAAGGAGTTGTTCACAGCAGTTGCAAAAAGTCTTGGCGTAAGCCCGCCAACCAGAGGGATACCATCAGCATTGGCAAGAATTACCAGAAAGATAGTTGATATCAATTACGACGAATACGAGTTTGTTGCTAGCGATAGGGTGATAAGCATAGAAAGGGCGAAAAGGGAACTCGGCTTTAACCCCAAGACAAGCGTATACAAGGAAGGCATGCAACTTCTTGACGAGTACAAAAGAAACAAACAATGATGGCTTTATTATGATTTTGTGATATTATGGCAAAAAAATCAGTTGAAAAATACATACATGAGATTTTAGATGCGAATGGCGCAATGCTTTTTTCGGTTATAGACCCGGTAGATTACAAAAGTGAAAAAGAGGCAATAAAAACTGCGGAAGCAGTCATAAAAGGAGGCGCCGACATAATAGTGCTAGGCGGAAGCATAGGCGCACAGGGTGAACTCCTGGACAATGTGGCTATAGGCATAAAGGATGTGGTCGACAGCCCGCTGATACTGTTTCCCGGCAATATAGCTACAATAACGAAGTATGCGGATGCCATATATTTCATGTCTTTGCTGAACGCAAGAAACCCATATTGGATAACGCAAGCCCAGATGCTTTCCGCGCCATTAATAAAAAGCCTTGGCATAGAACCGCTCTCCGTAGGCTATATTGTAGTCCAGCCTGGAGGCACGGTAGGCTGGGTCGGCGATGTTAATGTAGTTCCGCGTGAAAAGCCAAAGATAGCTGCGTCACTTGCACTTGCAGGCGAGTATCTTGGAAACAGGTTCATAATAACAGATACGGGCTCCAACCCAAAGTTGCAGCATATGGGGCCTGTCCCTAAAGAGATGGTTAGGGCAGTGAGTTCTGCTATCAAAGTCCCATATATAGTGGCTGGAGGTGTGACGACCACATTGGACCTTAGGTTAGCGTATTCCAATGGGGCAGATATAGTGCAGATAGGCACTGCTTTTGAAAACGCAGACAATGCCTATAAGCGCGCCCTTGCATTTTCTAAGATTGTAAAAGAGGAAGGGCGCAAAAAGATAAAGGGTTAGTTGTATGCCTGGCATGCGCGGCGTTTCAACCATCGAATTGGCTGCAATCGTATCTGAACTTCAATCGGTAGCAGGGTTTTACCTGGAGAAGTTTTATGAAACCGGAGACGGTGAATTTAGGATCAAGATAAAGAATAGGGAGAAATACCTAAATATAAAATCAGGGATAGGAAAATCGCTGAACATCACGAAATACATTGAAAAAACAGATCAGCCAACTAATTTTGCTACGGCAGTAAGAAAAAGAATTGAAGGGGCGGTTATAGAATCAGTAGGGCAATATAACAATGACAGGATAGCGATTTTTAGGCTCAGGAAGGGAGGAAACATTTTGAATTTGATATTTGAGCTATTCGGCAAGGGCAACCTAGTGCTCACAGATGAAAACATGCTTATAGATATCGCATATATTTACCATGAGTTCAAAGATAGGAGCGTAATGCACGGTAAGGAATACAGAGCCCCAGAGAATACGCCGATAACGATTGCCAACATAGATGCATTAGGCGATTTTTGGGCATCCATGCCGAAAGAGTATCTGCGCGGGCGACGCAGCGCAGTATCCGTTCTTTCGATGACTGTAAACATAGGTGCACTATACGTAGAGAACATGCTGAATGAGTTAGGCATCGACCCTAAATCCGATTATAGTGCATTGACGATCGCACGCATCAAGGAAATAGAGGGCCTTGCGGTGAAATTGCTAAATTATATAAAGGATCCAAAACCGAGGATATATGAAGATAACGGTTATGTAGACTATGCGATATGTGACATAATCAAATATTCGTCGCTCAAGAAGGCCGAATTCGAAAGCATATCTGAAATGCTTGACGAGTCCGATTATGCCACTACGAACATATTTGAAGAGCATGAAAACAGGGAGCTTATCGAGCTGTCAGGCAGCATAGAAAAGCAAAAAAAGATACTTGAAGAGGCGCTTCCAGGCATATCGGATGCTAAAGAGGCAGGCGAAAAACTTATGCATAACATGAACCTAGTGAATGAAATAATATTTAAAGCAAGGGGCAACAAACATATATCGGCAAAGGAATTGCAGGAAGAATTCCCAGATATCACAATAAAGGATATAGATCTGAAAAATAAGACAATAACTTTAGAGTTGTAGTTGTATTACATGATCAGGCTTACCATATTAGGCACATCGGGTTCGGCTCCAACAAGAGAGCGAAACCTCAGCGGCATGGCTCTGCAGTTTGACGGAAACCTGTTCCTGTTTGACTGCGGCGAAGGAACGCAGAGACAGATGTTCAAGTACGGGCTCAACATATCAAAACTGAGGGCAATATTCATAACGCATATGCATGGCGACCACATAATAGGCATTGCAGGATTGGCTAGGACGCTTTCCCTTTACAAAAGGACTGCGCCTCTCACAATTTTTGTGCCGCATGGATTTGAAGAAAATGCAAAGATGCTTATACAATTCGATAATGCAACCTTTACCTACGAGATAATAGTAAAGGGAGTAAAGGGAGGGAAGATCCTTTCCGGAGACGGATTCGAAATCAAGGCGTTCGCGCTGAGGCATTCGGTAAGGGATTATGGATATATTTTCAAAGAGTCTGACAAATGGCATTTTATGAAGCAGAAGTGCAAGGATTTGGGTATACGGGGCGACATGTTCAAGAAGCTTGAAAAGGCAAAGCAGATAGCTTTGGGGAAGACGGTTGTACGTTTTAAAGATGTAACAACATTTGAGCCAGGCAAAAAGATTGTATACGCTACGGACACCAGGCCATCAAAGAGCACGGTAAAAGCCGCAGAGAATGCAAACGTATTGCTCCATGAATCTACATACGGCGATGCAATGTCAGGGCTGGCGAAGGAGAGGATGCATTCAACATCTGGGGAAGCCGCCCAGGTAGCAAAAGATGCAAATGCCAAGAAGCTCATTCTCTTCCACTTCAGCACAAGATATAAAAATACTGAAGAGTTATTAAAAGATGCAAAAAACATATTCCCGGAATCTTATCTGGCGAATGATGGCATGCAGATTGATGTATAGGGGCTCGTAGTCGATTGGTAAGACGTCACGTTGACAACGTGAAGATACGGAGTTCGATTCTCCGCGGGCCCATTTCGGAAAATACGACGTCAAAACAGATTCGAATGCACGGAATTAAGGCAGAAACTTCAAGCCGTTTTGCCAAGCATGGCAAAACATGACATACTGGCAACAATAGACGCAGAC
>JAMCYW010000011.1 GCA_023473255.1 Candidatus Martarchaeota archaeon | reverse complement strand
GAAAGAAGGTGAGTGTAGTGTCTTTGGATAATTATTCGTGCACTATAGCTAATTCGACCGCCAGCATAGACGGCTCCGCATGCTATAACAGGATATTGGGTTCCAACGAGCCTATGGTACTGCTAAGCCCGGGCTCAAATTCATCTATAGTATACAGGGGCATGTACGGAACGGTATTGTATGCTAACGGACAGGCTGCATCGAATGCATCATGCTACCTTAATAAAATATTCCAGCAGGAATTGAAGTGATCCTATGGCTGCATCAAAAGGGATGAAAAGAAGCAACGGCGCTCAGCGGACGCCAAAACCCGCAAAGGCTGCAAATCAAAAGCATAAACCCGCAAATGCAAAAGTCCAAAATGCAACGGAACCTGAAAAGTCAAACATCAAATATATCGCAGCATTCGGCATAATCATAATAGTGCTGGCTTTCTCAGGTGCGATAGTCTACGGCGTAAGCAATTCCAGCGCCCAGACACCATTCGCGACATTCCAGAAAAATTTCAATACTGCTAATGCTGTAAACATATACATAGTCGGAAACAATGGCACTGCAATAAGCAGCACATCTGGGTGCGCGACTGCGATAATACAAACTATAGAGTTCAATGCGACGCATCATAGGAACCCGGGCACCATAAGCTTCTTTGCATTGAATCAGACAGGGTGCGTATACTTATCAGGATTGGGTCAAGTTGCTAAGAACTACACATATGCATCAGCGTCCGCATGCATAAAGCAGAGTTCGTCTAAACCAAGCATATTCATAAACTACAGCATCAGCAATAGCACTGTGATAAAACCAGACGCATTCTACCTATCCGGAAATGCGAGATACCTAGCCGAATGCGGGATAGCGAGCGAAATATCGTAAGGTTTGCCTTTTTTGCCAATAGTAATGCAAGCCCGCACGCCTTTATCCTGTTCCGAATGGCGCGCTTCTATGGCACAAAGAGGATGTATTCTGAATTTACCTAATTAAAATCTTTTATCTTTTAGGATAAACTTTTATATCTTATTATCCTAATATATTAGGATAATATATAATATTATCTTGCAAAAAATAGGATGTTCTGAATGCAAATAGGCAATGCAGTATACAGGCATGTGCTGGAAGCCGAGCTTGCGCGCCCTAAGGGCCATTTCACTGAAAACGGCATTGCCAGGGACCTTTCTATCTCCCCCAATACCGTTAGCATAGCAATAAAAAGGCTTCTTGATATAGGTGCTGCGGCGATGTACCGAAGGCATTTTGAAATATTAAGTTTTGACAAGGCACTTGCCTATTGGGCCGCAACTAGAAAATTCGGTAAGGACATAGTCTATTCTACATACGTCAACAAGCCTGCAAAAGCGATAGAACAAAGCATGCCCGGGGAAACGGCATACACCTCATACACTGGATATGCAAACCTATTCGGAAATGACGCTGCAGATTATGGAGAAGTATATGTGTATGCTACTGATGTAGGGCTTTCTGATATAAAATCAAGGTTTGAAAAGAATCTGTTCGCGCCAAGGTCAAAATACGCCAACTTGGTGGTCCTTAAGCCAGATAAAGTGCTTTATGTTATGATAAAGGAAAATTCCTTAAACAAGTCTACCGTTCCAAAGACGCAGTTATATGCGGATTTATGGAACATCAGCGAATGGAATGCATACGAGTTTGTAAAGAAGCTCAAGAAAACGATAGATGACGAATATGCCAAGAACCTATTACAATTATCTAGAAACTGATAAAAGCCGCGACATGCTAAGCAGAATAACGGGCAAGGTGGATTTTGTGCTTATCGGAGGATGGGCAGTCAACCTATATGTGGATATTCAAAGAAGCAAGGACATAGATATTGCAATAAGCCCGGAGCAACTGGAATATTTCAGGAAGTATGGCGTACATGATTACGGGATTAGCGTGAAATACTCCGTAATAAATGATGTGAGCATTGATCTTTTTATCAACGGGATTTCGGACAAGGAGCTCACAATACCAATAAATGAGATATTTAAGCACAGCGTTATAATGCGCGGCATGAAGGTAGTAGATAAAAATATGCTCTTGCTGCTCAAGCTTTGCGGTTATTTCAGGGAAGACACCATAAAATTGGACAAGGACATAATCGATGTTGTTTCATTGCTCTTTTATGCTGGACTTGACATTAATCAAATCAGAGATTACATCGATAAATATAAAATAGACGAAAGGAGAGGCCATACCGGCATGCTAGAATATCTGGACAAAAGCGAACGCTTATGGGAATTTATATCCAATACGAAGGACGAATACATAAAGTTTAAAACCGGTGTGAAAAAGGAGATAAACTCGGTTTTCAATAAAAGATAGTATGCCTTTATCCTGTTCCGAATGGCGCGCTTCTATGGCGCAAAGAGGATGTATTCTGAATTTACAAATGTGTGCGTAAGTTTGTGCGTGAAGTTGTTGGATTAATGAGCATTGCCCCTTTACTGTTTAATTATCTCCTCCCTTCCCATTCTTCAATAAATCTCTTTAGATAGCCCTTCATATACTCATCCCTTTTTTTTGCAAGCTCTCTGGCTTTTCTAGTATTCATTCTGCCTCTAAGTAGAAAGAGTTTTTCGTGAAAGTGATTGATAGTGGTTGAATTGGACTTTTTATATGCGTTGAAGCTCCGGTGCATTTTGGGCTTGACCTTAGGGTCGTATATTGCTCTTCCTACACTACCTCCATAAGCAAAGGCTCTAGCTATGCCTATTGCACCAATTGCATCAAGCCTATCAGCATCCTGAACTATCATGCCTTCTTTGTTATCCATTCTATCCTTGACTTTTGCCCCTTTAAATGAAACATTATTTATTATGTGCAGTAGCATTGTTCTTCTTTTTCTACCAAGTTTTAACTGATTAAGAAATTTCACGACATTTTTAATGCTCTGTGCCTGATTATCATTAAGCTTCCAATCGGCGACATCGTGTAGAAGTGCTGCAAGTTGTACGACCAGCATATCAATATTCTTCTCTGTATTCCCTATGATGATAGACAACCGCCATACTCTATAGGTATGCCACCAGTCGTGCCCGCTGCTATCTCCTGAAAAGTGTGCCTTCGCGTATCTCATCGTTGCTTTTATCGCACATCTGTTTTCTTTATTATCCATAGCCATTAGACACCTATTAATTTAAGTACTATTTTCTTATAAAATCCTTAATTTTATCTATGCCGCATAAAGAATTCTCAAAAGATTAGTGCAAGCCAGGATTTTCCTCATGGCTTATACTTCAGCATCGCAGCAACGCCTCCGAAACCCAACAGAAGCTCCTTTCCGTATTGGCTGTCGGAGGCTATGAAAGAGACGTCGACCCCGTTTTTATCAGCCATTTCTATCAGCTCCTCTATTGCATCGGCCTCGCTGGTTATAGATAAGGTTCCGCCGCATTCGTGCTTCTGCGACCTTTCGTTGCCGTGTTCCAGCCTGGTGAATTCCGTGTTGCATGAGCTGCATTTGTAGGATACGTTGTACAGCTCGGCATCCTCGCTTATTATCAGCTTTACCACATTGTTCGACATAAGGGCTTTCTTTACCTTTTCGTATCCTGAAAGCGCAAGGTTTCCATGCGCAAGCTCATTGAGGAAGCGCTCCATCGTCTTCCTCTCCTGTATTGCCTGCTGCTCTACGAGCACCTCCTTGGCCTTTTCGAGAAGTTCATTCACGCCCATATTCTCATCCGTATATCCGGTGTCGAAAATACCAAGTACCTTTATCTGGTAATTTAGGTTCTTTGACTTTATGAAATTCTCCTTTGCTGGCCCAGGGCCGCCTACCACTAAACCCTTAGGTTTGAATGCATACTTTGCGAACAGGTCGTTTATGGCGCTTGCCACATTTTTATAGTAATCATCGATGCTCTCTTCTATTGCCCGCGAGTACCTCTGGGCTGACTGCCCTCCTTTATTTACTTTAGAATGTGCGAACGATTTTATCTTTTTATCAACTAAAACCTGTGTGCCTTTGAGCAGCGCTACGGTGGCATCCCTTCCGTCCATAACAAGAAGCCCGTACATATCCTTGGCTTCGAGCATTGATTCTATTGGCTCTAGAAGAAATGTCGAATCGCACCTGTATATGTTTGCCTTTATCGGCTGCGGCGGCTCCATTGAAAAGAGCTGTATATTGGGCTTAGACTGCTCGTTTGATATGTTGCCGCAGAATACGGCCAATCCATTCTTTGGGGGCGTCTTGTAAAGCTTTATGTACTGTATTATCTTTTCTATGGCTCCCTGGACGTTAAGCTTTGTGGTCTTTGACTTTATGTTGGATGCCTGCCCATGCTCGTCGCGCAACTTTCCTATTTCGTCAGCTATCGGGTATCCTGGTGGCATATAAATGCTTATAAGCTCTGTTCCGGATCCCCTTACGGATCCTAGCCTCTTTATCTCCCTTTTAATATCATACTCCTTTTTCATCTTAATCATTCAAATAAATATTATACCATAATGCAAGCGCGAAATACAAAAATATAAAACTATCGTGCAATAATTGGATTACACTTTATAAATCCTTTTGCATACGCCCTGCTATGCTTTCAGTTTTTCAATGCGATCCTTACCCATATACGGCACAAGCACCTTTGGCACAGTTATGCTCCCATCGTCATTTGAATAGTTTTCAACTATGGCAGTTATGGCTCTTTCTATGGGCAATCCAGTGCCATTTAGCGTATGGACATATTTCCTTTCGTTTCCTTCATCATATCGTATATCCAGCCTTAAACTCTGCCAATCTGTGCAATTGGAATGCGATTGTAATTCCCTGTAATCCTTCTGCCCTGGCATATATACTTCAACATCGTAGGTTTTTGCCACTTGGGCGCCTATGTCTCCAGTGCACAATATTACAACATGATATGGTATCTCCAGTTTTTTTATTATATCCTCGCCGTTCTCTCTTAGCTCTTCAAGATACTTCCATGAATCCTCCTGCCTGGAAAATATAAACTGCTCAACCTTGTAGAACTGATGCACTCTGAATATGCCTTTGGTGTCCTTGCCATGCGATCCTGCCTCTCTTCTGAAGCATGGGCTTATGCCTACATATCGTATGGGAAGGTCCTTTCCAGAGAACGTTGAATCTGCATGCATGGCTGCCATCGCGTGTTCGGCAGTCCCTATCAAGAAAAGGTCCTCTTCCATATTTTCGTAGCCTTCTTTTGCCTTCGTCTCGTTCGCCTCTGTAGTGCGGTATAGCGCATCCTCAAAGACGCCAAGAGGTGCTGCGCCCCTGAAATATTTCTTCTTTATCATAAATGGCGGGGATATCAGGGTAAAGCCCTTCTTGACCAGCTCATCTATGACGAACCTTATAAGCGATTGCTCCAGGAGCGCAAGGTCTCCCTTAAGGAAATAGAATCGCGATCCTGCAACTTTGGAAGCGCTATCCATATCGAGCAGGCCCAATGCCGTCAATACCTCCTCATGGCTCTTTCCCTCCTTCTTTATTATATTGCCCCATTTCTTAATTTCTATATTGTCTGCTTCGCTGCTTCCGCTTGGCACGGATTCGTGCAGTGTATTCGGGAGGTTCCAAAGAAGGTTGTTTATCTTCTCCTCTAAGCCAGGCATTGCTGATTCTATTGCGTCTATGCTGCTTTTGAGTTCGGCAAGCGCCGCTATGCTGCCCTCAATATCCTTTCCCTCCTTCTTTATTTTAGATATGTCAAGGCTGGCCTTATTCCTCTGTGCCTGCAGCTCTTGGAGCTTCGTGGTCTTAGATCTCCATTCCTCATCAAGCTTGATAAGTTCGTCTATGGGATAATCACTATTCCTCCTTTTAAGTGAATTTTTGATATCGTCAATATGCTCTCTTACATATCGGGTAGTCAACATTAAGCATCAACTGTATCCTTTGGAAGATTAAAGCTAAAAAGCATTTGTGTTGGGGAGCAAATCGGTCAAAGCAACTGATATCCTATATCACGCTTCATGTACGCTATACTTTGCCTTTCGAATATATAATGCTGAAATACTTTCCTACAAACGTGGAATTAGGCGCCTCTATGGTCATAGTTAGATTGTCAGTTGCATTTGGGTAGCCTTGGCAATTGCTATGCTCCATTGCATGCACTTTATAACCCAAAAGCTTGAATGGCCTAAATACACGTATGCTCAATACCGAAGGCAATGTTCTGCTGCTGTTGAAGGTTAAGCTATAGTTGAAAATCTCCCCTGGTTTTGCTATTACATAATAGTTGTATGCAAAATCCCTTTCAGCAGCCTTCTGTATTGAAAGGTTTTCAGGGCAGAAGGTCTGGTTCAATGGCACATACAATATGCCTGTGGTGTTTGCCGGGCTTGAATTTACGTAAAATTCTATCGGAGGCGCAATAATGTTTGGCGTGCCAAGTGCAGTTTTAAGCGTATTATAGCTGTATGAAGCCTCAAAAGCATATGCTGCAATTACTACGATTGCGAAGACCAGCGCCCCTATTGCTATGTAAGTAAACGTATTGTCAATATGGCGTGCCGCTGGCCCTGCTTTTCGCCCAGATCTGCTGCTTGCTGCCATAATATGTAATTTTTCTTAAAAACTAAATATCTTGCCTTATATCAAGAATTTGAAATGCAACGGAAGGTATTTCTATTTTCCCAATTAATCTATAAAAGTTAATGCAGGGATAGCAAAGCCCGGCCAAATGCGACGGGTTTAGGGCCCGCTCCCGTAGAGGGTTCGAGAGTTCAAATCTCTCTCCCTGCAAATTAATTTATTTTAGTAAAAAGAAAGGAATAGCCTAATTATCAAATTCCGCTTCTTTCATTCTGGTCTCGTACTCGTCAAGCCATTCCATGTGCCACGAATTCGGGCTGTCCTTTATGACAATGAACTCCCTATTATTATTTGGATCGCTTGCAAGTTTCCTCTCCCTTCTTATCCTTTTGTGGTTCAGTATCATTTTTGATAGCGGGTTCATAATAACACCTATTTGTCGTTTTTTACTGCAATCTTCTTCAGCCTGTAATAGCTTACTACTGCACCGTATTTCGGGTCTACGTTATTAGCGAGATATTTTTCCAAATCGTTTGGTTTATCGTGATCGTAAAATTTTGCTTTTACCATGAATCCGCAGTCTCCTCCAGTCACATATACTTCTTTTACCTTATCTAAATCTATTATCTCCTTTGCCAGCTGTTCGGTGCCATGATTCTGTTTTGGCTTAAGAAGGTAAAACTTGTGAGAAGATCCGTGTATACTGGCTGCCGGGCTCCTTTTTACATAGTTTTCAAATCCAATATTCTCCATAGATATCCCCTAATTATATACTCACTGCAAAATTCAAGCTCAGGTTAAGCTTAAACAGGTTATTCAAAAAAAGCATTATTGGTGTTTGGGGGCGTGGGTGGGATGGGAAATGCAAATAAGAAGTGTATTGAGCACAAATTCTTTTTGCCGCCATTCCAAACACCAACATATAGTATTATGGCGTTGGACATATTAATAGGTTGTGTTATTTATTCTAATAAAATGACTGTATAATGATTATAATAGTGCACTGATATTAACTTTTATAAGAAAATAAAACATTTTTATGTGTTATAATGATTTTTAATTATAAGTAAAAAGATTAAATATAACGATTTATATGTTATATAAAATTAAGCAGAGCCATTCAATAGTCGAGACAAAGAGGGTAGCATAACAAACGTTCAGATAAATAATAACTGATGCGTCATGCCTTTTAATGTTTAAAATACTATATAATTTCGATCGAGTGCACTTATGTAATCCAAAATAATTCCAATAAAAGCAGCTTGCAATAATAAGAATATATTGTATATTAAGTCGTGCCTTCTTATCTAAGCAATCAAGATTAGCGCAAAATTCCAACAATTTTTGAAAGAAAGTAAAGTTTTGCACCAAAAGACTTTAAAAGCCTTTGAATTCACATCATATCAATTAACGTGGTGTTAACTATGTCGGAAGAAACTGGATTGATGAGTGCAAAGCTTAGCGAAGTGGAAGTTCAGATAAACGTAAGCAAGACGTTAGACGAAGAAGTAGACCAGAACCTTATATCAAACATAAACAACGTAAGGCCAGATACTGATGTATCTGATAGTGCTACAATGGATCCGCTCCTGGCTCCATACCACAGGACAGTCGAAGAGATAGAGAAAATGCCTGTAATAGAGCAGACAAAGACCGTCTGCCCGGAATGCAAGCTAATAATAGATGGCACTATTTACAAGGATGGCGATAACGTCATGATAAGGAAGAACTGCCCAGAACATGGATGGAGCATTGAGAAGTACTGGGAAGACTACGACATGTACATGAAAATGAGAAGGTACAATTACTACGGAAGAGGGTTTGATAATCCTAATTATATAACGGAGACTAAGGGCGCCAACTGCCCATTCGATTGCGGAATGTGCGAGAGGCACAAGTCGCACACAGGCTTAGCAAATGTTGTGGTGACAAACAGGTGCCATCTAAGCTGCTGGTATTGCTTCTTCTATGCCAAGGAAGGTGAAGCCATATACGAACCAAGCCTTGCAGAGCTCAATAAAATATTCCTTAATCTGAGAAGCCAGAAGCCTATACCTGCTAATGCACTTCAGATAACTGGTGGCGAACCTACAATGCATCCGAAGATAGTGGAGATTGTAGAGCTTGCCAAGAAGGCAGGATTCGACCAGATACAATTGAATACTACCGGCATAAACCTGGCAAACAATCCAGAGTTGGCCATGAAGCTTAGATATGCAGGCGTAAGCACGCTATATATGAGCTATGACGGGGTCAGCAAACGCGCAAATCCTAAGAATCACTGGGAAGTGCCAAAGACCCTGGAAGTAGCAAGGAAAGCAAATATCGGAATAGTGCTGGTGCCTACCGTAATAAGAACCGTAAACGACCACGAATTGGGTGCAATGATAAATTTTGCATTGAACAATTCAGATATAGTGCGCGCAGTTAACTTCCAGCCAGTTTCGCTGGTGGGGAGAATGCCTTCAAGGCTCAGGGAGAAGCAGCGCATATCAATACCCGGGGCAATCAAACTAATAGAGCAACAGACAAACGGAGTCGTGGCGAAAGAGGACTGGTTCTCCGTGCCTTACATAGGCGGGATAAACAGGTTCATCGAGGCTTTGACTGGCGAGTACAAATACGACATGTCAATACACTTTGCGTGTGGTGCAGGAACATATCTGTTCCTTGACACGGATAATAAGATAATTCCTGTGACCAGATTCGTAGATGCTGCCGGATTGATAGAGCACCTGCAGACTGCGGTCAACGAAATGGAAGGCAAAGGCAGATTGGCAAGGAAGGCAATAGTTATGAAGTCTCTGATGCAGTTCAAGAGGTTCATAGACCCTAAGAACCAGCCAAAGTCGGTCGATTTCAACAAGATGATGATATCTGTGCTGACAAAGCATGATTTTGCCACTATTGGCAAATTCCAGATGAAGTCGATATTCCTAGGAATGATGCACTTCCAGGATGAATACACATATGATATACACAGAGTCGAAAAGTGCGACATACATTATGCCATGCCTGACGGGCAGGTGCTTCCGTTTTGCACATTCAATGTATTCCCTGAAGTATACAGGGATAAGATACAAAAGCAATACAGCATCCCGTCAAAGGAATGGCAGGAGTCCCATCAGGATTGGAATTATTCAAAGGACAAGTACATCAGGAACATCAAGGAGCTAGAGGCGTCTCCAGAATATAAGAAGACATACGGTAAAATGATAGACTACTTTGCATTGCCGGTTAACGGCGGGAAGCCGGTATCTGCTTTTGCAAATGAAGTGTTCAAGAATTAAAAAGGTGTTTTGATTGGACAAGAGCAACAAGCAGCCTTCGCAAAGCGCATATCAAGAGGATCTTAAAAGGAACTCAGAAATAAGTGCAGAGCAGATAACAAATCAGTATGTAATAGAAAATGGCAACAAGGTAAGGATACCTTACAAAATGGTCAGGGAGGTAGTCTTCTCAAATATAAGCAAATCAGATATGTTAGACAGCGAGCATGCAGCTAGGCTGCAGTATAGGCTCATGCTCAACGATTCGATCATAAAAGCAAGAGTGCATTACATAAGAGGTACGATACGAGTAATATACAATCCAGTCGGCGCAGACAACCTGAGGGAGAAGATAAGCCTGGAAGACATTATAGCCTTCTTAAGCAAAGAGGGCGTAAGCGTAGACAGGGCAGCAATCGATGACCATAGTTACGACTACTATGCAAACTACTATTCAAAGACATTCAATCCTGCATCGATAAGGGAACATCCACCATATGGCTACACTAAGAAGGAATGGATAAAGATGAAGCCAGAGTGGGAGAAGCGCAAGATCAAATATGCCGAAAAAAGTGAGCAGAAGCAGAAAAATTTTCAGATGCAATATCTAATCGATCATCCAGAGCTTGCTGATGCAATGGGCGTGCCGATTCCTGAAATAAAAAAGAAAAAAGTCGGCATATTATAAAATATTTTTGGAAAGAAGGCGTAAACAGGCCATTCTGATTATTGGTCAAATGCAAAGCCGCAGTATTATTTGCGGCAGCGTGCCGCTTAAACATATTATTCAAGCCCTTCCAAATATTTCATATCTTCAAGCAGCGTAATCTCCGCTGCAACAACCGGTTCCTCAAGCTTGAAGTTGTTGAGTACCTGTGGATGCATTTCTCCAAAAACACCTATTATCCTTTTGCCTGTCATTATGCCTAAGCATCGGCCAGCTATAAATGCAGGGTCGTCAGAATCACAGAACGAGTATTCTATCTGCATTCGGTCTAAAAGCGCCTCCACATATCCTTTTACCTCTGCAAAGTTGGCTTTTGAATGTTCCGATACAATTGCAAGCGCTGTGCTTTCAACAGCATTTCCATGTTCTACCTTAAATATGCTCCCGATTTCAAAGAGCTTCTGGGGCATTTTCTCATGTGCCGATGCGCTCAGGTCCTGCATCAGCGATGGAAGCAATCTTTGTCTCAATATAGAATAAGCTTCAGTCTTCGAATATTCTATGCGTACTGAAGAGTTCGCATCCAGCTTCCTCTGCATCTTCTCAAAATCGTTTGTTTCATTGGTCAAATATGTGTTTATGCTCTCGAAGAAGTCCATGCCTATCATTAGATTCGATATATTGTCCTTGAGCGATGTAAATAAGCTAGGGATTCCATGTGCCATGCTGTATATCGGTTTAGGTTCTATTGCATCATAGCCTATTGCTATGGCTATGTCCTCTACGACGTCTTGCCAATTGAGAACGTCTACCCTGTATGGCGGCACTACAACAGTAAATTTTCCGTTTTCATAGGATGATCCGTAGCCCATTCTGGAAAGCAGCTGTGGCATGTCATTTTTGGCTATCGCAATTCCCAATCTTGCTAAAACCTTATTCAGGTTTATGGCAATGTGCCTGTATTGCAGGAGGGGTTTGGCAGCCTTTTTTTTACCATACTCTATGTCTACGTTGAACACCTTTGCGCCTGAATCTATAAACGAGCATGTAAATATGCCTGCAACATCATGTATTGCTTTTTCATCAGTGCCTGTTATGTCTATAAAAAGATTCTTGGTCTTTTCAGTGATCTTTGTAGCATTTGAATTTATTATAGGCACCATAGCCAATATCTTCTCTTGGTCTTTTAAGAACGGATACGCCTTTGCGGCATTGCCTTTTTTTGCCAATGCGTGCGCATACTCTATCCCTTTAGGATGTTTTTTGATTATGTCATTGAAATCTTGCTCTAATTCAGAATCCAATGGCATGAACCTGGCACTGGCAGTTGCATCATATTCAAGGTTTCCCTTTATTGCATCCATATCGTGCAAGCCTATTGCAAGTTTTTTCCTTCTTCTTCCATAAGTATCTCCTATCTTCTCCGTGAAATTTATTAGGTATTGAAGCCTGTTGCCGCTTAGGTCCGCGCCCCTTACCTCAAAAGCTTCGATGAAAGGCCTGACGCCCTTAACTCTTTCTGTTACTTTGAGTTTTTTGATTGGGGCACTAGATGCCAAAAGGTATTCTCGTGGCTTTTCACCCTCATCTATAAACTTGATCGCGCGCATGAATCCTACAAAATCCAAAAGGTCTGGCCTATTCGGCGTTATATCTATAGTTATTGAAGCATCGTCGCTGCTTTCTATATCCATACCTAATGCTATGACAAGATCCTTGAACCTGTCATAGCCAATATGCTTTTTTATATCGTCATTGTAGAATTTCACTGTTGCCAAAATATCATCTACCACATGTTTTTCCTAGACCTTAGCCAATCAATTTCGTTCCTGTAGAGTTCTGAAAGCGTTTTTATTTCGAGCTTATTGAACATCAGCCTATCCAAGCCTCCTCCCCACGCAAGGACATTCTTTTTTATGCCTAGGGCTCCTGTTATTTCATCCCTTATGACTCCGCCTCCGCAGAGCTCAATCCAGTCATTGAGTTTTTTGTCGAAATAATGCACTTCCAATCCTGGCTCGACAAAGGGAAAATAGGCAGGTTTTATCCTGACCTTCATGCCCAACTGAGCGTAAAATTCCTTCAGCGTATATATAAGGTGCGAAAGCCCAATGCCTTCGCCTACTATTATGCCATCGTATTGGTACAGTTCTGCAAGGTGCTTGTAGTCAAGGCTCTCGTTCCTGAACACCTTTCCTATGGAAAATATTTTCATAGGGTATTGCATGTTTTTCATACCTGCTAGTTTCTGCATGTAATGTGCAGATACTACCGTAGTATGCGTCCTGAGTAATGCCTGTTTTGCAAGTTTCTCGCTCCATGTGCGGCTCCATGCCTTCTTATGCATGCGCCTTACTTTGGACAGCAATTCTATATCGTCTATATCTATATCCTTGGGGTTTGATAGGAAGAATGTATCCTGCATTTCTCTGGTAGGATGATCCTGCGGAGAGAAAAGGACATCGAAATCCCAGAACGCCGAATCTATGATCGGTCCTGTGCCTTCTATAAAGCCCATGCGCAGCCATATATCACGTATATTGTTTATGAATTCGTGTACAGGGTGAAGCCTTGCCGGATAGACCTTGACTGACGGAGCATCAACATTGTATGGCCTGAACATCTTTCCTTTCCACCATCCGTTAGCTATTATATCCCTAGTCAATGTGCTTATGCCGTCTATATTTGAGTCAGAACTGGATAGTTTCATGCCTATATCTGTCATGGCAACGCTTTTTATTCCATTATAAGATTTTATCTCAAACAGCTTACGTTTCTTTGAAAGCGTGTCAGCGTCCTGCCCTGCCTTTGACAGTATGCTGTCAATATCTGCAGTGTTGGCGTTTGACAGCGCATTTAGAAGCTCCCTATAGCCATAATTGCCGTTCGACAGCATTTCATTGCCTTTTTCCGAAAGCACCACAAAGCCATCATCTATCAATATCCAGCCGTTCTTTTTGGCCCATATAAATCCGATGCCATCGCTGCATTCCTTTACGCTAAGCCTGCCCTTTTTTGCAACGGCCTTTATAAATCGCTCTTCGGGAAACTCCTTCAGGCATTCCTTGCCTTCATCGCTCAAAATGCATTCCACTTGCTTGGTTCTTTCAACACGTATCGCATTCCTTTCAGCCAAGGATTCTATCGCCCACACTATCTGGTCGTTGCCCAGGCTCAAACTGTTGCGAATATCCTCAAGCGTCGCATTGCCGTGCTCCCTAAGGTATGCCAATAGCTTTATTTCGTATTCATGCAAGGGACTCCACCACTCTACCTAGACGCCCTCAAATACGCGTAAACTATGAAGGCAAGTATGACGACTCCTATGAGCACATATGAAAATACTCCCAGCGCGGAATAAACGCCCGTGAAGAAATCTGTTACCTCTTGCTGCAGAGTCTCAGTAATCTTGAACGTCAATGTAAATTTAGAAAGAGGCTCGCCCTCAAACCACGAAAACTTCGTAACATTCGGGTAGCCTGAAGATATGCCCTTTGTAGGTGCATCTGGCAGGGGATATATTGATGTCAGCAATGCCCCGTTTGGCAA
>JAMCYW010000034.1 GCA_023473255.1 Candidatus Martarchaeota archaeon | reverse complement strand
AGATAGCAAGGCAGGCAATAATGCAGAAACTTGCGCTGCTTGCAAAAATGGACGAATTGCTTAAGAAAAGCAAGCTTACAGAAAGCGAAACGATAAAATTGGGAAGAAAAGTCAACAAGAAGATAGCAGAAAGGCTCAATGCAGAAGGGTGACTAAACGGATCTTGTGCTAGATGCCAATATACTCTTTGCAGCTTTTATGAGAGACAGCACAACAAGGAAGATATTGCTTACAAAAACTCCAACGCCATTGAAACTCTATACACCACCGTTCATCATAGATGAGGTATATAAGTATAAAGACCTGCTCGCAAAGAAAGCCATGTTGAATAAAAATGAAGTACTTGGTCTTATTTTGCAGTTGATATATGCATCAGGAACTGAAATTATTGATTATAAATACCTTAAAAAATTCAGGAACGATGCAGAGAAAATATCTCCAACAATGAACGATGCAATCTACTTTGCCGTTGCACTCTATAAGAAGTGCCCAATCTGGTCAAATGACAAACCTATAGCGAAGCAGAATAAAATAAAAATAATCTCTACAAAAGATCTTTTGGCCATCCTGAACTCCCTAAAATAAATTCTTCTTTGAATTTTTTCGAAATTTAGAAAACTAGCAGGAAGATAACTATACGTTCCTTGCTTTAAGTAAGAAGCCCTGAGGGGCGCCTTATTTTGCAGTCGTAATGTGAATTCGAAAAGCCAAGCCCTAACAGTGCTTGCCTATCCTTGAAACTATTTTCTTGATTCTACGCGTTTATATCAACTTGATTAATTTTTGTTGTGATATCCTTCTTGCCCTCCATAAATTTTATAAGAGCGCCGCCACAAGCAACTGCAGCAAGCGCTTTTGTGTAATCACTGACCTGATACCTGCTCTATTGCAAACGCCTCGTCTGATTTCTTTGACATATACCATATCGAGCCTGCTATGAGCAGTATGCCAAATATGGTGTAAACACTCAGTGCATGCACGAAAATCTCATAGATCAGGGCAAGGAAGAGGATGTCCGACTCTGTAAGTATGTAGATTATTGAAGAGTAAGATACCATATTGCTGCTTTTCTGCAGTGTTCTGAATCCAGCGAAGCTCGCGTACGTGCCTAGTGCCACGATTATTCCTGCAAGCAGCGCATAAGTTAGGCCTGAAAATACATATACGTGAGCACTGAAAAGCATGAATGGCAATATGGCTATGCCTTCGAATATGTCTACTGTAAGAAGCGAAGTAGACGTGTCCTTGCTTCTCAGACCCGTTTCAGTAAGCAGGAATCCAGATATGCCGTAAAGCAGAATAAGCAACAGTGACAGAAGTATGTCGTATGCGCTTATTGCGTATATGTTTATGTTGGCTACCGAAAGCAGTATGAAGCCAGTGCCTGCAACAACGCCACCAAAAACAAGCCCGATAAGCGATTTTTCATGTATCCTCTTCTTTTTGATGATTACCTGTATTGCGACAAAGACAATTATAGTCGGTGCGATTAACGAATAGATTATAACAGAATTCCGGTAATTGAATATGCTGAGCAGCAGGGCGTTGGAGATACCGAAGAATATACCTGCCATTATTGGGTAAAATGAGAAGTTTGGCTTGGCACGATTGTAAAGTACAATCAGCAGCGGCACGATCAATAGCCCTACTATCATCGCCTCTGAGGTAAGGGCAAAATTGCCGTTTCTTGTCACCGCTATTGAAATGAGTATCCCCCAAAGCGCATTGGCCATAGACGAGAGAATGCCAACAATCACTATGAACGGAAAGTTATGTGTATATCTGAATTTGGCTCGCACAAGCATTTTTGCACACTTGAATATATAAACATATTTTAATGTGGGTCTCTACATACTTTATAATATTCGATAGCAATGGGCTACTGAAGCGTTGCATCTTGTAATACTGGTATGCGTGATACGGCACATTAATTGCCTTTGCAGTATAACTTGGATAGAACACGGGCTTCCTGAGCCCGTGATCTAGGTTTAAATCCCGGCGAGGAACTACCTATAAATTAATCGCTTCGCCAACAATATACAATACGATACAAGAATGATTCCAGCCTATTTGCCCAACAGCATCTCTTCTTTTAGCTGCCTTGCGATATTGCCAAACAGGGGCTCGTCGCTCTTTGTTTTGAGCAGGTCGTTTACGAACTCCTTTGTGTCCTCCTTGTAGGCCAGAAACCTTTCGAGGTGTTTTTCGAAGGTCCTGATCTGCTGACCCTTTTCCTGTGTAAGGTTTAGCTCCCAGTCAAGCTTGCTCGTGCTAATGTTGCCCCTGAGTCCGACGAATCCTATTGCGATTGATATGCTCTTTCATCTATGCCCCTGCTTGCCGCCAACACCCTCTTGTATACAGCCAGCTGCCTCCTGTGTTCCGTGGCCCTCGCGTTGCTCCTGTCCGTCTTGTAGTCCAATATCACGTATTTCTTGCCTTCTGTGCCGTCTGTTTCGTATACCGCGTCGAGGAACGCCTTGAAGCCAATGCTCTTGTCGAAGCCCTTATAAATGTCCCTAACGCCAACCTTCAGCCCCACTTCCGCACCCGTTTGGATGGCGCCTGTCTTCGCTTCTGCTCCTTGCCTATCCTATTTATGTTTTCCAAATACCTCTTTTC
>JAMCYW010000012.1 GCA_023473255.1 Candidatus Martarchaeota archaeon | reverse complement strand
TTGGAACGAACACAGATGGTGCAATGGCGCCAATGGTTGAAACAAATCTTGAAACCGTGAGGAACCCCACGAATTTATTCGTGGGAGGATGTCAGTTCAGATTTGATAGCAAAGCATTTTGGCAACAAATGGTGTCTCGCATTCCAGAGCGCTGCTGACATGGAAGGCAGATGGCTTGGGCCGGACATAAAGGACACAATGGCGAAACTGATAAAGGCTGGCAGAAAAAAACTTCTTATGATACCAATAGGTTTTGTATCGGATAACCTTGAAACTGCATATGACATAGGGATTGAATGCAGAAATTTTGGAAGCGATGCAGGCGCAGAAGTAAAAATTGCTGGGATGCCTAATGCTTCAGAAGGGATAATATCTGCGCTTGCAAATGCAGTAATTGCAAGCATGCAGTGACGGCTTTTGCTACAGCAGGTGGAGGAACCCGAGCACCACCAGCACTACCATTATGGCTATATATATGCGTAGAACTATAAAAGCCAGTTTAGCCCACCCTTTTATCTTCGCGCGCTTGACAGGCTTGATTCCGTATTCAAGCAGTTTTTCCTTTTTCACGAATCTGTTCCAGTCCTCTTCAGTCTTTATGAAATCATAATATTTTTTCTTTGCTTTTTCCATATCCATATCACCTTCATATTAAGTTTGGAAAGACGAGGGATATCCCATAAAGCCCGCTCATCAATATGAGCACGCCCATTATAATTATCGACGCCGCATTCTGCAGCTTGCTATTCACATATGCGCCCATTATCTCCTTGTCGTTCACCAGAAGAAGCAGGAACAGCAGTGCAGCAGGCATGAATATCGATGCTATGACCTGCACGGTAAGGTTAAGGAAGCCCAAAGGCACGTTAGGTATGAGCACTATTATTGCAGCTATTAGCATGCTTATTATGCCAGGAATATAAAATTTCCTCCCCTTAAGGAACGAGAGGTTTATGCTCTTGGGCCAGCCGAATGCCTCGCCCATCGCCCACGAGGTGCTTGCAGTTATGGCTATCGTAGCTATCAACCCTGCATCTATCAGCCCTATCGCAAAAAGTTTCACAGGAAGCACGCCAAGCTTATGCGATATGGCAGCAAGTATGAATGCTATATTGTAGCCCGAGGTTGTTGCATCAGAAGTATGGGCGCTGAATACGGCAGTGCCTGTCAATACGATTATTGCAATTGCAACAGATGCCATGATGCAGGCGCCTATGAACGTGTCGCGCCTTGCCGCCTTTATGTCTTCAGGCACGGTGCCTTTATCCACCTCGGAAGACTGCTGGAAGAACAGCATCCAGGGCGCTATTGTCGTGCCGAGGTTTGCCAGCAGCACATATATGAAAAGCGTAGAAAATCCTGAAGGGACGTGCCAGCTTCCGAAACTGGATGCGACCAGCAGCCAATTCGGATGTGCAAAGAATACAAGAGGTATGAATATGAGGTTGAATGCCGCGACGACCAGGCTTGCCCTTTCCCAATTGTGGTACCTCAATGTAAGCATTATTGCAAGGACGAACGCTATGCCTATCATCACTGCGTAAACTGGTTTTACCCCGAAGATGCCCATGCCGAACGTTATGCCTATGAATTCCGTGACAAGCGTAAGCGAATTTGCTATTAAGAGATCTATGAGTGAAAATGCCCCCCAGAAGCTGCCGTACCTGTGCCAAATCATCTCTGCATGGCCCCTCCTTGTAACCGCAGCAAGGCGTATCGTCATTTCCTGCACGATATATGCTACCGGCACCATCAAGACCATAAAAGGTATGAAGAACCCTATGCCGAAGATGGAGCCCGTTTGCGCGTATGTTATGACTCCGCCTGCATCATTGTCCGCAATCATAACCAATATGCCCGGGCCTATGAGGGCCAGCATTAGGAGCATCCTCGCTAATCTGCTTTTGCTGTGGCGTAGCGAGCCTATCTTCAAACGGTCTATTGCACGCAGGCGTATGTCCTGCGGGAGCTCATCCAGCTTAAGGTTGACGTCAACAGGAACCTTCGCTGCACTGGAATCAGCATAACGCTTCGTATCGCCAAACTGCCCTGCGCCCATGTTTATGAATTAGAACGAATGATTATAAACGCTTGGTGGAAAATCTGCATTCAAAAATACTATTGCATTGAATGTAGCGCAATGATGCCGATGATTGAAACAGCCTTGAAACCGCAAGAAACACAGAATTTATTCGTGAAATGTCGCCAGTTTTCATGCGATGCACATTAACGACATGCTACCACGGAACATCCTTAAGCTTTAATCTGTGGGCCCCCATATTCGTAAGCACATGCAATAGGCCGGTAAGCATCACGAGGAATATTAGCCCATATGCATCAGGCAGATGGCCCAGCGGAAATGCCAAAAGCAGCGCAAATATGAAGAAACCATATTGGTCCAGCATAGGTATGCTTGCCCCTGCTTTTATTGACATCCTGCGCTTTATGAAGCTCCCGAAAAGGTCTCCGACGTTTGCGCCAATAGTAAGCAATACGGCTATCGCAAGCATATAATGCATGAATGGGTATTCTATTACTCCAACTGCAATTCCGGCGATGATACTGGATGCGGTGCCCTTTATAGTTTTGTGGTCCCCGAAAATCCTTTTTCCGAATAGTTTTTTCCCAAAATCCAATGGCTTGCCGCCGCCGAACAGAACTGGCGCGCCGTTTGCTGCATATGCTGGGAATATGTATATTATTGGCAATAGCACTATTGAATATATTAAGTATATCATATTTGGAAACATGCTCATCCCATGATGCATTTATCAGAGTTTTCAATATCCACATGCATCATCTTGTTATCTTGCCTTCTGCAAACTTCTTTGTGCCTCCGCCTTTGAAGATTCCGCCCTTGGCTATGCTGTTTATTTTCTTCTTTATATAATCCAGCGCATCTATGCCAGAATCTTCGCCTGATATGCATACCGCGTCCATCTGCATATTGTACAAGAGCACAACTGATGATTTGTTCGTTTCTGTTATCGATGTTGCAATTTCTCTCAATTGCCTTTTATCATAATCCAGCTGCTCTATTATGGTATTGCCCTTTGCAGCAAGTTCATCCGCTTTGGATGACATGCTCTTTTCGTTAAACTTTTCCAACTCCTTTTTGTGCCTCTTTGCATCTTCAATTATCGCAGTCAAGCTCTCTATCGCTTTGGACTGATCGACGCCGAGTATTGAGGACATCCTTTCGAGTTTGGACTGCTGCGCTTTTATGTAGTCAAATGCCGCTGGGCCGGCTACGAATTCGATCCTGTTTATTCCGTCGTGGATCTTTGATGCGCTCGTAATCTTTATCATGCCTATGCTCGATTCCCTGTTCATAAGATGCAATCCGCCGCACGCTTCGGCGTCTATAAGATTGCCTTTTAGGTCATGTATCTCGACTATGCGCAGCTGGCTTGCGGGCACTCCATGGCCTTGGTATATGGAAAACCCAAATTCAGATTCTGCAAGGCTCCTTGGCATCTCTTTCATCTCCACTTTTATGCCGTTGAATATGTACGAATTGGCTTTGTCTTCTATTGCGCGGACTTGTTCTTCGCTTAGCCGCTCATAGTGCGCAACGTCAATGTGCGCTTTTGACGCGCTCTTTTTTGCGCCTTCCTGCCATGCATGCTGGCCTAAAATCTCCCTCGCTGCGGCACTTATGAGATGCGTAGCAGTATGGTGTGCCATTAGGCGCTGCCTTCTCTGGACATCTATGCTGCAATGCACTTCAGTTCCGGGCTTTATGTGCCTGCCTTTTTCCAGCACATGCACTATGACACCGCCTATGCTCTTGACATCCTCGACTTTAGCGTCGTCTATTGTACCATGGTCGGCTTCCTGGCCTCCGCTCTCTGCATAGAACGGCGTCTGCGATAGTATTACTAGATTATTCTTAGAGGCTATGACCTTTGCGTATGCCTCTTCGGCGAAATCATAGAATAGCTTCCTTGTTTTTGGAAGCCCATCAGTCTCTATGTCAAGGATTTCGGCATGCCTGTGCTTTTCCACGAAATCGCTCTTCAGGATTTTTGAATAGAAGTCTTCTGGCAGATGAATATCTACGCCCTTCTGTGCAGCCATTGACGATATCATCTCTGGCGATATGCCGTTGCTTTCGTACAGCATCTTCATCTTCTCAGAGGTTATTGCTTCGCCTTTGTCTATTATTGAACTGACAGTCTTTGCAGCCGACCTCTTTGTGTCGTCATACCTATGCTTTTCGGTTTCTATGATCCTTGCAATCTTATCTATGCTTTCCTCAAGGCCAAAATAGAGGCCTGAAAGGTCTTTAGCATGCATCTCAAAAAGCTTGACCAAATCTATGTCGATGTTGTAGGTGCTTACGAAGTCAAATATTCTTCTCAGCAGTACGCGAAGATTATATCCCCCGCCGACGTTGCTTGGGAGCGCGCCGTCGTTTATGGCGAAAAGCAATGTCCTGGAGTGGTCCGCCATGGCATATATCGCTTGTGTAGGTTTTATAATGTCAAGATATTCCTTTTCCGTTACGCCTGCCTTGCTTATTATCGCGCGCTCCAGCTCTGCAGGGTTTGGAACCTCTGTTGCGTCGAGGGAGCTGAACATTGAAGATACCTTTGCATAAAGCTTGTGATCAGGCTTTATCCCAGCGCTTTTGAAAGCATACTTCAATTCGTTGCCGAATACTGCATCGTATGCGGTCTGCGAGCCTGACTTGAACCACATGAGCCGTTCAAAGCCCCATCCCACATCCACAACTTTGCCCTTAAGTTCGGATCTCTTGCCGTTGTTGTATTCGAACTGGGTGAACACGCTGTTGACAAGTTCCAATCCATTCGAGAAGCCTTCGAGGCAAGGCCCGAATTCCGAGAAGTCGCCCATTGCCCACACATCTTCTATATATGTAAGGTCCTTCTTCTTTACTCCAGCCACTTTTGTCAGCAGATTGTAATTCAGCTCTATAGTTCTGTCGCGCCAGTAGCCCTCTTTTGGATAGTTAAATGCATGCTGGCCTGCCATCATAAACGACGTCATATGCCTTCCGGTAACGCCTACATTAGGTATATCGTTGAAACGCAGGCATATCTGAGGAACTATTAACGGGTTTGCATTGTATTCAAAGCTCATCTTCCCGTTTTCTATGCGCTGAAAATCCTGTATGCTAGCTATAGTAAAATACAGGTCCTGGCGCCACCTGCTTACTACGGGATATTTAGGTATTTCAGTGTGGCCTTCTTTCTTGAAGAAATCGGAGAACCTTTTCCAAAATTCAACATACTTGATGCTTTCTTCGGGCTTGTCTTTTGTGAAAGAATATGGTTCGTGCTCTGGGTCTCCGCACAAATCTCTTTTCGGATCTGACGTCCAGAAATGCTTATCGCATGCACTGCACTGCTTGCGGATGAAGCCTTCATCATCGAAAAGCTTGACAGAGTAGTATTCGTCGCTCTTGCCTGAGAACTCCTTCCTCAATTCTTCTTTGCTCAACATGCGAACACCTTATAGATTCTTCTGCGGCCACCATTTTTTGCACTCCTTGCCGAAAAATACGCAATAATTGCATTTCCATTTCTCTTCAAACGGCACCGGCAGAGCGTCTCTCTGCCCGTTCCAGTACTTCATGGAAAACGTGAGTATTTGGTCAGCCTCATCTTGCGAGTATTCAAATTTATAAAGTTTTATCTCCTTTCCGGTGAACTGATTTATGTATCTTATGCATAGGGTGTTGCTGAGTTCCTTTATCCCAGAAAATTCGTTGAAGAATTCTTTTGCAACTGTATCAATGGATTGAAGCTCTGGTTCTATGCCGAGCGCATCAAGCTGCCTTTTAAATTCATCGGTCATGGCAAGCCTGTTTATGCCATATATCCTGCTGAAATTCTGGTACGTATAGAGCTTGTCCTTTATGTCTCCGACAAGCTTGCGGTATAAAAGAACTTGGACCTTGTGGGAGAGCATCTGCGGTTCTGAGGGCAGGTTGTCGTTCGCTTTTGTCTTGTCTTCGTATATGGTGACCATGCCATCCTTTGCGCTTAATTCATCTATCTTGCCGACAATGCGGTAGCCATTCACCGACCCATATACCTGTATCTCGCGTGCCCTTCCGTTGCTCGGGAGCTGCTTCAGCGCCATATAACTGGTATATAATGATTTGTACACAGAATCAGAGTAGCTTTTTGGTTGAAGCAGTATTGGCACATTGACCTCCTGCTCCATCGCTTCGTGCATCATCCTGCCTTTCCTTATCTCTGCAGTTATCTTAGGGCCTTTCGTATAGTTAAGCTCCATCTGCCTCTCGCACCAGTATTGTGCGGCTACGTCGGTCGCCCTTATACTGGTTTTGTGCAATCTCTCCAATGCGTTCAATAATATCAGCCCGCCTACTTGTCTTCACAGCAAATGCTCAGCGATCATCTCAGTCATCACAGATACTTTTTTCATGCAATATCTATTAATCCTTTCCATTGCTGCACTTGGCGCACAGCACGTCTATGCAGAAAGGCTTAAAAACATAGAAACCGCTATACTCTTATGGCAGGAATGCAGGTCTTCGGCGATAACAATAATCCATTGCAAGGGACATCGGATGCCAAAACGGGCAATCCGCAGGGGGACATTGGAATTGCAGGCCCTTTGGCTTTCTGGATAATAATGCTTCTGATAGGGTTGGCATTCCTGATACTTTTCCCTGCTGGGCTGACAAATGCGCCTGGGAGCATAAGCTTTATCCTGTATAAAGTAGGCTCATACATAATCTACATGCCTGGCGCAATAATATTTCCATTAGTAGTAGCGCTGTGGATAGGCATGCGCACAGGAGCAAATACGCAGAACATAAAAAAGGCCATAGACGTTGGCGTCATAAATGCAATTTATACTGGCGTGATATACACCATAAGCATATTCATAATATACCTGATAGCAATATATTCGTCGGTTGAATTGCTTAAGGCCCTTCCGACCAATACATTCGTAGTATACCTTGTGATCATACCAGTGGCCACATTGCTCATACTGACGCCATTGATAGGATTGCTAAGGAGGGCCAGAAGCCAGGCATAGCATAGGAAGCGAAATGCATTGCGAAGGCCCTATTTAGGCTTTATTGCACTGACTATCTTTATTATGTCGTTGTCCTGCAGTACATAATCCTTAGCCAGCCTCCTCTTAGTTATTGCATCTATCGCGTACAGCATATTCTTCGCTATGTCTGTATGTATCGTCCTTGCCAAGTCCATCGCCGTAGATCCTTTTTTTATCAGTATTGCGTCAGGCAGTATGTTACCAAAGTGGTCAGTATACTTGTTTTCATCTTCCACAGGATACACCACTATATTGTTTAGCATGCTGAATGCAGAGTAATCTACTGCTTCCTGCACATTGGTGCCTTTTGACGATATAAAAGACTTCATGTATGATAATGCGGCTTTTTGCTGCGCGTCTATCTCTTCATTCAATATCCTGAAGCTCCTTGAACCTGGAGAATAATCTATAATGCCCTTTTGCGCCGCTTTCCTCAGCGCCAATTCAACCGCTGCAGACGTAGGAATTATTTTGCCGGTGTATTTTTTACTCAGCAATTCAAAGTTATTATCGGCTCCAGGGGCGTCGCTCTTGTTTGCCACTACCAGCAGAGGCTTTGCTTTTTCGATTATGGCTGCTGAAAATTCTGTTATTTCTGCGTCGCGCCAATTTATTCTAGTCTTCGGAAGGGAAAGCAAATCCATCACATCTTTAACAATTGACATGTCCACATGTATGCCGTTGAATATGTCTGCCAGCAGAGGCATGCTGTCTTCGCGCTTATACATCGCAGGCATGTGCTTCTTCAATATCCCAAAAAGCCATTTGGCCATCTCGCGCTTTACCATCGCAATGTCTTCGCTAGGATCGCAATCCTCGCATGGATTGCCAGACCTGTCCGTCTTTCCGCTTATATCTACAACCACAAGCAGGGCATCTGCCGCGACTGCATCGTTGAGGAACTGGTTGCCCATGCCCTTGCCTGAACTTGCATCGTCAACCAATCCAGCAACATCTACAACATTTATAGGTATGTGCCTTATGCCACCAGCGCACGTTGAGTTCCTGGGATTGCACTTAACGCCTATGCGCTTCTCTGCGCACTCCATATTGGCGTATGCGACGCCAAGATTCGGATTTATTGTAGTGAATGGGTAGTTGGCTATGCCTACATCGTTCATAGTCATAGCTGAGAAAAGCGTACTCTTGCCTTTGTTCGGCGCGCCTATCAGGCCTATAAGCATTTTATCACTTGAAAAGTCTTATCCTTATAATTTTTTTGCCCCTGAGCTCCCTAAGGAAATAGTATATTATCATAAGAGACATTATTATTCCTGTGCCTATCACGAGGGCTTCCTTTGGCATGCCTATGAGGAATGCAAGGATTGCAACTATCGAGATTACAGGCAATGCAGGGTAGAATGGTATATGCATGGCTTCTTTTTTCATCCTCTTGAAATGAATTACTGCAAAGCTGCTCATGAGATATGAGAATAGAAGCCCAAAATTGCTTATGGCCGCAATTACATATATGTTACCTGAAAATAGCATCACCACGCCAATTATTGAAGATATCACTACGCCGTTAACGGCCACGTCCTTTCTTTTGTCGTATTTGCGGAATACCTTAGGAAGCAGCTTGTTATCGCTTATCTGGTATAATATTCTAGACGAGCTCAATATCATTGCTAAGGTTGCAGATGTGGTCGCTATGAGTGCACCTATGTCGACTACAATGAATAATAGGGTAGGCGCATGCGCGAACTTCAGGGCGAATGAGAGCGGATCGGCCGATATAGCATATGCGCTGGCAGGCGCAAGGAACATCAGGGCCAATGCCACAAGTACATACACTATTATGCTTATTATTACGGCTGATATTATGGCTTTGGACGCACCCTTTGCCTTATCCGCCACACTAGACGTTATCGTAGATATTGATTGGAATCCGGAATATGCGAAGAATATTGCCACGCTTGCAGCAAATATTGCAGCTATGCTTGATTGGTTTGCTTTGATTGAAAAATGGTTTGCCAATGAGTAGTGCCCTAATGTCACTATGCCCAACGCAAAGGCTATGAATATGCCCAGTATAGAGAGCTTGAGCATGACGAGCCAGAAATCTGCTTTCGCAGCTTTCTTGACCCCGATTATATTCACAAGCGTGAGCACGAATATGAGCATTATGGCAAACAATATCGAAAACGGCGCTAGCGGAAGGCTGATCATGCTCGCCAGATACGACCCGAAGCCAAGGGCTATTGCAGATATCGCAGTTGCGAAGCTAAAGTATGCAAGTATGCCGGTTATGAACCCTAGCTCGCTGCCGAATGCTTCGTAAACATATGAATATGCTGCACCCTTTGCGTTGGGCATTATGAACCCCAATGCGCCGAATTCGAATGCTATGAGCAATGCAACTATGCCGACCAAAAGGAAGGCTATCAGGGCATTTGGCCCGGCGATTGCAATAGCCGTACCGCTCAGCACAAATATACCTGCGCCTATGATGGCGCCAAGACCCACAGCAGTAGCGACCTTTACGCTTATGCCTTTCCCTTCGACCAAAGCAATCCCCAAGATTATAATAGATAAGCATTACAATTATAAATCTGATTCGGTAAATAGTGATGCATGCAGGGATAGCAAAGCCTGGCCAAATGCGACAGGTTCAGGGCCTGTTCCCGTAGAGGGTTCGAGAGTTCAAATCTCTCTCCCTGCAAATTCAATTTGCGACGTCAAAGCAGGGTTCGGAAATCCGAAACGTAAATCTTCAGGGAAGGAAGATTTCGAGGATTTCTCCGAAACCCTCAAGCAGGTGTCCATGAATGTTTCGTGGCACCAGTTACAGCAGTTGCAGTCAGTGCTGCATAAAACGCAAACCAAGAGGTTTGCCGGAAAGAGGAAGACGCCGAAATATGGCTCGCTCTCAAAGGCGTTCTCCAACATTCAATTTCAAAGGTTCCTTCACATGATAGACTCTGACAGGTTCCACCCTGACTACCCACAACCTAAGGCACTACGCCATAACGGCCTTCGCCAAGCAGACAAACGGGAATCTGGTGCTTACCGGCAGGTTCGCTAGGCACAGCGATCCAAGCACCACGATGACCTACATAAGCACCAGAAAAGAGGAGCTATACAAAGAAATAGACAATGCCTTTGGCCTGAGTCAAGCCATTGATCTGAAATCAAGCATTTCCAAGCGGTTTTAGGCCTTATATCTGGCCGTGAATAGCTTGCCATTTATACTCCACGCTTTCCTGAATATCAGCTTCTTCTGCCTCTAGCACGCCTTGCATTCGTCCTGCATCTTGAATATCTCTTGTTCTGTCCTGAGTTTCCCAGTCTTGAGGTCAAAAGTCATTGCATTATGCTTTTTGCAGAGATTCCAAACGATTAGAGAATCCTCAAGCGCATCAAGCTCGCTGCCGCTTACTGTTATTGTAATCCTATGTCTCTTATTCCTGTTTTTCATTCAATCCTAAATGGCTGCAACAGCCACGCGTTTCCTACCGCTCATGATTGTGCTCATCATCTTCATTGCTGTCTTGCTGGCTTCAAGTATCTCGATTTCGAGCGGTTTGCCCTTCTTGTCGTAGTGGGTTATAATATTTTCCTTTTGCTCGCCGAAGTCGAGCCTGCCCTTACCTAGAATTAGAACCAGGATGTCGGTCTTCGGATCATATTTATATATCATATCGAACACTTTTTGCTTTGTATGTAGTAATTACAACTAGAAAGCTTTTATGCACTTCTACTATAACACGGAGAACGTGCCCGTTTAGCCTCTTTTGGTATATCCTGCGCTCCGTGTGGCCTTTGGTAACTGAGTCTGGAGCCTCAAGCGTCTTTTCGACCATTGCTTTATCCACGCCGTACTTGCGCATGCGTTCCAAGGCGTGTGTGGTGAATTCTATATCCATGATTAGCATAGCGAATTCAAAGCTTAAATAATTGCCGCACCTGCGTCTCTACATACTCCAAAGTTCTCTACATGCTTTATTGTTTTTATGTAGAGAAAAGTTTCGACGGAAGTCCTAAAAAATGGCATGTTTTACGAGTGACTACTGCACATCAATATTATAGCCGTCCATGTAGAGTTTCATGTAGAGAAACTCACGCCTACGCAACCTACGCCCGCCCCTAAATCGCCTACGGCGATGGCAGGCGGGCTACGGTTGCTACGGCTACTTTGTAGGACATGGCGGCGTAAAGGCTGATTTTGACCCCCGCAAAATCAGCCGCTTGATAGGTGGCTAGCTTGCAGACCGTTGGGTCGTTAGCTCACATGAAGGCTTGCCTGAACGTGCTGGCGTAGTTTTAATTGGTAAGGGTTACCTAAAGATAAGAATAAAAGCATGCATTTAGAATTGATAACATAAGAATTGCGGTAGTAAAATGACATCTGTAATATCGGATTTTATACACAAAACATTTAGCAATAAAAATTATTGTGCAAGATGTGCTAAAAAGTATCTTGAGCGTACAGATAAACACCAATGCTTGTTCTGCAATAAATATTTTTGTTCTAGGCATATAGCACCAGAAAAGCATAATTCTGAGTGTTCTGCCATGGAAAAAGATTATACGCAAATAAAGAAATCAGAAAACAAGTATTCAGTTCCATATGAAAAACTCAACGTTGAAAAGTTCGCTAAAATGAAGAAATCTGAGAAGGGAGTATATCTTAAGAAGAAGCAGTTAGAGTTTAAAAAATATCATATAGCAAATTTTTGCTCATATTGTGATAAGAAATATAATGGCTGGACAGACGTTCATCAATGTAGATATTGTGATAGATACTTTTGTGCCATGCATTGGGTTCCAGAAACACACGGATGCAATGGAAATCCTTTAAGACCACTAGGTGGTATAAGAGAGGTTCATCACATTGACGGTAAAATAGATGTGTATGGTAAGTAGTGCAACCTTTTCTTTAACAGTGCTTCCGGATAGTATTCAGCCACGATAAACAAATATCCCTGTTCTTCTCCTAAATCTATAACCAGCGTAAATAGCAGGTAAAATTAGCACTAAGGCAGCGGCATCTCCGCCAAACCAAAATAGAATAGCTACAGCAACGAAAACGGCTCCTAATAGACCTACGCCCCATGTTTTGAAGTCTGAACGGCCAGCTCCAATATTATTTACAGTTATAAATGCTGAGACCAATAGAATTAGTGCAGAGATGCCATATAGATAACTATTTATCCCACATGTACCTGAGATAAAACGCTCAAAATATGAAGATTGACAGGCAGGTGAGAAGAAAAATGTCGGTGCGAGAACAAGAGTGGCTAAAAATGAGGCGATAAGAAGTATCGGCCAGATGTAATTTCCAATACGCATTAAATCAACAGAATATCCAAAGTAAAACTTATAATGCTTTGGAAAGAATCTTTGGGTTCAGATTTTTCATGAATCTGAACAATTCCTGCTTCTCTGTGGATGAATATAGAAAGATATGAAGTTATTTGTATTTATTCGATTAAATAATTTTATGCTAGAAAATAGTGAAGATTATAATATGGTAGAAACATCCAGTCTTATAGAAGAGATGGATGCCATCCAAGATCATATAAATGAAATTGATTATCTAGAAATAGCAAAGAAGGGCTTTTTATTACCACTCATAGCTCTGTTAGAATCAATTCTATTTTATACATTCACTTCAATGATAAATGCGTTAAATAATCTACTCGAAAGTAATGGGCATTCCATAGTTATTCCAGGCTATACGAGCCTAATTAGTTCATTTGCCATAGTCGTATTTGCAATGACTGCATTGGGGTATTTCGAAAACTTCCGAGACGGCGCAAATTATCCTAAAAAAGCTTTAGTTTACGGAGTATGTGCCATACTTGGACTTGCTTTTTTCTGGACTGTGCTTTCGAATGTAAATCCCAAATCATTAAGTACAGATGCAATAACTTCAGCTATAATTGAAATCATTCTTACACTCGCTGGCGCATTGCTAAGCTACCGGTATTTTAGAAGAAGTTCAGATTTCCAGCAAATCTGAACGCTAGCCGCTTATATACCTTGCTCGGCTATAATTTATGGTTCGGATGAACCTGCTTGGGCTTAGAATCTTATGTTGTTTTTGGTGTGAAATATGGCTAGGAATATAGGCGCGGATTTCCCGCCCATATTGTAAAATGGGCCTAAATAGCGTATAGTTATCAAAAGCTTTAAATAAACATATTGTTTATTATTGATGTATGGATAATTTAACCGAAAGGATTAGGCGTGCGGTCGAAAACTCGCCGAACGGGATCGCCAGGCTAGAAACACTTGAGAGCCTGCAGCTCTGCGATAAATTTACCCTGAAAACAACGCTGAGCAGATTAGGCAAATCGGGCAGAATCATTCGACTTAAGCGCGGCGTATACTCATCAAATCCGATAAAAGACGCATTCATAGTTGCACAGTGCATCTACAACGGATACCTCGGTTTTTCAAGTGCGCTATATGTGCACAAGCTAATTGCAGAACTTCCATTTGTTGTAACTGTAGTCACGACATACAAGTCAGGCGCGACGGCTATTGGAGCATATGAATTTAGGGCCATTGCAATGAAAGAAAAAGCAATCGGATTTGAGAATGTCGGGGACCTGACCGTCTCCACCAGGGCAAAGACCCTATTTGACTGCATTTATCTAGAACGATATTCGATAGAAAGGGATAAACTTATGGAGGCTTATAAAACAGCAAAATTAAGTCCGGATGAACTAAAGGAATTTGATTCGTATGCGAAACGCTTTGTTTCAAAAAGAAGACGCGACAAGTTTGACAGGATAAGGAAAGAGATAACAAGTAAAGGTTGAGTTTCATGGAGCTGGACTTAGAAATATGCAGGACGATTGCCATCCGCTATGGGCTTCCCCTTCAATTTGTATTCAAAGAGTTCCGCCTCATGGATGTCATATCCCAGATAGCCTCAATTACGATTCAAAAGCGCGGCTCGCTGGTATTCAAAGGCGGCACCGCGCTCAATAAGGCATACCTGCAAAAAATGCAGAGGTTTTCGGAGGACGCCGACTTTGACCTTGTAACAACGAACTCAAGCAAAGAGCTTTACGAATTTAGCAGAAAACTTGCAAGTGAAATCAATGGTTACGAGATTGCGGATTTGCGCAGAGTGCGTTCTACGATGCAGTTTTAC
>JAMCYW010000029.1 GCA_023473255.1 Candidatus Martarchaeota archaeon | reverse complement strand
ATGATAGAAAGATACCAGTTGGGTCACAAGGTTTATTACAAATATGATGCTGGCAAGGCGACCAATACACTAATTGTTTCACCCCCACAGTAAAGAGGAGCCCGCCAACCTACTGGCGGGTTCCAAATCTTTTTCTATTTTTTACAAGGGATTTTAATATCCTAAAATCTGCTTCTATGAGGGGCATATTGGACTTTATCCTAACTGCAGCTGCAGGATGCAAAGTAGCAAGATAAGTGGGCTTGCCCGATATTATCTTCCCATGTATTGATTTGATGCCATCAAGTCCAACTACTGTTTTCGCAGCTACAGAACCTAGCAAAACTATTATTTCTGGATTTATCTCTGCTATCTGCCTCTCCAAAAATGGTTTGCATAATGCTATCTCATCGTCAGTAGGCACCCTGTTCTCAGGCGGGAAAAACTGGACTACGCTGGTTATGTAAACATTCCTTCTCATAAGTCCTGCAGACTTAAGCAGTTTATCGAGCAGCTTCCCGCTTCTGCCTATGAAAGGCCTGAGCACTCTATCTTCATCTGCCCCTGGCGCCTGCCCTATGAACATAACCTTTGCATTCAACCTGCCTTCCCCCGGGACGAATCTTCTGCTAAGCTTCCAATCTCCTGTAATGTTGGGCAGATTGGCATATTCCGCATTAATCGCATCAATTTTTTCCAATCGCGATATATAGTTGTTCGCAGAAGATATCATCTGCTTCTGCGTTTTATACCTGAGCTCCTTCAATGCTACATTATAAGACATCCATGCGTATCCGCTATGCTCCTCGGATATCCTTACATCTTCTACATTGTCGGCTTTTGCTATGAACATCTTGACATTCTTCTTTATCTTTTCGCCAGAGCTAATGAACCAGTAATCTTCGCTGTAAACGAACGATCTGTATGGCTTTAATACGAGGTTTGCCTCTTCCTTCGTTTCCCTCAGTGCAGCTTTGATGGCATTCTCCCCCTTTTCTATATGCCCTTTTGGCAGATCCCACCATCCATGCGGATTTTTCAGGAATAGAAACTTGCGTTCGCCCGCCATATCTGCATATACTATTATGCCTGCGCTAAATTCAAATTTCATCGCATCCCCGATACAAAATAATCATCCTGATGCTATGAGATATGAAGGGCACAAAACATATTTATAAGGGCCTCCGAAATAACCTGTCTCATAGTTATACAACATCGATTCAAGGTAGTTCGCTCCATCTACATTACCTATGCATCTGCCATGCGCTGCCGTATCATTTGATATGATCTCGTAGCTCAGGGTTATGTACCTGCCTCCTGTAAAATATGGCAATGAAAAATAATTTACATAAAATATGCTGCCGTTGGATATGCCTTCAAGCGCATGCACAACTATGCCATTTTTTAAGATTAGCGCATGCCCTCCATAGTAGCGTGTGGAATTGCCTATAAATTTTTGCACAATGCTATTGTTAGGATAAGGATATGCCTTTCCTATTGCGGCATACGTGCTCCCGTTAAGGATGCTACCGGTGTGCACAGCTGCCACTATCTCGTTCATTCCGCTTCCAACCACGGTTATATTGCCCCTGCCTGCTTCTAATTGCCTTATCAAGCTCACGCCTGCAGTGAAATTAGAAATGCTCACATTGGCAGTAAAGTTAGATATTGGTGCATCCACAAGCCCATATATTGGGCTTGATGCATAATAAGCTATGGAACCAAAAGCTAATGCGAGCACGAATACTGCTATCGCAGTGCGCCCAAAGCTTACCTTTCCCATCGCTTTATGCGCCTTATGTGCTCTTGAAGTATTTCTGCTGTGCTTTTCCATGCCGGCACGTATTCTAAGGCCATATCTGCCAGATATCAATATCATTACAACTATGGTTATGTCGAAGAGCACCTCTCCAATGAACAAATGTATGGTGCCAACCGCGGCCCCTATGCCATAATACGCCCACACTATGGCTATGCTGAACATCCTAAGCACATTAAGCAGGAGCATAAGCGCAACTCCAGAAACTATCCATTTTAACTTGCTGATTATCTTGCCAGAATAGAAATACGCTATCGGCAACAGGAACATGATAAGCGCTATGAACGCCCCTATATCCGCACATGTCTGCGCTATGGAGATCTGCGCAGAAGACGGCGCTATTATAGTGAGATTGCTTTTCAGGACCGGAATCCCAATCGCTTTAAGCGTGTCAAAGACTACATAAGCATTGAATGCCGTAAATGGCGAGCTTATTTGGAAGGATGGGAGCAAAAGCAACGGCGATGCAAAAATTGAATATACAACAAGAAACTTCATGCGCTTAAGCCCATTTACCCCAAATATAAGTATTATGAGCGACGCTAGAATTATTGGAAACAGAAGCGCATCTATCCTGTAAGAAATAAAAAGGAACGACATCGCTCCTCTTGCGTATGAGATTGCAAGCACATAAACTGCCAGAAGCGACAGTCCAATAGCTATATTTGATTTCTTCAGCTCTGGTTCTGGTGCATATTTTATCGATAGGATTATTGCTATGGGAAGCATCAGCATTACTACAATTATGTACGTAGAAGGGTTTGAATCAGATACGCTCAGTCCAGTTATGCCTATCGAATCCATCGCAGCCAATAGGAAACCAGCCAGCAATGCCAATATGCCGACAACCCTTAGCTTATAAGAACCAAACAAAACCACACAAACACCTATGTCCTCAGCCGAAATGGGCATCATCACAATTCAGTAGTTACTCTTCTCTTCACAGGACATAGTTTATTATCATTTCAATTATATAATTTTTGGTTTTATATTAATCAAGCGATGTGGCGAACATATGAGGAGATACATATATAAGAATCATACGGCTGACGTGGAATTCGTAGCATATGGGCGCACCCTGTCGGAACTTTTTTCAAACGCACTTCTTGCAATGTCTGGAGTCAATGCCGATACGGACATGCTTTCCAAAACGGAAGGCAAAAAAATATGGCTCAGGGTTAAGGACAAAGCGCCTTCAATAGAAACGCTGCTGTGGTACTTCCTCCAGGACATACTTTCATTGAGCGATGCCAAAGGGGTTTATACCTATATGGCCGAAGAGGTGGATGTGCGCAAACGTGCATCAGGATTCTCATTCGAAGCGTCCCTTATAAGCAAGCATAAATATCCGGAAGTTTCGAAGCTCGATATAAAAGGGGTATCAATGTATGCGCTATCAATATCAAAGACTGCAAACGGCTTCAAAGCCAATGTCGTCCTAGATGTGTGACGGCGCGATAATGGCATGCTATAACATAAGCCAGGAGCGGGATTTTCGCAATAATGGTATCGAACCCGCCTTTGCCGCTCTGCAGGCGGCCGCATGGCCTATCTGCCATCCTGGCTTATGCTTTTATATTTCTCAGGCTTTACTATTTATATATTTCTTGGAAAATAACTATGTAAGGTGCAATCATGGCAAACAAACTCGATTCAATACCAAAAGAGCTCATATCAAAGGTTTCTGTTTTCGATTCAAAGGTACCTATAACGAAGGTCCTTCCGGCTATACAAAAAAATGAAGCCGTGTTGATAAATAAGCAAGGGGTGTTCTACGGCGTAATAGATACGCGGGCAATATACAAAGCAGGCATGCGCCTGAAGCTTTCAAAGGACATGTCTGCCGAAAGATTTGCTGTGCGCACGCCGAAAGTCATGCGAAGCACGAGTATGAACGACCTGATTTCATATTTTTACAAGGTCCAAGCGAAGGCCCTTCCGTTCGTATCCGAAGGCAAGATAATCGGAGTCATAAAGCGCTCTACGCTGCTTAAGATGATGCTGTCACTGTCATTGATTGAGAAAGGCGTGCAAGCCAGTAATATAATGACATCGCCAATATTGGCCATAGCTTCTGATGCCAACCTTTCGCAGGCAAAAGCGGCAATGGAAAAGAACAAGGTGAAGCGCCTTGTAGTGCTTGACAACGGCAAATTTTCCGGTTTATTGACGCATTCAGACATGGTAATGAAATATGCGTCTACAAACGAACGCGCGCCAGAAATAAGGAAAAACATATACAGCCCGTCAAACATACCTATATCTGGCATATACAACAAGAACCCGGCAATATTCAATGCAGACGCATCTATAAAAGACGCCATCAAGCTGATGATAGAGCGCGGCATATCGTCTCTGATAATTATGAGGCATAATGATCCTGTCGGCATATTGACTGTTTCAGATATTTTGGAATACCTGATATCACAGAGGGGAATAGAAGAAAACAGGATACTTCTGTCAGGATTCGATGAAAAGACGTACCAGTATATGGGCGAAGTGCGCGACTCTGTCAAGGAATTTCTAAGCAAGACTGAAAAGATAAAGGGCGCAGGCATAAATTACATATCCATTAGGGTGAGGTCAATAAAATCCGACCAGTATGAAATAAAGATAAGGGCATCGCTTAAGTCTTTCGGCACGCTGCAAGTGCATGAGACTGATTTTCTGCTGGACAGAACGCTTGCAAAGGCGCTAGAGAAGCTAAAGAAAGAGATAATAAGGCTTAAGGAAAAAAGGAACGCATACGAACACTACAAGGATGTATTGTAATGGATATACTAGGTAGGTACGAATCGCATAAAAGGAAGGCCGCGCAATCAAGCCTTGAACTGCTCATAACCCTGTCTTTCGGATTGATAATACTGCTGCCTATAGTCGTACTTGCATTCATACAAATATCGTCTTCATCCTCAACTCTTTCGACTACCGAATCGCAGCAGTCTGCAAGCAAGATGGCAGGCATAGCTACATCGGTGGGAAGCCAAGGTTTCCCTGCGAAGCAGCTTATACTGTTGAACGTCCCGCCTGATGTCGAGAACATACTAGTCGGCAGCCTTAACAATACTGTAGGCCATGAGATCGTATTCGAGGTTAGAACTAATGCGGGCCTTGATTATGTTACTGCTTACACGCCAGTCAATGTGAGCGGAAACCTTGCAAGCATAACATCTACCGGCACATACCTAGTCAATGTAAGCGCGCAATCCACGTGCCCGACAAACGCAGGCGTTTCGTGCGTTTATATGGTACCTTCGCAGTAGATTGCACAAAAGGCTTAAATTCATTGATAATGTTTTAATCGTGTGAGTAAATGGCGTGCGGTAGATTATTCCAAACAGCATAAGGGCATGGCATCTGTTAATGGCAGAGAAGCTGCCCTATGAACTGCATATGCTATTAAACGTTTTGATTTCTAATATAACTGAAAGAGTAATATTTAACCCTTAGGTGTAAAAATGAGGATCCTTCAACTTGATGTAAATTCAATGGAATATGAACTGATAAAGCCTGAGGCAAAGGTGTATGAAGATTCTGCTAAAAAAATAGAAACGGTAAAGAATGCCATCGTACTTCTGGTAACGATAGAAAAAGGCGATACTGGCGAATCCGCATCCAAAGCCATAGGCGATGCCGTAAAGTTTGCAAAGCAACAGAAATCAGAGAGCATTGTAATATACCCATTTGCACACCTAGGCGACGATTTGGAAGAGCCGGCTAAAGCCCTAGATATATTCAAGCGCATGCGCCTCGATGCTAAGCAGAGCGGCATCAATGTCGTAGAAGCGCCATTCGGGTGGAACAAACGCCTCAGCATAGCGATAAAAGGCCATCCTCTTGCAGAGCAATCGCACCACTATGGGAATGCCGATGCACACCTGCCAAAGAAGCCTGCGCGCAAGCTCGATATATCAATAGTCAAGAAGAGCGATTGGTCTGGCCTTCCAGAAAAGGACCACAGGACCATAGGCGAGCAGCTTGACCTGTACAGCTTCCAAGAGGTGTCGCCAGCGATGGTCTATTGGCATCCAAAAGGCCTAACTCTATATAACGAATTGGTTAAATTGATGAGAGAAAAAGAAGAAGAATATGATTACAAAGAGATAAGCACGCCGTTGATAGCCAATATAGCACTATGGCAGGTAAGCGGCCACCTAGACCATTATAAAGCCGACATGTTCGTCTTCGATTCTGCATTCGGGGAAGTCGGGCTGAAACCAATGAACTGCCCATCAACTATACTCATATATAAGTCCAAGCGATGGAGCTACAGGGAATTCCCGTTCAGGACCGCCATATTCGACAAACTGCACAGGAGCGAGTTGAGCGGCGTGGTAACTGGATTATTCAGGGTAAAGCTGATGACCCAGGATGATGGCCACATATTTGCAAGGGAGGACCAGATAGCCGGCGAGATTGCAATGCTGTTGAGGATGGTAAAGGAGACATATGCAGTGTTCGGCATGAAGTTCATAGCCAAGCTTTCCACAATGCCGGACGACCATATGGGCAGCAACGACCTATGGGAGCGCGCCGAAGCAGCGCTGAAATCTGCGCTCTCGGAAAACGGCATGGACTATGAAATCAAGGATAAGGAAGGCTCTTTCTACGGGCCGAAAATAGATTTCGACGTATACGATTCGATAGGGCGTGCATGGCAATGCGCTACAATACAATTGGATTACCAGTTGCCATTGAACTTTGGCCTTGAATATACCGGCGAAGACGGCAAGCAATATACTCCTGTAATAATACATAGGGCAATACTTGGCAGCTTGGAAAGGTTCACTGGCGTGCTCGTAGAGCACTACGGCGGCAAGTTTCCAGCATGGCTCTCTCCGATACACGTGCGTGTCATATCGATATCAGAAGCGTCAAATGATTACGCCTCAAATGTGTACTCCAAACTTAAGTCGGCGCACATAAGGGCAGAATTGGACATATCCGACAAGACCCTTGATTACAAGATACGCGATGTCCAGATGCAAAAGATTCCGTACGCTGTGATAGTTGGTAAAAAGGAGAAGGAAAAAGGTTCAGTGTCGATAAGGGTCAGGGATGGCATGCAAATCCAAAACGAAAACATAGAAAATTTTGTAGCCGCGCTCAAAAAGAAAATAGACACAAGGGATCCAGACCTTGAATTCAAAAAATGACTCAATGCTTCTTCCTGCTCCAGAGTCCTCTCGGGTCCCTAAGGTCTATGAAGAACTTGTGCCTGTAGAGCTTCTTTCCTCTTCGCATCCCGTAAAGCTCATATGATTTTTTAGGCTTAAGGTTATCTTTGCTGTCGAAGAATGCCGATACTGCGGCCTTGTCGCTAGCGTATATGTCGCATCCGTCGGGCATGTCGTCTATCTTCGATACGAATCCCTTTCTTGAGTCAATGAACTTCAGCAGCTTTGTGACGAAATTTTCCACATCTGCACTCCTGCCCCGCAGCTGCACTACGGCTTCATAATATCCAGCTTTCATCCTGTAGCACTTCGGGCAGTAACCCATCTCTATCTTTATGTGCAGTTTTTTAATGAACGAGAGCTTATTGCCGTCTATATCCGTCTTAAAGAGTATGTCGGCCGTGCCTTTGGATTCGTCGTATTCGAGCATCTTCAGCCTGAACTCCTTCGCATGCATCTCGTGCTTTATCGCACGCTCTATGGAGTCCTTGTTGAGCGGTTCGTAGTCTATTTCAGTCTTAATATCCATGCAGTTTTTGCATCTTTTTATTGACACTGTGTCTGGCATGGCCTTGCTTATCTTGTCAGCTGTGCATACCTCGCAGAATTCGCCTATGAATCCTACTTCATCGCTAGAGCGGTTGCATGTCGGGCAGAATCTTACCATTTCAACTACCTGCATCGGAATAGTGCCTTCCGACTATCGCCCCATATGCCGGCCTTGTTATCAGCACGCCCATAAGGGCGCCTATTATTGTAGACTCGGAGAAGCCTATTATATCAACCAAAGCGGTTGAGAAAAGCAGCGGCATCATGGCTATTATAAGCAGCGATGCGTCGGCCCAAACAATGTAGAATGCATTTCCAAGCAGCACCTTCGTTGCGCCACTTGTACCCTCCTTGTTCAGCACCTCGTCTGTTATTATTATCTGTGCATCAACGCCAGTTCCTACTACTGCAATCATGCCTGCAACCGCAGCTATATCTATCGTGCCTATCAGGCCTATTATCGAGATTATTATGAAAAGCTCCATGAGCGTGGTCATTATTATTGGAGCTATGAGGAATGCCTTCCTATACCTTAGCACTATGAATAAGGATACGAATACGGATGCCAATGTGAGCGCCAGCACGCTTACGTCCAATGCCCCTTTGCCCAAAGTTGGCGACATCTGTGTCGGCGTGCCTACTATGACTCCGACCGGAAGTGCTCCGCCGCTCAATATGCTTGCAATGTTCTTGGATTGGTTGTTGGCGTATACGAGCCTCTGCTGTTGCGGAAGCGTGAGCGGGGCTACGCCAGATATTTCATAGCTGTCGCCTATGCTGCCGTTCGTTATGGAAGGATTTAATAGAGGGCTTGAAAGCAGCCCTACAAGCGGCCATGTCTCCAATGTCGTATTGTTCAGCCCGTTGTTGAAATATGTAGGTGTCATATTGGCTTTGCTTTCAAGCTTCAATGTGTAATTGTTTGATCTTATATAATCAAGCAGTGTTGGATTAATGTTCGAACTTGCCAAGACCGTCTTATAAATGCCTTTCTTTGAAGAAAGGAAGCTCTCCGCGCCCTGGATGCTCGCATTGTTGTCGTAAACCGCTATTACTGGAATTGAATTGTTGTCTAGCGATAATGCATTTTTCATAGCTGCAAGCGCATCAGAAGCTGTAAGCCCGCTGGTTATGTTTCCTAATCCAGATGCATTTATGAGTATGGTTGTGTTGCTTGGCCTGTCCAAGAACATATATAGAGGCATGTTGGCCTGTCCAAAAACCACTTTTGCAAAGTTTTCTGCTGCACTCTGGGTTATGAAAAAAGATACTGCCCATGAAACAGATCCATTTACTGAAGTAGGTGGCAATGCGCCTATACTGCTGTGCAGTATGTCGCTTCCGTTTATCGCAACCCTTCCATTCACAATGCCGTCAAATCTGCCCTGGCTCTCTATTATCGATATGGTATCGTTTATCTCGCTAGGCGAGACGGTCGGCACCACCACATAAACTTCAGAGTTTCCTATGCCCTCTACTGTAACCTGCTTTAGCCCGAATGTTGAAACTCTCTGGTCTAATGTGGAAAGCAGCCCGCTGAATTCTGATTGGTTGAGGCTATGCTGCAGCGTCACAGGTATCTGCGTGCCGCCTATAAATTCTATGCCCAAGTGCAATCCATAATGAAGGTCTAGCGCAAGAAGGGCTATGGATATCACTATAAGTACAAGTATGCGCCGATCAAGCAGGTAATCCTTTATCTTTGCCATTTCTTATCCCTCCTTTCCTTGTACCACAATATCATTATCGAATTGCCGAACCATGTGGTAAATACGTCTGCTATTAATCCAAATATAACTACACCTGCAATCTCGATGTAGGTCGGTATGAATACTATGTATGCAATTATAAAAAGCGTAGTGAAAGATATTATTGCTGCGCTTGTCATCGTAACGCCTGTTTTCATGGTGCTGATTGCGCGCGCCGAAGGCGTACCTTCAGAACGTTTCAATATCCTTATTGCTGATAGCAATTCAGTATCTATTGAATATCCGATTAGCATCAGCAGCCCGCCTATGGATGCAACGCCGAGCGGTATTCCAAAAGCACCCATAGCGCCAAGTGCAACTATTATATCGTTAGCTGCGCCGAACACGAGAGCCAATGATGGGATAGGCGTTCTGAATACGAAGAACACTGCGATTGCTACCAATATGAATGCTATTATTATGATATTGCGCACCTCTGTAAGGAAGAAAGCCCCAAGCGTCGGCGTCACGTCGTTATATGAATATGTAACAAAATTTACGTATTTGTGCATGTATGATACAACGCTGTTTTTGTAAATTGATGAAGCGTTGTCGTATGCGTTTTTGCCTGCGTTCACTATAGAAGATGCGCTGCTAGAATTATACGGATACGGTGTGCTTCCAAGAATGGGTTTTAGTGCAATCAGTTCGCTTGATATCAATGTATCCATGGAGCCCAATGCCTTGGTCATGTTCCTGGTTGCACCAGCCAACCCTGCCTTCGCGCTTGCGTTCGATGGATTCGTTCCAAGGTCTGCGCCGAAGACTGCAGCATTGCTCTGCGCAATAGAATAGTTGCTGTCCCATCCATATATTTGCAAAAGATACCCGTATCCGGAAGTTATGCTTGTATTGGAAGGTATGGTTACTGAAAGGCTGGTAATGCCATTTAGGGTTGAGCGCTCTATCTGTGCATGCGGAAATTTAGAATTGATCATTAAAGTGAAATTGGCAATGCTGAAATTCGAGGTCGCAGACATCTGTATCTGCGTGCCGCCAGTCAAGGACGAGTCCAATTGTATTTTAGGTATGAAATATATGCTTATCAAAAGAAGTGCGATAGGTATCAATACGAATAGCTTATAGTGCTTGCTTTCATAGAAATTTCCCAGCTGCATCAAATCAACTTAGTGCCAGACCTGCCCTTACTAAGGCAAATATATTGAATATAACAAATTATTTAATAAACATCAAAGAATGGATAAAAAATTAAAAATGAATAAAAAAGAAAAAGAAACCTTTTTCCTAATATCTACGCATATCTCTTCATCAGCTTCAGGTGCAGCGATGTGCTAAACCCGTATACTATAAAGAACAATGCAAACAGCATTAGAGCCCATCCGAAGAACTGGCTTGTCGCCATAGGTACTGCATATAATATCACACCCATAATGAATACATAGATGCTCCAATATATCGACTTGAATATCTGCCATCCGGAATGCTTTTCATTATAGTGTAGGCGCCTAGAATACTCTAAGCTCGGATCTATTGTTATAACTGTTTTCTTTTCAGCCATGTTTTCACCTTATTCAGATTAATTAACGTATTAAGGTTTAAAAGGTTTTTGCATATGGTAATAAATAAATGCAATGGTGAGCGCCTTCAGTATGGCTGCCTTTTCATTTATAAAAGTGATACTAAGCTGCTAATGTTAACAATTTGCCTTTAGCAAATAAGAAACTAAAATGTGTAGTCCTTCTTCATGGCAAGCTCTAGCGCCCTGTCTACCACCTCATCCAATGAAATGCTTTCCGATAGCCTGTCAATTAGGCTGATGCTAGTGCCGGTTGCAGGCCTTATGGAGCTTATAGAGCAGACGTCCTTGTATTTTTTTATAGATATGTCGAACGTGCCAATACCTTTTGCATATTCTATTATTTCATTTTTGTCCAATCCTATGAGTGGCCTGAAGATAAATTGATCAGTGCCACTTTGAGATGATGCCATATTCTTCAGCGTTTGGGAAGCTACCTGCCCAAGGCTTTCGCCCGTGACTATTGCGTCTGTGCCCTCGATCTCAGATATCCTTCCTGCGAGCTTGAAGATGAACCTCTTGAACAATACGAGCTCGAATCTGTGTGGTATGCGCATCGCGGCGCTCTGAAAAGGGTATGCAGGAACATAATATATCCTAATGCTGCTGCAGTACCTGCCCAATACTTCAATCAACTCCTTTATCTTCGAACCAGCTGCCTCTTCGTTGTCATTGAATGCATGTACGTGCAAGTATACGAGCTCCAAACCCTTCTTCATTGCAAAATAGGATGCAACAGGGGAATCTATGCCCCCGGAAAAAAGCGATATAGCACTTCCGGACGACCCAACCGGCAGCCCGCCTATTCCGATACGCTTCTCCCTTGTCATGTAAGTCCTTTCCTTCGTGATGCTTATATAAAGTTTTGAGTCAGAATTCTTGTCTATCGAGAATGGCAGTTCATGCTCTCTCTTTATAAATTCTCCAACGAGCTCAGGAGACGTAAACGGAAGCTCCTTATAACTCCTATGGGCTATTATCTTCACCGTTTCTCTTTTGCCTATTATCTTTTCCGCACTTTTGATTATGCTGTCTATGTCGCTTTTTGATATAAGAGCCGGCGCATACCACGATAGCCCAAATACATGTGCCAGGCGCTCAAGAGATTTTTCGTAGTCTCCTGTTCCTGTGGGATACAATACAAACCTGTCCCTAAGCATCTCGAATTTTTTATATTTTATGCCGTCAAGCATGTGCTTTATGTTTGCATAAAGCTTCTTAGTAAAATCAATTTTGTTATTGCCCTTTATCGCTATTTCTCCGAAATGGATCACTATGCAGTCAAATCCTCTAGAATTCATTAAACCATCAGCCAATGCGCTTGCCGCACCATATTTTAAAAGCTTTCATCATAACTAAATAAATATAAGGTTATTAGTAATAAGCAATAAAATAAAAGCAAAATAAGATCTGGTTCGTATGGGCATAATATCTAACTTCAAAAGGTTTATTGAAAATTCGCGGCATATAATGAGCATAAGCTACAAGCCTAATGCCCCTGAGTTCAACAAGAGCGCAAAAATAATAATAATAGGCATACTTATAGTCGGGTTCATAGGCTTCATCATGGCTATAATAATATCACTGCTCATAGCCGGCAATCTATCCTTTATATAACGCCATTGCTGTGAACTTTGAATCCTGCATCATTTAATGCAGGTGATGCCACTATGGAAATAAAAGTAGATTTTACAAAGAGCGCGCAGGAGAACGCAAACATGTACTATGAAAAATCCAAACGGCTTTTGCACAAGCGTGAGAAGATAACCCAGGTCATAAAGGAATTGGAAGCGCGCCTAGAAGAAGCAAAGAAGAATGACGTAGCAAAGGAGCGCAAGATAATCAAGGTGCGCAGCAAGGATTGGTATGAGAAGTTCCATTGGTTCTTCACAAGCAATGGCATGTTAGCCATAGGGGGCAGGGACGCGCATCAGAATGAATTCTTAAATTCGCGGCATTTCACCGAGCAAGACTTATTCTTCCATTCGGACATATTCGGCGCATCAGTTGTAATACTGCAGGGCGGCGCAGATGCTGCCCATGAGATACGCAACGAGGTTGCGCAATTCGCAGCATGCTTTTCCAGTGCATGGCAGAAGATGCAGAAGTCTGTAGACGTATATGCCATGAAAAGGGATCAGGTAAGCAAGTCGACAAGCTATGGGTCCCTAGGCACTGGTAGCTTCATGTTAAAGGGCGAAAGGGATTGGTACAGGAACATGGGGTTGGAGCTGTTCGCGTTCACCGAAGGCGATAAACTAAAGGTTGCACCTAAAGCAACAATGGAAAAGCTCGGGATTGAAGTGCCGTGCGCCGCAATCGTGCAGGGAAAGATGAAAAAATCCGACGCAGCAAAACGTCTTTCTGCGCTTTTGCATTACCCAGACCTAGACGTAATAATGCAGCAGCTTCCTACTGGCACATTCAATATAGAGCTAAAAAAAGATTAAGATGCAGTGAGAGAGATTTGAACTCTCGCATCCACAATAAATCATACAAAAGTAGTAATAACAGGTACTATTTGATCTTCGTCGTAGTAGTTAGTACTAGGTTAAAGAAATTCTAACCTAGTGATAACAAGCTTTATATAATTATATTGTGTTTACTGTTCATGGAAGACAAGTACAAAAGAAAGTACCAAAGGGTCACAGAGATACTGTCAGACATAACGAAATGTCATAATGGTAATTTGGTCTTGGTTGGGGGAACCGCACTTACATTATTTTATCTCAAGCACAGATTAAGCATAGATCTAGATTTTGCTCCGCTAAAAGGAAGCGATGTAAAACTAAAACAAGAGTTAAAAGGTTGTTTAACTAAATTGGGCTATATGACAACAGTCGGTTCGTATGGAAACCAGTTCATAATCCAGTTTGAAGATACAAGTATAAAAATAGAAATTTTCGAACCGCAGGTTAAAATTAAAAAAATAGAAGAGCATGTATTTAACAGAGTCAAGGTCAAAGTCGCCTCCCTTGAAGATATATTTGAAATGAAAATAATCGCATACAAGAATAGGAAAGCGGCGCGCGACCTCTTCGATATATACTGTATTTTAAAGTTAAGAAATGAAGAATTTACCATAATAAAGAAATTAATCTCGGAAAACGGTCTGCCAGATGACACCAAAAGCCTAAAAGACCTTATGCAAGATGATGTGAGCATTAAAAACTTTCTAAAAGTGATATCAAATGCTACTACCTCCTAAACAAGTAATAGATTTTGAGCAATTACGCTCAGAAGGTTTAAAAATCAAGGAAATAAAGTCGATGTATTCTAAGCTTAAAATTTTCCCAACCCCGTTCAAAGGCATTTATTATATTCCGTCTGAGGAAGAGCATGCCGGATCTTTTATAGAAAGGCCAATGCGCATTCTATCAAAATCAATCGAATACTTTCTCAATAGCGAAGAATTTTACTTTAGTTGCAAGACTGCAGAAGAAGCATATGGCATTGACTGGCACATGTCTGGCGAAGTTCACATCGTGAATCTTAAATTATCCAGAGTCATAGATCTAAAAGAAAGAATATCTCGTAATAAAATGAAAGGAAACTGGAGGTCTAAAAAACTCGCAACACTACTTTCATTTTACGGCAGAGTATTAATCTTTCATAAAGTCGAAAATATTTCTAGAGTAAAAACAAAACTAACTCGATATGGTCGATTTGCCACAAAATCCCAAATTAAAAAAGATAAGAAAAGATTTCGTGAAAGATAGTGCAGGGAGAGAGATTTGAACTCTCGAACCTGCAGGTGATTAGAGTTAAATATCAAAGGCTTCGAACTTATGAACTTAGAGATCATTTTGGAAGTCTTCGAGCATTGCCAATAGGTCATTCTTCAGCTCCTCCCAACTTTTCGGCCTGCTTGCAGCAGGGATAAACGGATTCGTAAGATTGCGCATTTTCTTCGGATTGCTCTTCTTTAGGCGTACGATTGTTCTTTGCATGAATGAATCCACTGTTCCCCTTTCGCCCTCAGATTTCAGCATCAATTCGGTTGCAGTTTTACTG
>JAMCYW010000002.1 GCA_023473255.1 Candidatus Martarchaeota archaeon | reverse complement strand
AGGTATTTATATGTCCCTGCCTAGAGCGTATCTTTGACTGACACCCGTCTATAAATTCATTTGTAACAGAGTAGCTTACGGCGCTGTGTATCCCTTATACCATCCGCCAGTGAAGGAAACGTTGATGGCATTTCCGTTGTTGCCGTTGCCGCTATAGTCGTTAGCGTTGCCGTTGAGCGGCCACCATCCTACAAGGTTGTTTAGGTCGATAGGAACTCCGCCGATGCCCTCCTTATAAAGAGCTTGAATATCTGGCTGTGAAAGAGCGGTATTGTAGATTTGGACGTTTGCGATCGAGCCATTCATCTGATAAGTATGACTACCGTCCCAGCCTCCAATATTGATCTGATCAGCATTTCCGTTGTTAAGATCTGTTGATGTTTGTGTAGCGGTTTGCGTATCTAAAGTAACATTTATTATCCTGCTTGAGCTTATTACGGTCTCTGTTACCGCAACAAAATACCACCTATCATATGTAGCGTTAAGACCAGTATAAAAGTCGTCGTTGCATGTTGAAAGAAAAAAGGAGTCCCCAGGTCTAATCTCTATAGCAAAAGGCAGACAAGCAGAAGATGAACCATTATCAAATGTGAAAATTGTAGCTGGACTTTTAACGTAAAACCATAAGGTTACTGTTCGTGAATTGAGACCGGAAGGGATTAAAGGACTAGAAGCATATATCATAGGATAAGTTGATGATAAAGGCGTAAACTGCGCCGCATATTGCGGTATCTCGTTGGTGCATGGCCCCAAAAGCGAAATGAAATTGTTAGTTCCTGCGCCGTCAGGCCTGTAGACGCTGCACGAGCCAGGCTGCGCCTTTGCTGCAAACGTGTATGGATTGAAAACGCCCAATTCGTAGAACGACGCGAGAACCACTGCAATAATGAGTATTGCCCAGCCGTATGTCATCAGGTATTCCATCGCGGACTGGGACTTGAATTTACGCCTGTGTTCAATTCTAGATTTTATTATAGCCAATGCAATCAAGTTATCATATTCTATGAAAATTTTTATGCGTTCCTATTTTCCGTAGAAGAAATGCACTGGCCTTCCCAGCGCAGCCTCGGCAGCCTCCTGAACTGCCTCGCTGAACGTTGGATGCGGGTGTATGGTATTCGCAATGTCATCAAGATAAGCGCCCATCTCTATAGCAAGCGCCGCTTCTGCTATCATCGCGTTCGCGTCAGGCGCGACTATTTCTATGCCCTCTATCAATCCATCTTGATTGCTTGCTATTTTTACGAAGCCATTAGTATTGTCCAGCGCGATTCCCCTGCCTAGGGCGCTTAGCGGAAATTTTGTTACCGTTATGCCTGCCTTTTCTTCAATGCTGCCTGCCATTGCGATTTCGGGGTCTGAAAATATGACCGATGGAACTACAATGTTGTCGTATTCCGTCGGCATTCCGTAAGCAGCCTCGGCAGCTACGATGCCCTGCCTTATTGCCTTGTGTGCGAGCATCGGTTCGCCGATTACATCGCCCACCGCAAAGATGTTTTTGTCATCAGTCGCCAATCTCTTGTCTACAACTACAAATCCTTTTTCGTTAAGCTTTGCAGATGTCTTCTCAATGCCTAAGTTATCGGTATACGGCCTAAGCCCTATTGCAACAACAACTATCTCAGCATCTATTGCACTGCCATCGCTGAGCGTGATTTTTTTATCCGAGTATGAAACAGGGGATGTGTTCGCGTGCACCACTATCCCTAGGCTATCCATGCGTTTTTTGACAAGGTTGACTGCATCTCTGTCGAATCTTGACAGGACATCGGATCTGGCTATTATGGCAACTTTAGTTCCAAGTTTCGCATAGAGTGTGCCTATCTCAACTGCGACATATCCTGCGCCTATTATCGCCATGCTTTCTGGCATGTAATCGAGCATCAATGCCTTTTTGTAATCTATTATACGGTCGTTGAATTCAAAACCTTTCAGTTCGATAGGCGTAGATCCTGTAGCTATTATCGCCTTTTTGAAATTGAGCGTTATGCCATCCGTAAGCTGCAGGGCGTTTGGGCCAATGAATGCGGCCGCAGCTTTGAACACGTCTATTTTATGTGCTTTGCACAGGAATGCAACCCCTTCCTCCAATTTCTTTGAAACATTAATTCTCCAATCGTACATCTTCTTTGCGTCAACTGTGGCGTTGTCTACGTGGATGCCGAACTTTTCCGAATCTTTTATTTCTTCTAGTATATTTGAAATATGTATAAGGGTTTTCGATGGTATGCAGGCATAGTTTAGGCAATGCCCTCCAAGCTTCTCTTTTTCGACAAGCGCTACGCTCATCCCTAGCTCTGCTGCCCTTATGGCAGCCACATATCCTCCAACGCCCCCTCCTATGACTGCAAGATCAATGTTCTCAGGAAGCTCTCCCATAACCATAATATCACCGCTAAAGCATTTCGAGGAATTCAGGATCCTCTATATATCTCTTGAAGGCGTTGCCGAACTTCACAGCTTCCGCACCGTCAACCACCCTGTGGTCGAATGTCAACGTAAAAGGCAAAATCATACCTATCTTTATTTCATCGCCTTCAACTATCGGCATTCGCCTTATCAGGTGCACGCCCAGGATTGCGACATTCGGATAATTTATCATGGGCACGGAAAGGAATCCCCCTCCAAGGCTCCCGATATTCGTTATGGTAAATGTGCTGTCGCTCATCTCATTTATTGATATGGTGTTGTCAAGTATTTTTTTATGCATGGTGTCTATCTCCCTAGCAAGTTCGATTATGCTCTTCTTGTCTGCATCCCTTATCACTACAACTTTCAGCCCGTCCTTTGCCTCTGCAGCTAAGCCTATGTTGTAATATCTCTTGACTATAATCTCCTGTTTCTCCTTGTCGTACGATGCATTGAAATTCGGGTTTTCCTTGAGCGCTTCGATTGCTGCCTTTATCATGAACGGAAGGAACGAAAGCTTTATGTTCAGGCTCTTCTTTACCGAATCCTTTTCCTTCTCGGTCAGATTATACAGGTATGTTGCATTCGCCAAATCCATGTGCGAAGCTCTTGGTATAGTCCATGACGCCTCCATGTTTCTGGCTATGGCTTTCCTTGTCTGCGACATGGGGATGCGTTCCGTAAGCCCGCCAGCAGGTGTGACAGATGCGCTGTTGTCTATCCGACTGACGGAAGGCACGGGCGTTGCGTTCCTGCTGTTCTGTTGCTTGAGGTCTGCTTCGGTTATTCTACCGTGCGGCCCTGTGCCGTTTATCTTTGACAAATCTATTTTAAGCTCTTCTGCAAGCTTTCTAACCCTCGGTGTCGCAAGAACTTCGTTGGGAGGCACATTTGCGTTTGTGCTAATATCTTGTTTTGCATGATCAAGCCCTATTGGGTTATAATCTGCGGTAATTTTTGGAGTGGCAGGCGATGTATTTGCATTTGCAGAAACGCCTGCGATTTCTGATGCAGTTCCAATATAAGCAAGCACATCCCCTACATTGACTGTGCTGCCAGTTTTAGCGTTTATCCTTATGCTGCCAGAGATAGGAGCAGGTATGTTGACTACTGCCTTATCAGTCTCTATCTGGACCAGTGCCTGGTCTTCCTTTACGGTGTCGTTATCATTGACCAGCCATTTCAGTATGCGCCCTTCTGTTATGCCCTCCCCAATATCCACGAATTTCAAATCCTTCATATCATCACATGAAAACTTTACATTGAAAGCAGCCTGTCAATATATGCAGATATCTTCTTCTCATTAGGTACATAATAGTTTTCATATCCTGGGAATGGGTATGGCAGGCTAGGCGCACCCAGTCTTAATATAGGTGCATCAAGCTCGTACATAGCCTTTTCGGCTATTCTTGCTGCGACTTCTGCGCCAACGCCAAAGCTTAATGGCGCCTCCTGCACTATAAGCACCTTCCCCGTCTTCTTTGCGCTCTCAATAATGGTGTCTTCGTCCAACGGGTTTATCGTCCTTAGGTCTATGACATCCGCAGAAAGCTTCCTTTTCTCTATAACGCTTTGTACTACATTAACCATCGTGCCATATGTTATAATGCTAAAGTCGTCGCCCTCATTTGCTGTTCTAGCCTTGCCTATCTCTACTTCGTACATGTCGTCGGGCACCTCCTGCTTGAAAAGCCTGTAGAGCTTTGTAGGCTCAAGAAAGACTACTGGGTCTTTCATCCTGGATGCCTTGATGAAAAGCCCTTTTGCATCATATGGCGTTGACGGTTCTACTACTATAAGGCCCTGTGCATTTGAATACATCGCCTCCGGACTTTCAGAGTGAAGCTCCAATGTCTTGACGCCTCCGCCTACAGGCATTCTTATTATCATCGGCAAGTACATCTTAGATCTAGTCCTTGATCTATATCTAGCGGCATGCGTTACCGCCTGGCTGAACGCAAGATACGAAAATCCTGCAAATTGAATTTCAGGCACAGGATGCAGTCCTCCAAGCGCCATCCCTATAGAAGTTCCTATTATGCTGGATTCCGCTAGAGGTGTGTCTATGACTCTTTTTTCTCCGAACTTCTGCAGCAGGCCGTCAGTAACCCTGAAAACGCCACCATCTATGCCTATATCTTCGCCTAGAAGAACCATGCTGTTATTTTCATTCATGCACAATTCGATTGCATTGTTTAGTGCCAAAACCATATTAGCCTGCATATCATCGCCTCATTGCCAAAAATTGTTTGAAATGCCTTCCTGTTCCTCGTCCTTAAGTATGTTAGGTGTGAATTCGAAGACATTTTCGAAGATTGATTTCGGGTTAGGCTTAAATGTTTCCGCCTTTGCCACTGCATCGTCTATCTGCTTTGCATGCGCGTTGTGCATTTCAGATTCATTATCGTCATTCCATAAACCTTTTGACCTCAAGTATAATGAAAGCCTGATTATGGGATCTCTCCTTTTCCATGCATCGACTTCGCTCTGATCCCTGTATTTACTAGGGTCGTCCGATGTCGTGTGCATCGTCATCCTGTACGTGATGCATTCTATTACCATAGGGCCAGAAGCGCTCTTTTCTATCGCATCCTTTGTAGCCTTATAAACCGCAATCGCGTCGTTGCCGTCTACTTGTATTGAATCTATTCCTGCAGCTATGGCCTTTTGGGCGAGCGTTCCTGCAGCAGTCTGCTTCTTCCTGGATTCCGATATGGCCCACTGGTTGTTTTCTATTATAAATATTAAGGGCAGTTTGAAAACCCCTGAAAAATTGAGGCTTTCCGCAAAATCGCCTTCGGATGTTCCTCCATCTCCAACGTATGTTACCACTGTACTTGAAAGTCCCTTGTACTTGTATGAGTATGCGAGCCCTGCAGCATGAGGAAGCTGCGTTGACACAGGCACAGTTACTGGAGTCCCGTTGAATCCTACTGGTATTGCATTGCCCTCTTCAAACCCCCTCCAGTAAAGGAAGAAAAGGTCCAGCGGAAATTTCCTTGCCAGATAAACTCCATGCTGCCTAAAATTAGGAACGAAAAAGTCGTCTTTGCGCATCGCGTATGCAGAGCCTATTTGTGTAGCTTCCTGCCCAAGAAGCGGGGCGTATGTCGCAGCGCGTCCCTGTCTCTGAAGGCTTAGCACCTTGGCATCAACGCTTCTTGCGAAGTTCATCTGCCTGTAAATCTCTATAAGCATATTGTCAGTAAGTTCTTTCGGGAAAAGCTCGCCATCAATATTGCCGCTTTCGTCCATTACTTGCATATATTTTATATCTGCCTTAAAGACATCGTTTATCAATAAACCGCCTGTTCTGCATCTAATATCAATTAAAAAACGTATAAATGTTTCTGCGGCATGCGGATTATTTATCGCACGTATACCCTTTTGGAAATAGTATGGAATAATTTTTGTAGATTATGGTTCGGGAAATGTTTATTTCTTCTATATAACTAGATGGTGTGCCTAATGAATCAAACGAGACTATCGGATACCTGGCGACTGTGCTATTGTAATAAAACTGCGAGAATGCATCTATGCCAAAGAATCTCAAGTAAATCCACCCATTTGATACTAGCCTGCAGCCAGAAAGCCCGTTTTCATTTATCGATGCGACTGCATTCTTTAGCACTGGACTGTTGCTGCTCTGGCCCATCCAGCTGAACCACGGCATAGATTCGCTGTAAAGAAGCGATAAAATGAAAAAAAGCGATATTGCAAAAAACACATATGGGAGAATAGCACGTGTGTTTACTTTCATATCAAATATCTTTAAGCTTAGGTTCAATCTATCCGAGCTTATGGCAAATGCAATTGCAATTGCGGTTGCTGCATAAAAGAAATATCCAAATCTTTCCTGATCGAATATCGAATTATGCAATCCCGGCATAAAAAGATCAATAAACCCCAATGCGAGAAATGCGATTACAATGAACGGCTTTTCATCAAAGTGCTTAAGCATTGAAAGAAGGCCTAACTTTTTCCAGTTAGTGCTCATTTTCAAGAGCCTGCCCAGAATTAAATAGACTATCAGTATAAGCATTGGAATTATAAGGAATGTCATCAAAACTCCGATTGTGCTCAGAGACAAGAAGTTTTTTGTAGTACTTGTTAAGGCAACAATTATGGCGTTATAATAACTGTATAAAGGATTTCCAAAAAATATGTCATTGAAAAGAATCCATGGCAATGTCACTGCAGCAAAAAACACGATAGAATAAAATATCTTTCTGGGTTTTCTTAAGAGCAGCAGCAATGGTAAAAATATTAAACTGGTGTATTTCGCAAGCCCTGCAAGAGCCATGAAGATGCCAGCTTCGGATCTCTTTTCAGCTACAAAAGCAACTGTTAGCAATATGAATGTCAATGATAATATTTCAGTGCTATTGAAGAGGAATGTAAACATGAGCAGATAGGGGGTAATAACTACCGATGCGCCAAGAAGCGGATTTATTCCAAGGTTTTTCGATGCAGTCCACAATGCAATGCCCAAAAGCACAAAGAGAATAAACAGGTATACGGGAATCGAAAGACCGGCACCAGAAAGAAGCGCAATAGCCATAAGCACAGAGCTCATAGGCGCCCTTGCAGCTTCAAAATAAAATCCATGGTTTTCTATAATTGAGCTGTTGCCCAGGAACGTAATGTGGGAAAAGAACCCCTGCTTCAGCATCGTTTCTGCATTCAGGTAATGTGCTATGAAGTCCCACGATACTCCTTTTGTCAGGTATAAGTTAAGTACTGTTACAAATCCAACAGCAATAATTAATATGAAAAGCAGGCATTCTATACTCCTGGTTGTTATGTGATCTCTGAGCATTTGAACATACCTTTAACGGATCGTAGAAAAGCTATAAATTAATTGATGTATCTAATAGAAGTGGATGATTTATATGGCTTACTCTCAGATATCTGATGCTGCAAAAAAGATTGGAAAGGAGATTTTGATCCATGGTTGGATTCACAGAAAAAGGGAAAGCGGCGGCATAATGTTCATAGTGGTTAGAGACAGGTCGGGAATAGTTCAGGCTGCTATTAAAAAAGCGAGCATAAGCGAAAAAGAATGGAATGAAGCAACAGATGCGCCTATAGAATCTAGCATATCGATAAAGGGCACAGTAAAGGAGGATTCGCGCGCGCCTACCGGATATGAGGTAGAAGTAAAAAACTTTAAACAGATAAATTCATCGGCTCCGTTCCCAATAACCGAATATCAAAGCACAGAATTGCTGCTTGATAAAAGGCATCTGTGGCTAAGAAGCAGGAAGATGACTGAAATAATGAAAACGCGCTCATACATGTTCAGATATGTGCGAGAGTTCCTAGATAAGCATGGCTTCTTCGAGATTACTCCTCCCATTATAACATCTTCTGGAGGTGAGACCGGCGCAGAGATGTTCGAGATCAACTATTACGGGCAGAAAGCATATCTTACGGAATCTTCACAGCTTTATGCCGAAGCTATGATATATTCGCTTGAAAAGGTCTACTCATTCGTGCCTTCATTCAGGGCGGAGAAATCAAGGACAGTGAAGCATCTTGCTGAATACTGGCACCTTGAGCCAGAAATGGCATATCACAGCAACGAGAAGTCAATGGAGGTGCAGGAAAAGCTGATAAGCCATATTGCGGAAAAAGTTGCCAAGAACAACGAAGGACAACTTAAGGAGATGGGGGCAAACAAGGATGATCTCCTGAAAATAAAACCTCCCTTTAAAAAGGTAACATACGAGAAGGCAATAGAAATTCTCAACGACAAGGGCAAAAGCCTGAAATGGGGCGACGACTTCGGAGTTGAGGAAGAAAAACTCCTGACGGAAGATGAAGACAAACCTATATTTATTACATACTGGCCAAAAGAGCTAAAGCCATTCTACATGCCGATAAATCCAAAAGACGAGAGAACGGTCCTATGTGCAGATATGCAGGCGCCCCATGGCCACGGAGAGATAATAGGGGGAAGCGAAAGGATATGGAAGGAAGACCAGCTCATGGAGCGCTTTGCGTCGGTAGAAAAGGCAAAAGGCATAAAGTTCAACATGGACAACTATGAGTGGTATCTAGACCTGTCTAGGTATGGCTCCGTACAGCATTCGGGCTTCGGCATGGGCATGGAGCGCGTAATAAAATGGATGCTTAACCTAGACCACATACGCGATGCGATACCATTCCCAAGGATGATGAACAGGATAAACCCATAATGCAAAATGGCATATCGTGCAGGTATTGCAATGCATAAACGAATATAACCTAGGGCAGCCATAGCCCGAAAATAATAAAAGTATTTAAAGCTAATCTATGAATAATATACAGGTGATCGGATGAAAGTTTCAGACATTTATAGCATGGACATATACAGCGACAATGGGCAGTACCTTGGAGAGGTAAAAGATGCAATAATCGACCTTGAGAGGGGAGAAGTTAGCAGGCTGCTCATGGAGGAGTGGAAGAGCACTGGAGAAGAAGAAGTAAGAAAGCTTCTGCAGCAAAAGAGCATCCTGTTCAAGAACATCAAGAACATAGGGGATGTCGTGCTTGTATCTGCAGTCGGCAATGCTAAGGGAATAACTAGTTCAAGCGCCGAAGTATCAGATCTCACTACTAAATAAATGCTTATTGCCACTCTATTTTTTGTGGCAATCTTATTCCTTTTTGGTTCTTGTACAATCCTGAATAAGCCTTTCCTGTCCTGTTGTCCAATTTCTCAAATATTATATGCGCAAAACCTATATTTGGCTTTACCATTATCTTGTAAGGCGCATTGTTCATTACCTCCAGCGTTATGTTCCCGCTGAACCCCGCATCTATTATCGTCGGAGGCATAGAGAATCCATGCCTTGCCCACGTGCTTCTAAGCTCTACGAACCCAGCAATGTCATCTGGCATTGTGATGTACTCCTTTGTTGACATCAGTACCTGTTCCTTAGGCTCCAGTACCAGAATCTTCTGCTTCTTTGATATTGTATAAGTCGACGCTATGTGCTTTTCATTCGAAGGATCAAGCACGAAATCTTTGTCAAATGTCATGTGGTGTGCTATCTCGTTATCCAACCTGCAGTCTATTCCATTCTCTCTTACAATATTCTTCTTGAACGGAGTTATCTTTAGCCTGCCCTGCTTTATCATGTTGTTTATGTCGTAATCCGATAATATCATTGCATCACATAATGCATTTACATCTTACACCCTAAATATTTTTCTAAATTCATAAGATTACGCGCTATAAGGAAATTATTTATAATAGATGCTGCTAAAATCATAGGTGAGATAACTATCGTGCTCCCTTCGTCTAGTCCGGCCAAGGACGCGGGGCTTTCAATCCTGCAACTCGGGTTCAAATCCCGAAGGGAGCAAATCAGATTTGAGGTTATACGCATAAGCCTCAGATGTTACCTTTTTCTAACGTAGTTTTGGCACGAAAAATAGCGGAAAAAGTTATTATACGGCTTTCGCAACTCTTTTTTATGAGTGTTAGTAAGCAGGGCAGGCAAGCCACCGTTTATATTTACTGTCATGGAGATTCTATTTGCAAAGGAGCCTGCCACACCTACATCCAATATGCTCAGAGGAGCAAAGGAGTAGATCGTCAAACTAAGAGAAACGACAAAGCCAGAGAACCTCGATGCAATCGAAAAGGCTCTATGCAGTCTATGGCCTTCTCCTCCACGTAAAAGTGGGGGTTTCGTTTGCGTTTATGTTGATTGCATTGCTAGACTATCTTATATAATCAGTTAGTTGTTCTCTCTTCTCTAATTCTTTCATGTAATCTACAACTACTTCGTCAACGAATGTATGGGATATATACTTATCCTGAACCACGCTATTGACAAAAAATGTTTCGGCATTATTATTGCCCATTTCTGCGCGCATAAAAGCATTAATAAAACTACAGTAATCATCGTATATGCTCCGACCTTTCAATCCCCTTATTTCAACCTTGTTCACTACATATGTTACTGCTTGGGTTTCAGAAACAGGATTTTCTATATATTTGGCCATTGCACTGCCGGTTACAATTATAAACGCCATTATATCAAGTTTTCCATCGACATTGCATGACAAATCAGCAATCTTCTTGATGTTGTTGCTGCCCAAATGCCCAAGAGCGGATAACGTCATTGCCATTTTCTCTATGTCTGAATTAACAACATTTTTGAATATAAAGTTTATCCCATTTGAATCCAAGCCCATCGTTTTAACTATATCCAAGCATTTAGTTCCGTCCTTATGGTTGGAAAGCATGCTTAACGCCAAGAATGCTTCATAATCATTTCCCGCTAGCTTTTCCAATAATGCAAAATTTTCATCGTTATCTTTTTTTGCTTCCATAATATCGCAATACTTAAATTTCAGCAAATATTTATTTGTGCCTAACGCTATATGCGTAGGATGCAGATACGTGCTGCTATTTATATCTGATTGGTTAAATTCTGCTTTGCAATCGGGATTTTTATGCATACGAAAGATATTGCTAAGGAAAATTTTGCCTATAGTCCGATGTTAAGAAACGCCGACAGCGTAGGCAAGAAGTACGAAAAGGTTTCGCTAGGCATGCCTGCAATTTTCTATTTGCCATCCCTTAAGATAAATGCGGATGAGTATAAAGAAGTGAAGTCAAAGCTCCACAAATTTCTTTTGAAGGAGTTCGGGGGATATACTGCCGAAAAAGGCGGCATGGCGGGATACTGGGTAGACGGCACTACTCTAGACTACACGGAAAATATAAAATATACTGTGGCAGTGGGAAAACATAAAAGCATGGATGCATTAGAGGAATTCATAGCATCCATTGGCGATGAATTATCCGAAAAAGCGATTTATTTTGAAACAGGCAAGGACTCGTGGCTCATTTATCCCATAAGGCAAGAACACAGCGACTTTTAAATTGTAGGTAAATTGCGTATGCCAAATGCCAAACAATAGGTATAAATAATATACCATTACGATATACTATCGTTTATAAGAAGTTATTTCTTATGTGCGTGTTTTAAGTGAAGACATTTTCAGAAATAGGGATAAAGCCCGAGCTTGAGGCTTTCCTTAAAAAAATAAACTTTTTAAATCCTACCGAAGTGCAGGAGGTAGCAATACCTAAGGTACTGGCTGGCAAGGATTTAATAGTTAGATCGAAAACCGGCACCGGGAAGACGGGTGCATTTTTGATACCTATAATAAATAGGCTTCAAAGGAACGACGGATTGAGAGCCATAATCATAGTGCCTACAAGGGAATTGGCATTGCAGGTTACCGGAGTTGCAGACAAGCTATGCAGAAATTTCGGCATGCATGTCGTTACAGTGTATGGCGGCGCGTCCATAAATGTACAAGTAGACCAGATAAGGAGGGGCGTTAATGTAGTAGTAGGCACCCCCGGAAGGATACTTGATCTTATAGAGCGCGGTGCGCTTAAGCTGAACGGAATAAAGTACCTGGTTCTTGATGAAGCCGATATAATGCTTGATATGGGTTTCATAGATGATGTTGATGCGATAATAAGCAACATGCCAGAAGACAAGCAAACCATGCTATTCTCTGCAACCATACCTAAGGAGATACTTGATATCGCAAGAAGGCACATGAAGCAAGACAGGGAAAAGATAACCATAGGCCAGGAAGAAGACCTTACTGTAAGTTCGATAACGCATAGATATGCGATAACGAGCCCCAATACTAAATTCCACACGCTTCTCGCTTATATAGACAAGTACGATCCCAAGAAGGCGATAATATTCGCAAATACCAAGAACGCTGCGGACAGGATACATGAAATGCTAAAATCGCAGGGGCTTAACTCTATACTTCTGCATGGCGGGCTTACGCAAGCTAAGCGTGAGAGATCGCTGGGCATATTCAGGGCTGACGCCAGGTTCCTCATAGCAACAAATATAGCGTCTAGGGGCTTGGACATACCAAGCATATCAGACATAATCAATTTCGATGCTCCAGACATGTCTTCGACTTATGTTCACAGGGTAGGGAGAAGTGCAAGGATGGGCAAGGAAGGAAGGGCGTTTACAATAATAACCAACTCCCAAAGGCGCTTGATAGATGAGATAAAGTATGAAGCCAATATAAATATCGAGCGCATAGCGCTTGATACTGAAAAGTTCAAGGATATCAAGGTGTCATTCCGCAACCCAGAACGCAATTTTGGGAATGATAGATTCCGTAGAGAAAAAGGCGGAGGATACCATGACAGGAGGCACGATCAAGATAGAAGCGGATACCATAAGGGAGGATATGGTGGCAGGAACCGAGAAAACAGCCACGGGACGCATAGGAGCGGCCAGGGATCCTACCGCCATTAATGTTTTGTCAAGTTTTGGATCCGCCATTATCTTTTCTTTTTCAGCGGATTCAAAAAGTAAGCAATTCGGGCTTTATGCGCGAATTAAATTATTCGAGCCTTTTTATTATATGGTATCCGAACTGTGTTTTTACAACTCCTGAAACCTCTCCCTTGTTAAGTTTGAAAGCAGCATCCTCAAATTCCTTTACCATTACGCCGCGTCCAAAATAACCAAGGTCTCCGCCTTTTTTTCTTGACCCATCGAGCGAGTTTTCCTCAGCCAGCTTAGAAAAACTTTCGCCTTTGTTTATCCTGTCCAATATCTCCTTTGCTTTAGATTCCTTTTCAACCAGTATGTGTGCGCATCTTATTTTGTCTGCCATTATATCACCTAAATATAATCTACTAAAACGTTCTTTTCTTTCAGGCGAACATGCCCGCTTTTCGGTTTCTTTTCTGCGTTACGCTGTTCTTTATCATCTCTTCATCAAATCCTTCTGGAAGGCCTTTTCCATTGACGTATTCATACAGTATTAACCTGAAAAGGTTGAGTGTCGTGTAGTTTATTATGCCTCCAAATATGATTATCGCAACGCCCAACGCTATGCCTATTATGGCTATGGCTCCCAAGAACGATATTGCTGCAACGCCCATTATAAGTACGGCTACGCCTAAAAGTATTATACCAAGGCTGTAGAGTTCAGAATATACCATGCCTCCGAATGTAGAGCCGAAATGGTCTATCAGCATCTTAGCGCTGAGCTTTATCGATGCAATGGGCCCTGTCTTATTATCCATTATAACTGGCACCACAAATAGAGCCGATGCCGCTATTGCCATAGAGCCTATGCCTCCTACTATCATGCCTCCAAGCCCGCCGACCCGCTGTTCTATGGCTCTTATTATCATCAGAACAATGCCGTAAAAGATCGCCCATTCAAATATCTGCTTAAGGTATTGCTTTGTCTCAATGAATGATTGGGCTATAGTGACCTGCTTGCCTGCCCTATGGCTCTTATACGCCATAAACATCGCCATGGTGACATACGTAGAGACGAAAGCGGTCAACACGTACAATGCAAATAAGGCAATTATGCCGAACGCCTCGGAATAAGTGCCGCTAAGGCCAGAACTGCCGCTTGCAAACGCGGTTATGCTTCCACCAAAGACAAGCAGTGCAAAAAGCACTCCCATAACCGCAAGCGAGACTATCGCACCTATGACTGGGTATAAAAGCAGCTTTTTGTCCTTGAATATAAGTTTCCTTGTAGCGCTTCCAAGCCTGAATCCGTTTCTCATTTTTTCGAACATGCATACACCATAAACTATAATTTCACAATGTATCTTTTTTGTTAATGCATTTATAAGTATTTATTATGAAACTAGTAAATGCTTGATCATGATGAATGACGATAGTTATGGGGCGAATATTGGAAGAGGCCATTCCGAAAGCAGGAAAAATAAGGGCTCAGCTAAAGAAAAAAGGGCTGGCAATTCCAGATATGGCAAAATGAACACTGTAGACAAACCTGCAGACGCATTGAATTTGATGGTTTATAATACGGACGAAGTGCCTGCACATGGATATATAGGAGTACTGGCAAGCATGAACTACCCAAACTATTCTATCCTGTCAAAAGAAAATTTACTGGATGGGCGCGCAGAATCAAAGGATCAAAAAAAGATATTGAGCCAGCTTGCCATCGGAGACTATGTTGTATACGATGTTTTAGAGCCCGGCTTGGAGATAGTTGGAATAATCGAACGCCGTTCAAGAATTGCCAGGCTGCATGCCGACGAATCAAGAAGTTCTACCTATAACGTAAAGGAGCATATTATAGCGGCAAATATAGACATGGCAATAATTGTTGCATCAACTATACAGCCTCAATTCCAGACTGGCCTGGTGGATAGATACCTTATATTATGCCAGTATGGCGGTATAAAGCCGCTGCTATGCCTGACTAAGATAGATTTGGCGCCAATTCCTGATTTGTCAATGTACAAAGATTCTGGTGTATCCATAGTAGGTGTTTCGAACAAGACACATGCAGGTATGGAAGCCCTGATGGAGTGCATAGAGGGAAAAACGTGCGTCCTTGTGGGGAATAGCGGGGTGGGAAAATCGTCACTCATAAACACGCTGCTAAAGGAAGAGATCCTTCCAGTAAACGAAGTAGGCGAAAAGAGCGGGAAAGGCAGGCATACAACGACGACG
>JAMCYW010000018.1 GCA_023473255.1 Candidatus Martarchaeota archaeon | reverse complement strand
GCCCCAATGATGGATATTTGCCGAATTTCTCTACGGCGCATTTCTTTGCTAATTTGACGGCTACGTTTATGGAGTAATTTGGTGTTATGCTGGCATTTTTCATTTTTGTTGTCTTTAGTGCTTTGGTTATATCAAATAGCTGAGTAATACGCATTGTAGCGTTAATATAGTTTCCATTAAAGCTTACCTTTGATCCAGATAATTTAGATAGGGGCATGTTTTTTATCAGAAATATTTTTGCGTTAAAATAGGTTTCTGCACTGGGGCGTTCTCCAACGCTATACAGCATATCCCCTCTTAATGCCTTCACGCTGGAATCAAGCTTGAAGTAGATATTAGAGGGTGCTGCAGATGATCCAATAACCCTGCCGAATTTTTTAAGATCAAATAGGTGAACTTCTTTGCCACCTGGATGCAATACTACGTTATTGCCGTTTTTGATTCTGCCATATAACACTCTGCCGAAAAAGGCGTCGCCGATTTTATCTTGTATTAATATCCTCAATCCGTTCTGCGCTGCGGCATTCAATTTGCCATATTTTAGCATTTCTAAAAGTATGTCCATTAGGGGCTTACCTGCATACCACTTCATTTTTTTTGACAGCCTAATTACGTTTTCCATGCTATATGCAGATATTGGCACAAATACCAGTTTGGGCTTTATGTTTGTAGCACTGCAATACTTCTTGATAGACCTCTTTATATCAACAAATGCTTTTTCGCTAAAGTCTACATCGTCCATTTTATTAATAGCTACAAGTATTGAATCAATACCCATGAGATTTGATACATAAAGGTGCCTTTTTGACTGATTTGTGAACCCTTCTCCTTTCTTTGCTGATACTACTAATAGGCCTAATGAGGCATTTGACGCTCCGGTCAGCATGTTTTTTAGAAGCTCTAGGTGTCCAGGCACGTCGGTCATGTGAAGTCGCCTGTTTTTATAGATGATTTCTGCAGATGTCTGATCAATCGTCATGCCACGATCCTGTTCCTCCTTAAAGCTGTCAAGTATATAGCCAGGTTCAAATCTTTTGCCATTGGCATTTGAAGAGCATATCGAATTTATACGCGAGCGTTTTATGGAACCCGTTTTTATAAGGATATTGCCAAGCAGTGTTGATTTGCCATGGTCTTTCTCGCCAAGCATTGTTATCCAATGGTCCATTGAATCACATATAACCCAACGATCTTAGTTTTTCCATTATGTACGCCTTTTCTTTATCTTGCGATCTGCCGCCTCTTTCCTCAGTCTTCGTAGTTTTAAGCTCCTTTATTATGCCATCAATAGAGGAGGCATTCGATTTTATAGGCGTAGTGCAATGCGTACATCCAAGGCTCCTATATCTGTATCCATCCCTTGCAAGGTATAATGGATTTATAGGTATGGACTCTTTTTTAGTATACCTCCAAATGTCCAGCTCCGTCCAATCCAGCAGCGGATGTATCCTAAAATGCGACCCTCCATCAATTTTAGACGCGTAATTGCCCCATAACTCCGCAGGCTGGTTTTTGTAGTTCCACTTAAAGCTTGAATCCCGGGGTGAAAAGTATCTCTCCTTGGCCCTTATAGAATGCTCATCTCTCCTTATTGATGCAATAATGGCGTCGAATTTATTTTCCTTCATCAATTTTTTCAGGGCATCTGTTTTATTTGCACCACAGCAGCTAAAACCAGATAGTTCTGATTTTATATTGCTATTTGCTATTATCAAGTCTAATTTCCATTTTTTAACCATTTCTTCCATAAACTCGTACGACTCTGGAAAGTCTATCCCGTTGTCTATATATATAACTGGAAAAGGTATCTTGCCCATGAACGCCTTACGCGCAATGGCAAGCATTGTAGTTGAATCTTTGCCCATGCTCCACAACGCGGCAATATGCTTAAATTTTGCATTAGCTTCACGCAATATGAATATGCTCTTTTCTTCTAGTTCTTTCAAATTATTTTCAGCAGACATCAGACACCACTTAGACTTTTCTATTCAAACTAAGGCCCCGTAAATAAAAAAGCATCCCTCTTGTCTCGCGGTTGCTTTTAGATAAAATAGGTATCTTGCCGATTATTTTAAATTTACTATCGTAAAGTATAACGTATGCACTTTTAAGATCCTGCTTTTCTTTTATTTTCTTTGGATATATGACTTTGTAGTAGGACGCATTGCTGCGCTTGATGCATGAGGATATGGCTTCCCAATTCGATTTGTTTGGATCATTGTTCAATGCTTTTACAACCTCGAGTAGGTCACTAGAATTTTTCATCGAATCAGCCTATATGGTTAAACATAAGCATACTAATTATATATAATTAATAATATAAATCTTTCCATGCAAATTTTAATATAGTGATAGCATGAAAATAAAAAGAAGTAGGAAGCAGGAGTTCACCACCATATCAATACCAAGCCAGTTATTTGAAAAGGTAGAACAGCACATAGAGGATACTGGCTTTCCATCAGTATCAAGTTATGTTGCGTTCATACTTAGGATATTGATAAGCAGCAGCGGAAGAAAGTCAAAAGCAGACTATGAGGCAAAAATAATACGGAGGAAGCTAGAGGAGCTGGGCTACGCATAAATGCAGTGTGCTTATCTTTAAATCATGCCTCTGCTTCTTTTATCGCAGATATTATTTCATCAGCATGACCTTTTGGATTGACTTTCTCGAATATCTTTATAATCTTCCCGCCTTTCCCTATCAGATAGGTATTTCTTAGCGTGCCGACACCAAATATACCGCGATCGCCATATGCGCCATAATCTTTTATAGTTTTGCTTTCTGTATCTGAAAGCAGTAAAAATTTAAGCCCATACTTGTTTATGAATTTTTCATGGGATTTGTAATCGTCTTTGCTTACGCCTATCACTTCGGCATTGAGCCCCCTTATCTCGTCAAGTCTTTTGTTGAAATTATTCGCTTCGATAGTGCATCCAGGGGTATTATCCTTTGGATAGAAGTATAGAATCACATACTTACCACTCAGCTCGCTCAACGAATGCTCTTTCCCATCCGAACCCGGAAGCTTGAAACCTGGTGCCATATCTCCTTCTGATAACATATTATCCACCTATTTACATTCTTTTTATAGAAAGAATTTAAAATGGAACTTCGGCAAATATTTACGTATATAAATAAAAGGCGCACTTGTTATGAGCATTAAAAATATTGTAGGAGGCATATTCAATGGCAAAAAAACCAGTAACGGCCCTTCAGGAAGCGTATCTAATATAAATATTTATTGGAAGGGCGCTCTGCATTCAATACCTGGATTTGAAATTGATGGAGATACGCATAACGTTATAATACCCTTCACAAACCATGGTGCAGGCTTATCATTCTTAAAGGACCAGAATAAGAAGGAGGTTATCGATTCAATAACCGTTTCTGATCCATTTAAGATAGATTCAATAGTACCAAAAATGCCAATGGCAATCAATACTGGTGAAAAAGTAGATATACACATAACGATCAAAAATCCTAATTACAATTATAGCGGGCCGCTGACCATAAAGTTTGGAAGCGCAGCGAATGCAGAGATACACCTTGAACTTCAAAAAGTCATGCTTAATGCCATGGGCAAAAGCATAAAGGTAAGCGAATCTGGCGAGGTTAAGAGGATTGGCAAAGGAGATATATTTGAATCGTCAGTGCAAATGCTAAGGGCTTTCAGAAAAGGGGATACAATAACAAAGGTTTCTGTGAATGAGCCTTTCTTATTTGTCAGGTCAGAACCTGAACTGCCATTCAGCATAGACAGCGATAGCAGTTTCATAGCCATATTTTATATCAAAGCGCCAGATTTTGATTATGCAGGCAGCCTTGAATTTGACATCGTTTAAGCAGCAGAGTGCCATTCAGCCACAGACTTAAAGCAGTGGCTCATTTTAGGCGTATCGAATCAAGATTCATAGGCGCTCTGGCATCTACGTGCATCATCCTGCCAAGGGTCCTTGCCAGGTCTTCACATTTCTGCTCCTCCCCATGCATCGTGTATATGCTTTTAGGCTTTACGTTTAGCTTTTGCACGAAGCTTATAAGCTGCCTCCTGTCGCTATGCCCTGAGAATCCTTCTACAGTTTTAATGCCCATGTTTACTTTCATAGATACCAGCTTGCCATCCTCATTTGGCAAGGCTACCTCAGATATGCCATTCTGGACTCTCCTTCCGAGCGAATTGGCGCTATTATACCCTACGAATACCATAGTATTGCGTGCATCTTCGACTAGATGCTTGAAATATTCCACGCTTGCGCCTCCATTGAGCATTCCACCGCTTGCAAGTATCACGGCCGGCCCTTTTTCGAATACCTCTTCGCGCTCGCCTTTTACAACTTCAAATATCTCGCTTTCGAACGGAGATCTGTTGTTCAGTATCCTGTTCTTTAGGCTTTCCTTAAGATATTCAGGATATGCCGTGTGTATTGCGCTAGCTTCAAGTATCATGCCATCCAGGTAAACTGGCACATCGAGCTTGTATGGGCTGTTATCTCCAGCCATGTAGCTCTCAAGCACTAATTGGAGCTCCTGGCTCCTTCCTACTGCAAATAGGGGTATCAACACCTTGCCGTTGTTCTGTATTGTGCGCTTTATTGTTTCCATGAGTTCGGTCTCGGCATCGTGCCTATTTGGGGTTATGTCGTTAGGGCCACCATATGTGCTCTCCATGAACAGCGAATCTACCCTCGGGTATTTAGTAGATGTAGGGTCGAAAAGCCTGGTGAAGCCGTATTTCATATCGCCGGTATGCACTATGTTATACATGCCTTCGCCTACATGCAGGTGCACTGTTGCGCTTCCAAGTATGTGCCCTGCGTTGTGGTATGTAAGCTTGAGCTCATCAGTTATATTAGTAACCTCATTATAGTCCCTTGTAATCATATGCATGAGCATCTTCTTTACGTCCTTCTCTGAGTATAATGGCGTGCCTCCGCTCCTTTGTACTAGCTTTATATAGTCGTTAAGCAGCAGCGCCGCAAGATCCCTAGTTGGAGGAGTGCAGTATACTGGGCCCTCATAGCCATATTTGAATAGGTATGGGATGAAGCCCATATGGTCCATGTGGCCGTGTGTCAGTATAACGGCGTCGAGCTCGTTTATGGAGAAGTTTGCACTGTCAAGATATGGAAATGCTTTATTCCCTTCTGCGTTTGCGTTGGCATCTAGGCCTTTTATCCCAGGCTCTGGGCTTATACCACAATCTATTATGACTTTTGAATGAGGCGTCTCCAATAAAAGACTGCTCCTTCCAACCTCCCTGAACCCTCCTAACGCAGTAGCCTTGAGCCATTCGCTCTTTAGTATCTGCTTGTTTATGTTCTTGCCTACGGTTGAAAGAAATTTCTTTCTGAACTCGCTTTCATTGAACATTAGCTGCCGTACGCCTTTTATGGTATCGCTGTTCATGGTCGGGGTGCGCAATACTTTAGGAGACCAATTGGTTTTGATAACAATCTCCTTGAGCGTAGATCCGCTCTTGCCTATGACCAATCCAGGCTTGAGCGCCTCTATATATACTTCTGAAAATTCAGGCACGAATTTTATGCTTGATGTTATTGCTTCCTTTGGCACCAGCTCATTTATTATAGCCGTTGCCTTTTCAGGCTCCATCAAAGCTGAACTGTCGCTGCGCATTATAAGTTTTTTCTTTATTGCCGAAGCTATGCCCCTTATTATTGTTTCTTCGTGATAGACTGCCTTTATATTTTTAAGCGTTACCACTATGTCAGGGCCCTCAAATTCAGCCTTTATAAAACCTGCATCTTCTGGGAGCATCTCCTTTATCCTTTTAAATATCTCTTCGTTCCTTGCTTTTCCTTCAGCGTCCTTGTCGTTGATCTTCTCTTCCAAAATATCACACCATATAAACAGAAATAACTGCCAAAATCAAAATCTCATCAAAATAAAATAATTAGGATATGTAAAAAGGTGCTTACTTAGAAGCACCGACTATCTTTTCAAGATCCTTTCCAGTATATTCAACATATCCATCTTTTGTTATTGTAGCTACGGTTATATTGTTGCCCGTGGCAGAATCCCTTTTCATTGCTATATTAAGGGCCTTTGCGGCTATCTTTACCGATTCCTTTGTGGTCAGCCCTTTTTTGTATGTATCCTCAAGGAATCCCAACGCCGTGAGCGATCCGCTTCCAGTTGAAGTAAACTTTGATTCGCTAGAATATCCACCCGCCGCATCAATGTTGTATACTTCTCCGTCTTCGCCTTCGATTCCGCCATCGACTCCAGCTATGATCAACTGCACATAAAAAGGCATCATTTTGTTTTCCTGCAGTATTATTGATAACAGCGTAGCTGCAGATTTAGGAGATAGTGGCCTTCCTTCATTCATCTTATAAATTTCATTTTGTATTTTTATTATCCTTATGAGCTCCTGTGCGTCCCCTACAAGGCCAGCTATGGTCATACCAAGATTCTCGTCTATCTTCCACACTTTTCTTGCTTCTGTGCTTGCTATAAAGGTATCCATCGTTGCCCTAGAATCTGCACCAATTACGACACCGTCACTGCAAACCAAACCAACAGTCGTTGTGCCTTTCATATATTCTTCAGTATATTTCTTGTCCATTTTATCGCCTTATATGCAGCATTAAACTATTTATTGCAGAATTCATTTTATTATTGAACTGCTCAAACAATTATAAATCTGACCTTAGTAGTCATCCAACCCAAGTAAAATAACGCATGCGCAAGATTAATATAAAATAAAATAAAGCGCAGTCAAACGTTTTATTAATCTGCGCAAAACTATAAAAGACTTGCTATTATGGGCTAGAATTCCAGCATGCTTCCATTGCCGACAAACTGGTGCTTCATCTCGCAAAGCTCGGCATAGCCAAATGTCCTGTGCAGCTTAGTTATTTTTACCTTATATATGTTACCTATTCTTGTCTTTGCATTCTTTATGAAGATTACAAAGTCACCTAGCTTGCCTATCCCTTCACCTCTGGCGCCCTTTGCATCTATTTTTATGGAGTATTCCATACCCTCTTCTATACTCTCCTTTATTCCATAGTCGTACATTTTCCCACCCTTGAAATGCGTTCCTGCCCAAAACATCCACGATTTGGTAACAGGCGCTTTTCAATATTATTAGATTAGCTTGACGCCTTTTTAAAGTTATTCTACAAACTTAAGATTCTTTGGCACTTGTCTAACCCATGCGAAAAAATATAAATGCGTCAATGTTTGCGCGACTTAAGATCGTATTTTTTCATTATTGACATGAGGAGCAATCCAGTAATTATTGCGAGTGCCACCATCACCAGAAATGAGATATCCTCGTATTTGTTTATTGCATTCAGTTGCTCGGTTGCATTGACCCTTGCTTCGTTGAGCAGACGATATGCCATGCCTGGATTTTTGATTGATGCGTTCTTTGCATTTTGCACAAGGATGGCAGAATATTTCATGTTAGGGTAGAACACGACATAGCTGCTCTGATTTACCAGCTTTAGATATCCTAGCGTCGAATTAAGCGCATGAGAAAAATTCATTGATTGATTTATCGCAATTGTAGAATTTGCAGAAGACGCATTAGCCTGGAATGCAAGCAGCATAAATAAAATAAAGGGCAGCACGAGATATCTCGTGCTGCTGATGCCGTTCATGCTGATATGATCATAGATTGACATCTATGTTAAGCTGCTCCTTAAGCTCGCGGTACCTATTTCTTATGGTCACTTCGGTGACTCCTGCAACATCTGCTACCTCTTTTTGGGTTCTGCGCTCGCCTGCCAACGCTCCTGCTATGTACACTGCAGCAGCGCTTACTCCAGTAGGGCTCCTTCCAGATATTAAGCCTTTCTTCATTGCTTCCTTTAGGAGTTCGACAGCTTTTTCCTGCGCTTCGCCACTGAGCTTAAGCGCATTGACGTATCGTGGAACATATGCCACCGGATCAGTAAGCGGTATCTTAAGCCCCAATTCGTGGGATATTGCGCGATATGCCCTGCCTATCTCCTTCTTCGGCAATCCAGATATTGTAGCTATTTCATCAAGCGTCCTTGGCATGCCTGCCTTCCTGCATGCTGCATATATTACAGCCTGCACTACGGTTTCTATTGGCCTTCCGCGTATCAGGTTGTTTTGCACGCATCGCCTATATAAAAGGGCAGCATTCTCCCTTATATTCTCAGGCAAACCCAAATAGCTCGAGACCCTGTTAAGTTCTGGCAACGCTATGAGGTAGTTCCTTTCGCTTGAACTTGCTATGCTTGCACGCTTGTGCCATTTCCTCATTCTATAAAGCTGTGCCTGCCTTTTTGATGGAATTCTTACTCCCCTGATATCTTTGTTGTATAAATCTATTTCAGTCACTAACCCTTTATTTGGCCTTGTATATTTCATAGGGGCTCCAGTTCTTGCCCTAGAGTTCCTTTGGTCTGCATCGAAAGCCCTCCATTCTGGTCCGCTATCGGTAACATTCTCTTCTATTACGAGGCCGCAATTATTGCATACGCGTTCCCCCTTTTCGCTATCGAATATTATGTCTGAACTGCCGCAGCTTGGGCACACTGTTGCATCTGGATTTATCACCAGCCTGTGCGATTGCTGCTGTTCTGCTGTTTCAAGTTGGCTGTTGCCATTATGGCTGCCCCTCGGGCGGCCCCGTTTTTTAATCTGGGAAAGATCTGTTACATTAAGCTTATTGTGGCTGACTGTTATCTTTTTGCCAAAAGAAGCGCTCGTTTTCGAACCTGATTTTTCTGATTTATGCCTTGGATTTTTTGATTTTTGGGTATTCATGATGCAACACCATTTTATCTCGTCTAAATAGGACAAAGCTTTTTAAATTTTTCTAAAAATAGCACTATTATAGTGAATAGTAAGATATTTAAACCTTTCGTAACCAGTGAAAATACCCTGATTTCAAGTCATTTTCTCTATTACCGTGCCAGTTACAGTATGCGGAAAACCGGTTTCTATATCGGTATAATTTATTATTACATACCCGTGGAATACGTTCCCGGGGCTTCCGGTAAATACCGTGCCGTTGGAGAAGCATTGCAAAACCTGTGACGAAGATTGAGGCAGGGACACGTTAGAGCCTATCTGCAGGGTTATGTTTGGGTTGAACCCGAGCATATTGTATATGACAGTATCGGAATTGCAGCCTATTGCAGTTATGTTTATAGGCGAAGACGTTGATTGCTCTAGATTTATAGAAAAGTTGCCGTTTGGGAGCAACTGGCTGTTCATGCAGCTGAAATCGGCTGGAAATACGCATGATGTGCTTACCAGGGTTTTTGGGCTGAATAACCCCATTGCGTAAAGGGCCATCAAGGCTATAGCTATAATCAGTATTGCCCAGCCATACGTCATCAAGTATTCCATAGCACTTTGTGAACGCATGCCAACCACTTATAGAGTATATGACAGGCTTTTATTAATAGTTTATGCTTTTAGTGATGCTATTATGCCGTCTATTATACCATTAACGCCTATGCCTCCTGTCGATCTTACAACAATCCTGTGACTCAGAATTGGCCTAGCAAGGAACTTTATGTCATCTATATTAGCCTCAGTTCTTCCTTCAACTAGAGCTTTTGCTTTGCAGCAGTTCAGGAAGCTTATCTCAGCCCTTGGGCTGCCCCCCATCACTATGTGTATATCTTTTCTCGTAGCTCCAACTATGTCAGTTATATATTTTATTACATTATCGGGTACTTTTATCGAATTGACCATGCCCTGCATCTCTATTATATCTTTTATCGAGATAACCCTGTTTATAGGGACCTTCGATTCTGACTCTTTTATGCGCAGCATCTGCTGTTCCTCTTCTGCAGTGGGATATTCGACAGCCACTCTCATTAGGAACCTGTCTGCCAATACCTTTGGCAATTGTGTAGTCCCTTCTATGTTGAGCGGGTTTTGGGTCGCCATTGCGATGAACGGCTTTTCAAGCGGCATAGTCGAATCGCCCATAGTTACCTGGCGTTCTTCAAGCGCTTCGAGCAATGCAGTAGTTGTCCTTGGAGGCGCCCTGTTAATTTCGTCTATTAGCAGTATATTAGTAAATATTGGGCCTTTCTTCAATTGCAGATTGTTAGACTCGTCTACATATGTATAGCCCACTATGTCCTTGAATTCTATGTCTGGAGTGCCTTGAATCCTTCCGAACTCAGCTTGAATAGCTTCTGACAGGGTTTTAGCCATAGTGGTCTTTGCTACACCTGGCACACCTTCGAGCAATATATGCCCATTGGCGAGTATGGCTATGAAAAGAAGCTTTATTATATCAGATTTCCCTGCAATCCTTTTCTTTACCTCTGCAAGCACCTTTTCATATACACCTTTCACGTCAGAACTCTCCATCATAAGACCCTACAAAACCTTTATAATATAGTATGTGACAAATATTATTGGTGGGGCAACATTTAAATTAGGCACCTTAAGTTAGTGTTAAATATAGATGATTTTTATGATAGGAAAGGAAGCTAAAGAAAAGGGCATGGCCTCTATAGACGAGGTATACAACATACTCAATGACAGGAAGAAAAGTTCGAAGCCGCTCACATACGAGCAACAGGTCACAATCGAATATGCCGAAAAGTTCAAAATGGGCACCAAGGAATATAATAAAATTGAAAAGAAGCTCAGAGACCTAAACATGCTTAGCGACTACAGCATAATAAAGATACTTGAGATAATGCCTAAGAATCTAATGATGCTAAGGCAGATAGTGGCAAGAGAGAAGGAAACTTTCACAGATGAGCAGCTTTCGCAGGTACTCAATGTGATAAACAACAAGGGTTAACTTAGTATGCATTTCAGAGGTAAGGCAATATGGAAACAGAAAGACGCGAGGAGTATGCAGTTGTTCTTGATTTTATGCATACTGGAAAGTCTTTTTCTAATAGAGCTGAACCCCTAGCACAGATTATAGGAGAGGAATGGTTTACCTTGCTTGAAGCTACGCCTAAGGAAGGTGTAGTTCTTTCGACTGGAGAACGCGTATACATAGGCAAGGATGAACGCGACAAGATATCGGTAATAAAGTTCAGGATAGGGTATGACGAACTTACCCAAACAGCCAAAGAGAACCTTTCTAATGCCATAAGGCTCATAATCAAGGCAAATGAAAATAGGTTTGTGAATTTTTTCAATAAGGCAGGGCCAATAAACATAAGGGAGCATTCGCTTGAATTGCTCCCAGGGATAGGTAAAAAACACCTGAACGCAATATTGGGGGCAAGGAATGAAAAAGGGTTTGAAAGCTTTGATGACATAACCTCAAGGGTGCAGCTGCTGCAGGATCCGATAAAGCTCATAGGGGATAGGGTAATGAAAGAACTCGAGGGAGGAGAGAGGTTTTACGTGTTTACTAAGCCATACTCAAAAAGGCCTAGGATTTGATCTGTACATGCGCCCGCCCGTTGCGTGAAGCTTTTTGATGTGTTTTTTTACTTCTATGCATTTTCGCCGCCAAAAAATTCCAGTATATTTTTTCTAGTAATTTCATAATCTATGTTGTCAAACATCTTTATGCCGTTGAACTTAGAAAGCTCAACCGAGTAATCCACTTAGTACATCGGCAATTTGCTGGTTTATATAAAGCTATTCCTCTTGAAGATAGTCAAAGCCCATGGAATTGTGCACGGGCAGACGATTGCCCCTTGAGCTAGAAACGAATATTATAGGTATTGTAGGATACGCTTCAGCAGTAACGCTTGGCACTATCTTCGATTCTACCCCAATATGCATCATGATTTTGCTTTCTCCAAGTGCATAACTGGCACTGTGAGTTCACGCACTGCACCCATTATTGTAATTTTCACAGTATAGGCTTTGCCTCTTTTTGCTATAACTGTACCTACCCTGCCTTTATATCTTGGATGGGGGCTATTGGCAACATTTCCCTTAGGCACTATAGCCACTTTGTCACCCACTTCAAATTCCTTAATGAATGTGTTTATGCGCTGGTCCAAAGGCTTATGATGCCTAGCCAGATTCCTTGTTCTTCCGGAAAACAGTCCACTTGATCTTTTTGTCATTTTTATTACCTTTTGCAAATAAGGCTTAAATTCTGCATACTTATTTAATACGCAATATATTTATTATTTAATGCCCCATATGCACCAGGTGTATAAATGCCAAAAGCCCTAAACCCTAATGAGCATAAGAAAAATGTCATATTAAAACCGACCTATAGGGTCGAGAATATCGTCGCAAGTGCAGATTTGGCGACCGAATTAGACCTTTATGGGCTAGCAAAACTATCATACGATGTAGATTATGAGCCAGAACAGTTCCCAGGGGCCATATTCAAAGTACATGATCCTAAGTCAGCACTTCTGCTTTTCAAGAACGGGAAGATCATATGCACTGGCGCTAGAACTGCCGCAGATGTCAAAAAAGCAATTGAACAGGCGATCGAGCTCATAAAAAAATATAAGGGCCAAGCAAGGGGCAAATGACAGCCTGCCCTGCTTTTTGCTACTATATAGGTATACGCAATTAAAAGAAATCTTTTTATATGTATGCATGTAATTCATTAGCGCCGTGTAGGGCGGTTTATGCTTATTCTGTAACAACCCTATTCTCATCCACCCGAGGCGTATGCAATTGCATACGCCCGATATATCATGCCTTAGCGCAAGCGCGGCTATCCCATTGCATTTCCGTAAATCATATAGAAAGTTATCTTTTTTATCTGGATCTTTCAGCCTAAGATTTTGCATGAGGGCTTGCTTCCTTGAAAGAAAAAACCAAATATGCGGTATGCCATACGCCTTTTGTAGATGGGCGCATGCCTTCCTCCCTTACAAGCATGTCCCTGATTATTGCTTCTAATACTATCGTGTCCCTGAATTTGTATCTGTTTAACGCCTTGATAAATTTCTTAACCTGTTCCATATGGGGCAGATAGCCGAATACACATCCACCATCCTTTAATGACTTGCTCGCATATTTTATTATCTTATCTGAATTCGGCATGTCAAGACTCACAAGGTCAACGCCCTTCTCTCCGATGCCTTTAGATATGTCTGCATTCTTTATTTTTAGATTCGTTATTCCAAGCCTGTCTGCGTTTCTTTGGGCTATCTTTATGAATTCTTCCCTCAGCTCGTAGCTCGTTACGCTTTTTGCCACTTTTGAAAGAGCTATGGCAAGCCAGCCGCTTCCGGTTCCGGCGTCTACACAGATGCTTTCTTTGCCTATTCCCGAATATGATATTACAAGGCCTATGTCCTTCGGGAGCATTACCTGGGGACCTCGCTTGAGCGATTTATATGCAGGGGGCATGTACATATAGTTCATTGCTTCGCCTTTTGCTTCTTTATGCTGCTCTTAGGATGCGCCTTTTTAGGTTTCTTTGGCTTTGCCTTGGGGTTCTGGCTTGTTTTTTGTTTGCCTGCGTCTTTGGCATGGGCTGATTTGGACGGTTTGGATTCCGCAGCGTTTCCTTCTTGAGCAGATTTTAATGATTCTTCTTTTGCAGCCCTCGCAATATTGCGCTGTTCAATTGCTTTCTTCATCGCATCCTTAGTAATGCAGTTCGGGTCCAGGTCCATTTCAAAAGGCCTCTTTGCCCTTCTTATAACTTTTATCACAGGAGTTTTGCAGTGTTCGCACACCCTTCCCGTAGGTTCTATTTTTGCATTCTGCGGCAATGAATAGGTATTGGTGCATTTTGGATAGTTTGAGCAAGCTACAAACTGTTTCCCGAATCTCGACTTTCTTATTATCAGGTTGCCGCCATCTTTAGGGCATATGCCCAGTATTGTAGTCTGAGTGAAGCTCACTTTCATCTCCTTGCCTATTTCATTTTTGTTCTTATCGAATATGCCAAGCGCTTCAACAAGCATTGCTTTACCTTCAGATATTACTTCCTGTTCACTCTTTTTCCCTTTGCTTATGAGCTCCATATCGTCTTCAAGCTTCCTTGTCGTCGTTTCATCTATTATCATATTGCAGTTGTGAGATAGTGCATTATACACAGAAAGACCGAACGTAGTTACCTTGATGCTCGCGCCTTCTATATAATTCCTTTTGAATAGCGTATCTATAATGTTCGCCCTTGTGGCCTTTGTGCCGAGCCCGCGCTTCTCCAGTTCCGATATCACGCCAGCCTTGGTGTATCTTCGAGGAGGTTGCGTTTCAAGCGGCTTTAATTCTATTGCCTCTGCCTTTAATGATTCGCCTTTCATAAATTCAGGCAGTGTCTTGTCTTCCAGCCTTGCATATTTATAATAGTCGAGCCAGCCGCTTTCCATTATATGCATGCCAGATGCAGAGTACTTTTCCGCGCCTGCCAATACACTGACCTTCATCCTTGACATTTTTGCATCGGGCGCAAAGCATGAAAGGAACCTTCGCGTTATCAGATCATATAGCCTTGCCTCTTGCTGCGAAAGCGTCTTCGGCGTTTCGCCAGTAGGGAATATGGATGGATGTGCTTCGTCGTCCTTTTTGCCTTCGGCAGGTTTGAACCTGCGTTCCCTGAGGAGCAGCGATGCAATGTCTTTGTAATCAGGATTCTTTGATATGTCTTCTATGATCTTTGGAAGGCCAAGTGACTGAGGTAGCTTCTGCGACGATGTCCTTGGGTATGAGATGTATGATCTTTCATAAAGCGCTTGGGCAAGTGAAAGCGTAAGAGACGGGTCCATGTGCAGCGCGCGGCTTGCTTCCAGCTGCAGGGTGGTCAAATCGAATGGTGGAGGAGGGCGCTTGTATTCTTCGTTTACCTCTATATCGCCCACACGCATTTTATCCTTGTTCTGTTCGGTTTCAGCATAGGCATTGTCCGCCAATTCTTTCTCAAACATGTCGCCTCTTGAATTTGCGAATTCAACCCCTTTTAGCATTGCATTAACCCTCCAGAAAGGCCTTGGCTTGAATTCGCTTATCTCGATTTCGCGCTTGGAGAGCATGGCCAATGTGGGGCCCTGCACTCTTCCGATGCTTAACGGGGCTCTTGCAACGGAATAACCTATAGCAGACGTCAGAGCCCTGCTAAAATTTATGCCCCATAGCCAATCAAGTTTGTGCCTTGTCTCTCCGGCGTAAAAATTATTTAGGTCCAGTGGCATCAGAGATGCATATGATTCCTGCAGATCCTTTGCAGTAGTAGTAGAATATTTCATCCTCAATGATGTTTTGGCCAGGTCCTTTACGCTCTTCTTTGTCAGTTCCTTTATTATATTAGTGCCTATCACTGTGCCTTCTATATCGAAATCGCATGCGTTTATGAAAGAGTCGCAGTTCTTTGATACTTCTATAAGCATATCCAAGTATTCTTTAGTATAAAGAGCATTTTTGCCAACAGAATATGAAGGGGCCCAATCTATCTCAAAAACAGGATATTTGTACTCCTTACTGGTCTGTTTCAACGTAAATAGATGGCCCACGGCAGCAGCGACGTACAATTTTTTGCCGTCCTTTTCAAATGTGTAATAGCTCGCGCGCCCTTTTGACACCTTCTTTTGTTTCCCGTCACCCAATGAAATAGCTATGCGCAACGCTACGCTTGGCTTTTCTGCAATTATAAGAGTGCTCATAGCATTACCTTTTTATTTTCCTTCGTGCTTTGCCTATCGTACTAAGATGCCTTCTTGCCGCCTTGCGCTTCTCGGCCTTTTTAATAAGAACTTTTGGAGGCTGCATGTTTTCTGCATTTGCACCTATGCGCGATATTGACCATGCATTTAATATCCCCACGATTATTGTTATGAAAACGGATGTGTAGAATAGACCTTTAGCCCCATAATATATAAATATGGCTATCGATAATATAGCAAATATTATTGTAGCCGGGGAGAGTACAAACAACGAAAGCTTGTCGTTTATGTTTCTGCTTGCCATGGAATCATCGTTGGTGGTTATGTGATTATATACTTAGTTATATTTATAACACTTATTGCCGCCTTGATAGCATCCGCATCGCAACTGCTTTTCAAAAAGAGGTTAAACATCAAGGTATACAACATGATGCATCTGGCAAGGATGATCATCCATGACAGGATTATACTTGCAGGACTTGCAGGGTATGGAATAAGTTTTATCATATACATATATGCGCTCTCCAAAGCGCCACTTTCGGTAGTCTACCCTGTATTTGCGAGCAGCTTCATATTCA
>JAMCYW010000004.1 GCA_023473255.1 Candidatus Martarchaeota archaeon | reverse complement strand
ACGCGTTTGTATAAGTTGAATTAAGCGATTTTCCATTTGCCCCATTTCCGCCATAATCAGCTGCGTTTCCATCTAGCGGTATCCAGCTCACAAGGTTATAAAGATCGGCAGGAGCTCCGACTATTCCTTCTTTATAAAGCTGTTGCACCTGCGGAAAACTTAAAGATGAATTATAAATCTGAACGTTGGCTATAGAACCATTATACCAAAGGCGTACTCCTGGATCTATTGTTGTGTATATTGAACCTATCGATATATAATTTTTAGGCGTTATCATGAATCCCGGTGCAACGATGCTACCTGATAGATTACCATTTATATACAATTTCAGCGAGTTTCCATTATACGTCTCCACCAAAAAGAACCAATGATTATAATCTGAGGAACTAAATGGCGCAGTTACGAATTCCCATTGCGACCCTTGATACGTGGTGTTATAAATGCATGCTGCTGCCTTGAATACATTTGTAGGGTATGTGCTGCTGCCTATTGCTCCTGGAGCTCCTGGGGCGTCTAACAGTATGACCCCGGTGTCATTTGTGCCATTGTAATAGCTTGTATAACATCCATCATTGCCTAATGAAACTACATTCTGCTCGCTTCCAGTATACCCCCTGCTCATAACCCATGCCGACACCGCAAATGTGCCCGTATTTACGAATTTAAGAAGCGATAAGTTTGCCGTTATGTTAGAATCCCTTCCATTGAACTCCGCAACAAATTGCGGAAGATACTTATTGCATGTGCCTTCTAAGGTAATAAATTGATTATTGCCTGGGCCGTTTGGTCTGACCACCTGGCATGAGCCGGGCGGTACCTTTGGAGCAAGTTGCAATTGGCTGAACAACCCTAACTGAAACATGGCAGCAATGACTATTGCGAGTATGAGTATTGACCATCCGTATGTCATTAAATACTCCATAGCGCTTTGTGCGCTTAGCGACCCAATTGTTTTATGATCATTGCCGTCAAAGTCATCATGCATGTTACACATTACATCTATACTCATTAAATCCATTTAGGTTAATAAGCCTTTTTAATGTGAGCCATCCTACAATTTTTCCGTGTCCCTATCTACTGTTTTGTGCTGATAAAGAAAAATCGCCTTTTTTAGTGCCTTTAGCGATATTGAGGCGCACTTGGCGCGTGCAGGTCCCGGGTCAATGCCAAGTATATCCACTATGTCTTTAAACCCCATGGCATCTATATCCTCCAGACGTTTCCCTTTTATCGAGTCAGTAAGCATACTTGCAACTCCTATGCTTATGGCACATCCCTTTCCATCAAACTTAACCTCTTCAACCTTATCGTTTTTTATCCTCAAATACAGCGTTATGTCATCGCCGCATATCGGATTATATTCGTGCATCTCAGCATCAGGGCCGTTAATCTTTCCCTTATTGTGTGGATGCTCGTAATTCGAAATAAGCTCCTCTGCGTATATGTCTATTGGCAAAAAATCACCTCTCTATCTTGAAAATTTTTTTAACTTCAGCTATTGCATCTATAGCCTTGTCTACTTCATCCTTCCTGTTGTATAAATAAAAACTCATCCTTGCCACTGCAGCCTCGTTCATCAACTCAGTAACCAAAGGCATAGCACAGTGATGCCCTGCGCGTATGGCAATGCCCATGCTGTCGAATATGCTTGCTATGTCATGCGGATGCACGCCTTCAATTGCAAAAGATATCACGCCAGACCTGTTAAGCATGCTATTATAATCTGGCCCAAAGACAGACACATTGCCGATTTCCGATAGCCTTTTGAGTGCGTATTCAGTTATGTCCCTCTCATGTGCATATATGTTGTTCATCCCTACCTTATTAAGATAATCTACTGCTGCGGAAAGCCCTATGCCCCCTTCGATATTTGATGTCCCTGCCTCAAACTTCCACGGAAGGTCATTCCACGTGCAGGCATATTTTTCAACAGTCCTTATCATGTCGCCTCCTCCAATAATCGGTGGCATAGAATTAAGGATATCTGCTTTTGCATATAAAGTTCCAATGCCTGTCGGCCCTAGCATTTTGTGTCCCGAAAAGGCAAAGAAATCGCAGTTCATATCGCGTACATCTACGGGCATGTGGGGTGCGGATTGCGCGCCATCTACAAGCACCATTGCTCCGTGTTTGTGCGCAAGCGAACTCATTGCTTTAACATCGTTTATGGTCCCCAACACGTTTGAAGAATGGCTTATTGCCAGGATCTTAGGGTCCTTTTCAATCTCCTCCTTAAAACTTTCTCTGTCAATTACTGCCTTGTTCTTATCAAGCTTTATGTAATCCAAAATCGCCTTTTTTCTCTTAGCTAAAAGAAGCCAGGGCACAAGATTGCTGTGATGTTCCATCTCAGATATAAGTATATGGTCGCCCTCCTTTATGTTTTCATCCCCCCAACTCAATGCCACTAGATTTATTGCTTCCGTAGTGTTCCTAACATAAACTATCTCATCCATCGAATTTGCATTGATAAATTTTGCGACCTTATCCTTTGACTCGTCATAAGCATCCGTTGCAAGCTCTGCAAGTTCGTATATGCCTCTATGTATATTGGCATTGTAATTGGCATAATACTGGTATATTGAATCGATTACCTGCACTGGTTTCTGTGAGGTGGCTGCGCTATCGAGATAAACAAGGTCGTGCCCTCTCATTTTGACATTCAATATTGGAAAATCCCTACGTATTCTTTCAACATCCAATTTCTTCATGGGCTCATCTGTTATGGTCTTCAAATTCTTCATAACCGCTTTTTTCCAAGTGTTCTATCAATTCCAAGCTCCCTTCCTTTACTATTCTGCCGTGGCTTATTACATGTACGAATTCGGGCTTCATATAGCTTAATATCCTGTTATAGTGCGTTATTACGAGAAGGCTCTGGTTATTCTTTTTGGCTATGTTGTTTATGTTTTCAGCGACTACCTTGATTGCGTCTATGTCGAGCCCTGAATCTGGCTCATCCAATATTGCAAGCTTTGGATTTATGAGCGCCATCTGCAAAATCTCAGCTTTTTTCTTCTCCCCGCCGGAAAATCCTTTATTCAACGACCTGCCAACAACCCCCTTATCCATCTTAAGCGCAGCAGAATAGTCCTTTACATCCTTCATAAATTCCCTGGTGTTCAACGTCTTGTCATTTATCGATTCCAGAGAGGATTTAAGGAAATTAACGAATCCTACTCCATCAATTTCAACCGGAGCCTGAAATTGTAAAAATAATCCAAGTTTTGCAATTCTGTCTGTCGACAATCCAAGTATGCTCTTGCCGTCCACAAGTATGTCTCCCTTGGTTATCTTCAAGCCTGGGTATCCCATTACTGCCTTTGCCAGCGTAGTTTTTCCTGATCCATTCGGGCCCATAAGCACATGGAACTCTCCTTGTTTTATGGTAAGGTTAAGCCCGTCAAGTATCATCTTGTCAGAAGCGCTTACGTGCAAATCTTTTATTTCTAATATCATAGTATCACATCATTTAATCATTATACTGCATTTTGAAACTGAGCCTTTCGGGCATAGCCTGCATGCTACCTTCTGTGCTTCATAATCATTGCGTTCCAACACTAATTTTGCCATTTTTTTAACTTCCGCATCGTCTAGCTGCATAGTAAACCTGCCTCCTTTTGGCTGGGTGCCATTCAGATATTTGCTTACCTCTGCCTGCGTTACCTCTAAAAGCGCAGCTATCTCCGTTTGTTTTAGCCCGTAGCGCGTATTAAGCTCTACGGCAATCCTGCTGCGCAGCACCGGTAAAAATCCCTTCAATATGCTTTCATATTCCGTCATCATCAGAACCGCCTTGTGCATCATAATCCTTTCCATTTATATCTGCTATCCATACGTCCTTTGAATTCATATCGCCAGGCAAACTGAAATCCGCACCTGTCAACCTATCCCTTATCAAATTTGCAGCGAACGCTTTTACATTATTGTCCTTTATCCTTGCAACCGTTTCAAGTATGAAGCCCAAGGCTATCGAGAGCCTGGCATTATTTTCGTTTATGCCACGCGTGCATAAATAAAATAGGTCATCCTGGCTTATCGGGGATGATGAGCTTGAGTGCATAGCCTTAACATCGCTTTCGTCTATAGACATATCCGGTATGAGATCAATATGCGATGCCTTATCATACAGCAGTCCACGCTCTATTATGGCAGATCTGGATCTTTTTGCCCCGTGTTTTATCTTTGCCAAGCTCTTCATATACGCCATAGAGCCTCCCATAAGCACGGCTTTCATGGCCGATTGCGCATGTGTATCTTCGTTTGAGTTAATCAGATGCGTGAATATATCAAACACCTGTCCTTTAATCCCTAACGCCACGTCGTTGGCTTCCACCTTGGAGCGTAATCCCTGTGCATCAAGCATATTTCTCTGCCTTATAAAACTTCCTCCAGCATAAATGGTATTTGACGATATGGAGCTTCCCCTATCAGATACGCCCTTGATCATAGTAAATGCATTTGCCCCTGCCTTCTCGCAATGTATGGAATTCAACTCTACTATTGAGTTGCTTTCCGTATTTATCTCATTCAGAACACCTATGATTGCAGTCCCGGTGCCCTCAGAAAAATAGAATTCATTCAATGTCAGGTCAGATCCATCTTCAGCGTTTACTAGCACCTGCGCTGGCAATGCTGCTTCTCCTCCATAAATCAGCATATTCACCCTTCTGTGGCTATCAGCCCTTATCCTTAAGACTGTTTTTGAAAAGCCATTCGCAAACGCTGCGAATTTATCTTCATCATTTTTGTACAATTTTCTATCTGAAAACGATGGTTCTGACGCAGGGTTAACTTCATTTACAATGCTTGATGTGTTGCCAATTAAACGCCCGTTTAATAATATTACATCTGGCGCTGCGCCTATCATTTGCCATAGGTATTTGGCTGCATTGGCAGCATTCTCTGCATCATGCATGTTTTCATGCACATCAAAACGCGGCGTTTCAATAATAAATTGTTTGGTGTAACGCTTGTACAGCTCCATTTTTTCATATGGCAGTACTGCCGCATTTTCGCGTGCCTCGCTTAGAAATTTAGCATATTCCATAATATCGCCCCTCATGCAATCGAGTTGCTGGTATCGAGTTTTATGAGCCTTTTGAGCTCCAGCGAGTATTCCAAAGGCAGCACGTCTATCAATGGCTGTATAAACCCAAGGACTGCAGTCGCTATTGCATCATCTTCGCTCAACCCTCTGGACATCAGGTAAAAAAGTTCATCTTCGCCAAGCCTTCCCACTGTTGCTTCGTGGCTTACAAACGAGTCCTCGTTATTTACTTCATTGTACGGAAAAGTGTTGGTTTTTGCGTTGTTGTCCAACAGCAGTGCATCGCATTTGACTGCGGATTTTGAATTCGTTGCCTTCTTGTCTATGTGCACCAATCCGCGGTATGTGGCAACTCCGCTCCCCTTTGATACGCTTTTGGATATTATGCTGGAGCTGGTATCCGGTGCCAGATGGTAAACCTTGCCTCCGGAATCCTGCGTCTGGTTGTTGCCTGCAACTGCTATGGACAGTATGTCTCCTTTCGCGCCTCTCTCCTTGAGGAATACGCTTGGGTATTTCATATTCACCTTGCTGCCTATGTTGGCATCTATCCATTCCACGTGTGCATTCTCGTACGCAAAAGCCCTTTGCGTTACAAGGTTATATACATTTTTTGACCAGTTTTGCACTGTGACATAACGTATGTGCGAACCTTTAAGTGCTACGAGCTCTACTACTGCAGAGTGTAATGATGAGCTTATGTAAATAGGCGCTGTGCATCCTTCTTCATATGTTACCTCTGCGCCTTCATCCGCTATTATGAGCGTCCTTTCGAATTGCCCCGCCTTTTCTGCATTTATCCTGAAATAAGCCTGAAGCGGCATAGCAACCTTTACGTTCTTGGGCACGTAAATGAATGAGCCTCCGCTCCAGCATGCGGTGTTCAATGCAGCATATTTATTATCGGACGGCGGTATTATGGTTCCGAAATATTTTTTAAGTATCTCAGGGTATTTCTTTACTGCTGTGTCGGTATCGGTAAATATAACGCCCTGCTTCTCAAGCTCTTCCTTTATGTGGTGGTATACCACTTCTGAATCGTACTGCGCCTCCGCCCCAGAGAAGAATTTGCGCTCAGCTTCCGGTATGCCCAACTTGTCAAACGTATTTTTTATGTCCTCCGGGACTGCATCCCAGCTATCGCTCTTGCCTGCGTTGGGTTTAAGGTAATAATATATGTCCGAATAATCTATGCTCTGCAGGTCAGGGCCCCAAGTCGGAACCGGTTTTTCAAGGAATATTTTCAGGCCCTGCAATCTTTTTTCCAACATCCACTCCGGTTCGCCCTTGCTTTTAGAGATGAACCTGACAACGTCTTCGGAGAGCCCTTTGTCTATGTGCTCATACTTTGTATTGATATCCTTAAATCCGTACCTCTGCATGTATTCGCTTTCGTTTTGAACTACTTCTGCATTCGATCCTGACATATTTGCACCTTTATAACTGGGTTATAAAGTATAAAACAATATATTTAAGCATTCCTGATAATATGCTGATTTGAAGTAAAATAATGTATCTACCAAAAAATGCAATTAATTGGAAGCTTGTAAATATCCTTATCAATAATTATCTTTAATTGCAATTGTATGTTATCATAGCAGTGATGCCATGGCAGTATCAAAATTTACCAACGAGTTCACGTATAAAGGATTTGTAGAGTCTGGAAGAGAGGAAGAATTTGACAAGCTTTTTGATGCGGCAGTTGCAGATGCGAAGAAAGAGTTCGGGAAAAAGCACCCGATGCATATAGGTGCAAAAGAGGTATTGGCCAGCGAATTGCTGGAGGAACGCTCTCCGATAGACCGAAGCACAGTCATAGGGTATTTTCAAAAAGGCACTAGGGACCATGCCAGGCAGGCCATATCTGCTGCAAAAGATGCATTTATGCCTTGGTCGTTGATGGACTATAAAAGCAGAATAAGGATATTCAGGAAAGCAGTGCAGCTATTCAGGGAAAGCAAATTCAAACTTGCAGCCATATTGAGCTATGAGAATGGGAAGTCGCGATACGAGTCAATAGGCGAAGTGGATGAAGCCATAGACTTCCTGAATTATTACGCCGATGAAATGGAAAACAACAAGGGCTACACAAGGAAAACGCTCTTGAAAGAAAGTACAAAGCGTGTGGAAGCAGGTTTTCAAGGCGCGCCATCCAGTGCAGAAAACATAAGGATAATGTTGAAGCCATACGGCGTGTTCGGCGTTATAGCTCCATTCAATTTTCCAATATCCATATCTACCGGCATGAGCACTGGAGCCATGATAACCGGCAATACCATAGTATTCAAGCCATCCTCAAGCGACAATATGTCGATGCTAACGGGATTGGAAATATACAAGATATTCAAAGCAGCCGGCCTCCCCGATGGTGTATTCAACTATATCACAGGCCCAGGCTCAGAAGTGGGCGATGAGCTTGCAGTAAATCCAAATGTCAGCGGCATTGTTTTTACTGGCTCTAGAAATACTGGCTTAAGCATGGTGGCAAAGACATTCGCTGCAGGCAACCAAAAGGTATTCGTAGTGGAGATGGGCGGAAAAAACCCTGTGATAATCTCTAAATATGCAGATATAGACGGGGCTGTTGAAGGCACATCCAGTGCAGCATTCGGCTTTGCTGGGCAGAAATGCAGCGCATTGTCGCGCATATACGTACACGAATCAATAAAGGAGCAGTATCTAAGCAAGCTTATCGAAAAGGTCAGGTCAATGAAGATAGGCGACCCGATAAAGAAAGCCAATTTTATTGGGCCTTTGATAAGCGAATCCGCATATAAGCGCTACGTAGAATATATAGAAAAAGCGAAATCTGCAGGGCGCATACTTTATGGCGGGAAAAAAGTGGATGTCGGTTTGAACGGCATCTATGTAGAACCTGCCATAGTGGAGATAAGGCACGACCATGAGCTTACGCACAAGGAACTTTTCGTGCCTTTGGTAACGATAGAAACATACCGGGACTTCAAGGAAGCGCTTGCAATGGCCAACGACGTGGAATACGGCCTTACTGCTGCGTTATACAGTAAAAACAAGCACGAAATAAAGGAATTCTCCAACGCCATACAGGCTGGGGTCGTATACATAAACAGAAAGGTGAGTGCGACTACCGGTGCTATTGTGGGCGTGCATACTTTCGTAGGGTGGAAGGGCAGCGGGTTGACCGGAAAGGGCACCGGAAGCAGATTCTACCTCCAGCAATTTCTAAGGGAGCAGAGCATTGCCATAAGCGTGTGATGTCAGAGGTGTAGAATTGCCTATACTCAAAGCCATAAAAAACAGGCTGCATTACGAGCATAAAGCGGTGCTGATAGCCGGCAAAGAACTAGACGCCCGCATATCCGATTCATTCATCAAGAGGATGATAGGTTTGATGTATGAAGACAATCTGCCGAAAAGCAGCTGCATGCTGTTTGTGTCAAGGTTCAGTTCGACTGAAAGCATGTGGATGAAGGGCATGCGCTTCAGCATCGATATAATATGGCTAAATGATGGCAAGCAAATAGTTGCGATCGAAGAAAATGTGCCGCCATGCAGGAAAATCCTCTTCTGTAAAACCTATAAGCCCGATATCCCATTTAAGTTTGTGCTGGAACTAAGCGCAGGGTTTATAAAGGAAAATAGAATAACGAAATCTTCAAAAATCGAGTTCAAATAAAAAAGGAAAAGAAAAGGGAAAGAGATAATTATCTCCTTCTCCTTGCGCTTGACTTTCTTGCGCTTGATTTCTTTGCCTTCTTTGACTTAGCTCTTCCTCCCCTATTCATCTTGGTTCTGGCAACGTACCCATTGCTGTCGATGAAATATAGGAATCCATCCTCTCTCTTTATCTTTTCGCTACCTACCTTTCCCTTCCTGCCTCTTGAATTTGTCTTCATAGGTGTGCGCCACGCATACCCATCCTTGCCTAAAAAGTATAGGTATCCGTCCTCCCTATCAATTCTTTCACTTCCGACTTTTTGTGCCATTATATTCACCAATATTAATGACTTAAATAAGTTTAAATACCTATCGTCGTGGCTCCGTCAGCAAAATTTGTCATTGCCAAATGTCTAACCTGCCCAGCGAGCGGAATCTTTATATATTATATAAATATTAAATCGAATGATAAGATTTACACGTTTCAACGACATAAATGCGATTTTATGGTAGATAAATCCCAAAAAAGGGAAGTTAAGTCAAAACTAACTCAACTGGAGAAATACGGCGAAAAGCTGCTTGAAGCTAAAGAATACGCAGAGGCAGAGCGAACATTTCTAGAGGCTCTTATGCTGATACGCAGAAGCGGCATAGACGAAGATCAAAAAGTCAAAATCCAAAAAATAAAAATAATAAAAAATAATGGCGATTTGGCACTATCCCAGAACGACCCGATAAAAGCTGCGCTTATTTACTTGAACCTTGCAAAAGAAGAATTGGGCAAGTATGGCAATGAGATCTCATTTAAAAATTTTTTGGATAACATGGATGAAGTCGAAACAATGATAGATGCTATGAACCGTTCTGGCAATGTCATGGATGCGGCAAAAGGTTTTATTGAAGCTGGCTTAAGGTACAGCGAGTACAAGGACGTGCTTGTAAACGTGGCAAATGGTGGTAATATACACGCACCGCCAAAGAGGTCCAAGGAAATTGATCGCCTAATGTTAAAATCGACAGAATGCATCTATGGGTCGCTTGAAATAATAGAAAATCTTCCCACCAATCCAAATAACTATAACTGCCATTTCTTGCTTGAGGAAATAAAGAAGTTTGGGATATTCAACAGAGACCGCGATATACTAAGGATGTGTGCGGATATAGAAGAACGCATGCATCTGAAATAAAATTTACAGCATATGTACCAAGCCCTACTAATACTTAATAAGGTATCCATCCAAAAATTAGTGGTGTTTTAATGCTGGAAATCAAACTGCTCAAGGGAACTTCTATAAAAGGATATAAACTTGTAGAAGGTTTCCCAGGCATCGGGCTCGTAGGCCCAATGGCTATAAGCTATATGATAGATAAGCTGAAAATGGAATACTGCGGATATGTCGACAGCGATAAATTTCCCCCAATGATATCCATACATGAAGGCAAGGCGATGCCTTCTGTGAGGCTGTATAGTTCAGACAAGATTAAAGCCGTAATAATATTTGCCGAATTTGCAATACCTATATCTATGGTATATGAACTTACACAGAAACTCTACGAATTCATCAAAGATAATGAACTTACTGAGATAATATCAATAAACGGGATGCCCACAAATTCCGCTTCGTTAGAAGAAACAGGCATTTCAAACGACAAGGTCTATTCAATTGCATCATCGAAGAAGCTGGTGCAGGAAGCCGCAAAGGCCGGGATGATACCTATAGCCGAAGGCGTGGCTACAGGAGTAAGCGCGTTGCTGCTGTTAAACGCTGTGTCATCGCAAATTGATGACATAAACATTCTTGTACCTGTAAACCAGAACATAATAGATCCAAAATATGCTGAACTGGCAATACAAGCCATAAATAAAATATTGAACCTGAAGATAGACATTACAGAACTGGATAAGGAGTCAAAGGAGGTAGAAGCAAAAATAAAAGACCTGATAAAGAAAAGCAAGGAAACGCACGACACCTTCAAGAAAGCTTCTGAAGATAGCGGACCTTCAATGTATGCTTGATTTGATTTTTGCAGGGGTGGCAGAGTCTGGTCAGGCTTAAAGGCCACAGAAAAACGCGCAGGACTTAAGATCCTGTGGCTTAGCGCCTTCGTGAGTTCAAATCTCACCCCCTGCACAGTAAGCGTGCATGTATTGTTGTTTATGGAAAAAGGAAAATCTTATATAAATAATGTTTTACAATTAACTACTACAATCTAAGTGTTTTTATGGACTCTAATGAAAAATATGATATTATAGTGGCAGGTGCTGGCATGTCTGGCTCATTGGCTGCAGGCATAGCTGCAAGAAAAGGCGCTAGCGTATTGCTCCTTGATCGAAATCCTGAAGATAGCGTAGGCAAAAAGAACAATTGGGGCTGGACATGCGGAGATGCAGTAGCAGGGTCGCATCTTGACTTCATAACAAAACAGACGGGCTTGACGTTTTCAAAACCAGAACTTGATTTAAAGGTTGACGGCGTATATGCATTATCCCCTGACTTAAGCTCCAGATATCTGTTTGACGGCGTAGGATACATTCTCGATAGGCCTGCTTTCGAATCAAAACTTTTGGATTTTGCTAAAAAATCAGGAGTAACCTATATGCCTGAATTTGAGGTAGAGGGCCCAATAGTGGAGAATAATTTCATAAGTGGAATATTCGGGAAGGATAATAAAAAAGAACATAAAAACTTTTATTCAAAGCTCGTGATAGACGCATTGGGCGTAGCCACAGTATTGAGAAGGCGCCTTCCAGATAACGATTTCATCGATAAAAACGTAGATATCGATGACGTTGAGTCTACTGGCAGATACATCTACGAATTCGACATCAACGGCGAAGACCTAAATTATTATGATCCAAAGAACGCACTCATACACCTCAATCAAGAGATGGCTCCTGGCGGATACGGATGGGTATTCCCAAAGAGCGAGGATAAGGTGAACATAGGTTTGGGCGTTCAAAAGAAGAGCCTTGATATAAGGAACGCAAAGCTAGGGAAGAAGGACACTCTCCAAAACCTGATAGATGAATATGTCAAGTGGAATCCGATAATAAAAAATCCGCGCCTTTTCAATAAGAATAACAACGGCAAAGGCATATGGTCTGTAGCAGTTAGGAGACAGATGGAATCTCTTGTATTCAATGGCTACATGGGCGCAGGAGACAGCATGGCGATGCCAAATCCAATAAGCGCAGGAGGCATAGGCCCGGCATTGGTTTCAGGCGCATTTGCGGGAGAAAATGCTGCAATAGCGGTGCAATCAAACGACGTTTCGACAAAAGGCCTATGGAAATATAATTTAGATTATAATGCGGAATACGGCAAGAAGACCGCAGGTTTGGAAGTCTTTAGGATATATATGCAGTCAATAAATAATGACGTGCTGAATTACGGGTTAAAAACATTCCTGACCCGTAACGAAGCCTCAAACCTTGCGCTGGGGGTTGTGCCTGAGCTAAGCCTAGCATCAAAGTTCAAGATGGTCCTAAAAGGTGCATCAAACATAAGTGCATTCCAAAACTTGATATTCGCAGTAAATAAGATGAAGAAGCTCAATGCAATATATACTAAGTATCCTGAGAATCCAGACGATTTCAAAGGATGGAAAGCGCAGGTATCTGCAGAAATGGAAGACGCAAAGGAGCGCTTCAAGCCAAATCCAATATGAAGTGTAGACCATGAACGAATATACAAAATTTGAAAAATCAAGGATAATTGGCGCAAGGGCGCTGCAGCTTGCCAATGGTGCCCCTCCCCTTATAAAGGTACCTGAAGATATGATAGAGCCGCTGGATCTGGCGGAACTGGAATTCGAGAAAGGAATAATTCCGATAACCATAATAAGGGAATGAGAAGGCTGTCCTGAAAATTTATGATTCAGATATAAAAGCAGGAATAGGTTAAGCCCGCTTTTTCTTAATTTTCGGTTTGTTCTTCTGTTGCATCCTTAAAACATCAGAAGCCTGCCCTACGAACGCTCCATCCAATCCATATATCTCTGCGGTGTCAAAGTCAAATATATTATTCCTAAATAGTGGACTTATATCATCGCGAGTACTGTGCCCCGCGTCTAATCCGCCGCCAATTATAAGGTCATTGAAGGCTGGAATCACTATAAGCTTTGCCACCCTTCCATTTTCGTATCTCATAGCCAATTCTTTCTTATTTGCTTTCGCTACCAGCCATACCTTAGAATTATAAAAAGCGTTGTTTGAATCGTATATGCGTATGGCAAAATGGTTATGCGCAGTTATTATTATATCTTTAGACATAGCCTTTTCAGACGGCCAACGATGCCCATGCATGAGTGCAATATCGCCTATAATGATTTCATCAGAGATGCTCTCGAGAAGCCCTGAAAAATCGCCCGTATATGCATCATGGTTCCCAATTGCAAGATGAACTCTGAGTCCATTGTCATTTAATTGCCCTAAGAAGTTCTTGATCATGCGCGCCTCTGTATAATCGAGCCTAAGTATGCTGTTCTTCAAGTCGCCTAAAATTATCAAGTCATTGGCTTTGAACGACGATGCGATTCTAATTATCCTATTCGCTATCATTTCGGTGGCGGAACGCATGTTGATGCCTTTCCATTTCAAATCTCTCTCCATGCCGATATGCAAATCTCCAACTACTAAATGGTTTTTTCTGCTCTCCGTCAATATAAGTGCAGGTTCGTTGTAAATAAATTTTATATTTGCCTTCCTACTGCTCATATAATCAAATCCAAAATTTTTATCATTGACAATGAATAAATAATGTTGCAAGCAATTAATTAAGGTGCGGGATGGCCAATTTTTCGCCAATGATAGGCAAGATTGCAGGCATAGACGTGCAGCTGCACTGGACGTTTATACTACTACTGCTATTTTCGCTAGCGATAAGCCTTCCGCTATTCATGATATTTGTATTATTATTCCTATTTGTGTTTTTGCATGAGCTTGCACATTCAATAACTGCCAAAAACAACAACATACCTGTGCAGAAGATAATATTATATCCTCTTGGCGGCGGTTCGGTAATAGACATGGACGACATAGAACCGCGTCTAGAATTTAGGATATCCTTAGCTGGCCCATTATCAAATTTTTTCTTCGGATTTGTGCTTGGCGCAATCTCAATATTGATGCCAGGGGGATTTGCAAAAAGCATAATCCAGCTTCTTTTCCTGCTTAATATACTTCTGGCAGCGTCCAACATAATACCATGGTTTCCACTGGATGGCGGCAGGATACTTCGCAGTTACCTTCAAAAGAAGAGATCGTTCTTTGCTTCTACCGAAATAACGGTGAAGGCAAGCAACATAATAACGATCCTTTTTATCATTGGAACATTCATATTCGTATATCTGTCCAATGGCTATTCTCTTCTCTACAAAGAAACAATAGTGGTATTTGACCTATTCATTGCGATATTCTTCTATGGCGGCGCCCAGGCAGAAATGCAGTCCGCATATGTGCGCAACTATACTTCGGATCTTCAGCTGAGCGCAGTCTCGTCAAAAAATTACATAATGCTTAAGCCTGGCGTAAAGATGGGCAGCCTTTACAATGAGATGCTGGCGCACCATACGCATCTGGTGATATTCAAGCAAGGAAGCGAATTCAGGCTGGTTTCGCGCCTGCCAACTGTAATATCAAACAAGGGCGTAGGCAACATGATAAAGAAGGATATTGCCTATTTCAGTTCGCCATTGCCCGTGATTCCGTACAACGCCAAACCATTTCAAGCGCTCACCAAGATGCAGATATACGAGGCTGGAATAATAGGCATAGTAAAAAATGGGAAGCTTACAGGGATAATACAAAGGCAGCACCTTGAATCTGTGCTTTCGCTGCATATCTCAAAATTCAGTAAATTGCACAAAGGTTCAAACGTAAAACAATGAAGGCGCATAACCCTGCGGTATGTGCCAACTATAACCATATGGCAAGCACTAAAAATCTTAATATGCTAATCATTAGTGGCGCCGGTGTTGTTTGTGCTCTATATTGACAAAGTAACAATTCATAATTTTAAATCCTTCAAGCATGCAAATATTATGTTTAGCAGGGGCTTCAATTGCATTGTGGGCCCGAATGGATCCGGCAAGTCTAATATATGTGACGCACTGCTTTTTTCACTTGGGGAATCATCATTCAGAAGAATGAGGGTCACAAATTCAAGCAAACTAATAAGCAATCTAGTAAAGCCAGATAAGGAAACAAAGCTAAAACGGGCGTACGTCACAATAGATTTTTCCGGAGACCAAAAAATTCAGATATCCAGAGTCGTAAGGTCGGATGGCAAAATTGGATATAGGATAGGGGGCAAAAAAGCAAAGAGGCAGGATGTGTTGGATTTGCTGCATGCAAACAACTGCTGGGCCAATGAAACAAATACTATAACCCAGGGCGAGATAATCAGGATACTGAACCTTAATTCAAAGGAACGCAGGGGACTGATAGACATAGCTATTAGTTTGCTTGAATTTGATGACAAAAAGAACAATTCGTTAAAAGAGCTTGAGAAAGTAGAAGAAAAGATAGGGAATGCAAAAATAATGCTTAGCGAACGCACCGGATTCATAGAGGAGCTTAAAAAAGACAAAGAAGATGCAGAGCGGTACATAGCTACATCCGATTCCATAAAAAGCATAAGCTACACGATATTGAAAAAGAGGGAAAGCCAAGTATATTCTGCATTGGAAGATGCAATGGGCAGCATTGCACGATTTGAAGAAAAGAAGAAAAATTTGTCGTCATCTATATCTGAAATTGATAAGAAGATGGAGGATATTGCAAAGCTGCGCTCAGAACTTTCGAAGAAGCTCAGCGAGAAGTCAATTGAGGTAAATTCCGTTAACAGGAATCTTGATGAGATAAGCAAAGGGGTGGCTATAGCAGAATCTGAAGTGCGGGGGACCAAAGAATCGATTGCAAGCTTAAAAACACGCATAAATGAATTGGGGGCAGAAGGCAATGGTTTGGGCATCAAGATAGCAGATAACAAAAAAACCATAGCCTCATTAAGGGCAGAAATAGAATCTAGATCAAAAAGCATTGAAAAAATAGAAGTTAATCAAAATCAAGAGGGTGATGATTTTGCATCAGGGGAATACGAGTCTATGCAAACGTCGCTCGATGCCCTCTCAAAAGAATTAGATTCGGTCAATGGGGCTCGCCTGTCTGCCGTAGCCGAAATCTCAAGAGCATCAGATTCAATAGAAATGCTATCTTTAAAAGCATCTGATTTGGAAAAATCGATCAAAGAATGGAACGCATCTGTTTCAAGCAGATTAAAGGATGCTGATGCAGCGAAAAGCAAAATAGCCAAGGGCCGCATCAGGATAAAAGAACTTCACGAAAAGCAATCCGCTATAACCAAGTCTATTTCGGCGCTGGACGAAAAGTCAATAGATATCAGGGAGGCGATAGCCGCAAGCGGAGGCGGCACGGACCGCATGAATGACGAGATAAAGCGCGAAATAAAGCAGGGTTTTCACGGCAGAGCTTATGAGCTATGCACTTATGAAGACAAGTATTCAAATGCCATCATTGCCGCCGCAGGGAGCAGATTCAATTACTTCGTAGTGGAATCG
>JAMCYW010000023.1 GCA_023473255.1 Candidatus Martarchaeota archaeon | reverse complement strand
GCCCGTATTCCATGCGGCCTTGGAACCATAGCAATATTTCTCCTTTGTCTGCAATGATATCCGCAGCAGTCCCTGAAGGGTCGGATATCTCAGTGTATTTAAGACCTTTCATCGTTTTTTTCTTTAGCTCTGCCGATATGTGTTCGTTGTTATAACCTGGTCCGAAATATGCATTATTTATCTGTTTCCTCTCGGATTTTCCATTCAGCATGAAATCTATGAATGCAGCCGAGCCAACAGAAAGGCCTCCATCGCCCATGTGCGGAAAGACAAAGAAATTTTTGACCTCTGGCATATGCTCTATCATCATATTTACTATGACGTTCGAAAAAAATCCTCCGGCCGCAGCAATATTGTGTATGCCTGTTTCAGACACCCATTGCTTTACCAAATTATATACTTGTTTTTCAGCATGCTTCTGCACAGCATATGCAAAAGATTCGCGGTCCGTTTTTGATAATATGTGATCCTTCATATATTCCGCCAGAAGCATTTCACTCCTAGTGCCTTTCTTAGAAACAAAGGCCTTTCTTTCAGAATCATAAATGCATATGTCTTTGAGCGCATCTATGCTTGATGGATATGAGTACGCTGCAAGGCTCATAAGTTTGCCTTCATCTTCGTTGAAACGCATGTCGCACGCCATGGTGGCTGCGCCATACATTATGCCCAAGCTTGCACTTGCCTTGAACGCAGCAAGTCTTTTAATTTCACCATTCTCTCCTATCGATACGGTGCCGCTCAGGCCGTCCCCTGCACCATCCAATGTTATTATCAATGCCTCTTTAAACCCTGACGTGTAATACGCAGAGGCTGCGTGGGCCATGTGGTGCTCTACGATATAAATTCTTTTTCTTGCAATGCTCCCATCTACTCGCGCAAGCCTTTTTTTAGTGACATTTTTACCTATTGCACTTCCAACTGCTTTCCAGAAAAATTTTGGATTTTGATTCTGCATAACGCGGTATACAAAGTTGCCTAGATGCAGGCTGGGTCTAGATGGCTTTGGCAATTCCCTTCGCCATAACCCTCGCCTTTTTCTGTCCCATGAAGGGATAACCCTAGATACTAATGCATTGCCGCCTATCCATGCAAGTGCCACTGCATCTATTTCATCCTTCGTGCTGTCTATCGAATACCTTATGGAACCATATGGAAACCCTACGTCATTCTTTTTCTTTGTAAACCTTTCTTCGTTTACTGCTGAAAGTATTTCACCATTGTAAACAATTGAACTTCCCGAATCATGTGAATCATTTATGCCTAATACTACCATTTTGACACCAAATCCTATTCAAACAATATGGATGAATATGCAACAACACTTGAATTATCTCCAGTAACCTCTCCTGAATTACTATATTTAAGCATGCATCCTTTTTTAGCGCTATGTTCCAATGCAAAAAGCATTGCAACGGTTATTGGCCCAATCCCACAGGCGCTGTCATCAAGTTCTTTAGCCAAGATATTCAATCGCATATAATCTATTTTTTCTATTGCCTCTATGAGCTTCATATCCTTCTTCTGTGCCTCTTCTGCACTCTCATAGTGGTTGAAATCAGAGCTAGCTATAATGCCAATATTTCTTCCCAATTTTTTCCCGGCTTTTGATATGGCTTCTGAAACGAGCCTACTCGCACGCAATGATTGATCACCCATGCATATAGGCACTATGCGTTTATTTTTTAGTGTAGATTGAAGAAACGGAAGCTGCACCTCTATCGAATGCTCATCAGCATGTGCCATCTCGTCTATAGATATGCCATTATCATAACCTGCAATAGCTGCAGCCATTTCCATGTCATTCCTCACTACTCCGAGCGGCGTCCTCCAATCCGTTTTTGATACTGATATTGCCTCCCCTAATCCAGTGTGGTTCGGCCCCAATATAACTACAGTATCTGAGTTAAGCATCCTATTTGAGTTAAGCATTGCCTTATAAGCATATGCAGCGGTCCTTCCAGAGTAAATATACCCTGCATGGGGCGCTACAAATGAAACTGAATTTGTTGCATTGCATCTTGTGTCATTTGCTCCTGCTATAGCCTCAGATATAAACGATGAAAGGTCCCTTGGTTTACTCGAATAAAAGCTTCCTGCAAATGCCTGATCTCTCATCTGATCACATCCCAATCATAGAACCATACTTATTATTTAAATGCAATATATATTAATTGGGTTATCTGCGAAATACCTTTTAGGGTGATATGCCTGGAAAGCAACCATGACATAATAATGCATATAGACATGGACTATTTCTTTGCGGCATGCGAAGAGCTTAGGCATCCCGAACTTAAAGGCAAAGCAATGGCAGTCGGCACATCACGTTTTGAAGATCGCGAAAAAGGGGTAGTCCAAACTTGTAATTACGAAGCAAGGAAATTCGGAGTAAAGAGTGGCATGCCTACCTCAATGGCATTTAAGTTGTGCAAGGAGCTCGAATACCTGCAATCCGACGAATTTTATTATGAAGACGTCTCTGGCAAGATAATGGAATATTTGAAATCATTAGGCTACAAAATGGAAATAATGAGCATAGACGAAGCCGCATTAGATCTTGGTGAAATGCCCTATGAAGTTGCAATAAATGTGGCAAAAGAAACAAAGGATGCTGTGCGGAAAAAGTTTGGCTTACCATCTACAATAGGTTTAAGCACCGGAAAAAATTTTGCAAAGATGGCATGCGATAAAGCGAAACCGGATGGTTTAATTATGGTCAAAACCGATGAGATAAAGGACTTTTTAAAGGATATGGCTGTGGAAAAGATTCCAGGGGTGGGTCCAAAGACAAAGGAGAAGCTGAACCGGATGAAGTTGTCAACCATAGGGGACATATCAAGGTCAAACAAGATGGACCTGATAGCTGAGTTGGGCTCTTTTGGGAGCCAATTGTACAACCTTTCAAATGGCGTAGATACGAGCAAAATAATTGATACGAATGTAATACTTTCAATAAGCAGGGAGCGTACAATGGCTGCGAGTACATCAGATATAAACGAAATAGATCCAATGATAAAAAAACTTGTAGCCGAGGTTATGTCAGATTTAGGCAAAAAAAGGTATTTATTCAAAACAATAGGCGTAAAGGTAAGATACGAAGATTTCACTGAAAAAATAAAAAGCAGGAATTTGCACCATTATACCGATTCTGAAGAAATCTTATATTCTAATTCCAGAAATCTCATATCATCGCTTTTATATGGTAAAAAGGCAAGGAAGATAGGCGTGCGTGTATCAGATTTTAACGACATTAAGAAGCAGAAGAAGCTGTTTTAGTGCTTATTATCGTAGTCCATATTCTGAAGGTATTCCCTGACCTTGAGTGCCGCTTTCACTCCGCTGCCTGCTGCCGTTGCTGCCTGCCTGTATATGTGATCCGCGTCATCCCCTGCTACAAATACGCCCTCAATATCAGTTTCAACTTCGTCATTTGTTATAATATAACCTTTATCGTCAAGCGGCAAGCTGCCCTCTAAAAATTTGGTGTTAGGCGCATAGCCTATGGCCACAAATATGCCATCTATATTCATTTCCGTAACCTGATTGGTCTTGAGGTTTTTTATCTTTACTTTCGAGACCTTCTCATCCCCTATTATTTCGTCTATGCTCGAATCCCATATGACTTTTATTTTTTGATTTGAAAGCACCCGTTCCTGCATTATCTTGCTTGCCCTGAACTGGTTTCTTCTATGCACTATCGTAACGCTGTTAACGAATTTTGTAAGAAACAGGGAATCCTCCATTGCGGTATCTCCTCCGCCCACTACTACAACGTTCTTATTCTTAAAGAAAGGCGCATCGCATGTTGCACAGCTGCTTATGCCCTTGCCTATAAACTTCTTTTCAGACTCAATTCCAAGCCATTTCGCAGATGCGCCAGTAGCAACTATCACTGAATTTGCCTCATATTGTCCAGAATGCGTTTTTATCTTAAATGGTCTGGAAGAGAAATCGACTCCGACAACATCATCTGCTACGAACCTGGTTCCAAACTTCTCAGCCTGTTTTCTCATTAGGTCTATAAGTTCTGCCCCCTGCACTCCTTCTGGGAATGCTGGATAATTTTCTACAGTCGTAGTGAGTAGAAGTTGGCCTCCAGCATTAACTCCTGTTATGACTAATGGCTTGAAATCCTCCCTTGCCGTATAAAGCGCAGCGCTTAGTCCAGCAGGGCCAGATCCGATTATTATAATGCTCTCTGCCATAAAAATCATTAGTATTTAGGCATTGCAAATTTTAAACTTTTACTTTAAAGAAAAGAAATGTAATAAACGTAAAGCCCATACTAGCGTATATTTTATAACCTGCAGATGATAAATAAATGATGGCATGGAACCAGATGGCAAACCTATATCCATATCCCTTGATAGAAACGAGAAGAATTCTTCCCTTGCATTTATATCCCACGCACATAGCGACCACATCGCCGCTGCAAAAAGCAAAAGGAAGCCAAAGATCATATCGAGTCCAGAGACATGCTCGCTGATTAATGCAGTATATGGCCTTAACCCTGAATTATATGAAAGTAAAGGCTCAAACGATGGGATAAGTATGCTCGATGCGGGCCATATGCTTGGGTCTAAGCAGTTGTGCATAGACGCCGGCAATGGCCGAACTGTCTATACCGGCGATTACCAAATGCAGAAGTCAAGGGTATCAAAGCCGTTGGATTATACAGATGCCGATACGCTGATAATGGATTCTACCTATCCTGACCCTGACATAAAATTCGGCGATAGGGCGGAAACTGAAATGCTGTTGCAAGAATGGACAGAAAAAAGGCTAAATGAAGGCATAGTGCTTTTTGGATCATATGCTATGGGAAAAGCCCAAGAAATAATATTCATACTTAATAAAATAGGCATAGCTCCTGTAGTAAGCAAAAGGATATTTGAGGTAAACAATGTATACATAAAATACGGGTACAATCTTAAATCATATTCTGCCTATGATGCGCCTGACGACACATTGACATTCTCAGATAATTTTGTAGGAGTAGTAGAAAACAATACACTAAAACGAGTATCTGAGATGCTTTCCATGTTCCATAAAAAACATGTCTTTACTGCAGTAGCCACTGGCTTTGCAAGTATATATCGATTTAGCACAGACGCACAATTCCCTATAAGCGATCATGCAGACTTCAACCAGGCAATAGAATTAATAGAACGAGTAAAGCCGAGAAAAATATATACATACGGGAATAACAATGCAAAGTTTGCGCATAACCTGTCTAATGCAGGATATACTGCCTTACCTTATCCTGGTGGCAAAACGATAACAATAGAATAGCTTATTTTGCAAATCAGCATAAACTGCAGAACCTATAAAGCCCTTATGCCCCGTAACCAAAATCTTCATACATTATCATCCCAAATGATTTCGTAATGTACAAATAAAAATATGGAGAGAATATACTTAACCATCTGTTTTTGCACCTCTTGTAATAAACTTTTAGCGTTGTGTATAGCCAAGATTTGAAATGAAACCTGTGCATCTCTTCATAGTAGAAACTGCAAAAAAGAAAGTGCTGACAAATTTATTATCGGCTCTAAAGCATTTAAAAATTTAACAGCCTAAATAAAATGTGGTTGAAATGGGCATAAACCAAATCAAGCATCCAAAACATCTTGAATGCGTAGACATACTCAGTTTCGATGCAAGCGATGGTCTTATCTTATATTCGATGCTCTCGAAGCCAAAGGGTGTGACGGATAAAGTCATATTGCACATACATGGCCTTGGCGGAAGCTTCTACGGCAGCAACAGCATACCTGAAATATCTGCAGAAGCAAAGAGAAGAGGCATAGCTTTTATGTCTCAGCTAACAAGGGGCAGTTATGCTATAGAAGAGTTTGGATACCGTTCAGGAAACAGGAAGCTTCTTGCAGGAAGTGCACTTGAGCGTTTTGAGGATTGCGTTTATGATATAGATGGTGCAATAAGATCTTTGCGAAAGATGGGATTCAAAAAGATATTTTTAGAAGGCCACAGTACGGGATGCCAGAAGATTCTTTATTATATGAATTCCAAAAAGGCAAAGAACTCAAAATTCGTTACGGCAATGGCATTGATCAGTCCCGTCGATGATCACAGCTACGACCTTTATGAGATGGGAAAGAAAAGTTATTTTAAGCTTATAAGCATTGCGAAAAGGGCAAGGGGAAATGCCATTTTGATGCCCACAAAAGGCACTGGATATATGGAAAAGTTGATTGGTCCTGAAAGGTTTCTAAGCACGGCAGATTTGAAAAATCCAGAAGCAAAAGCTTTGTATTATGATGGTAAACTGGATTATGTTGCAGGATTGAAGAAACCGCTGTTTGTTGCGTTCGGAGAGAATGATGAATTAATGAAAGAAATAGACGTACGAAAAGCTACGGATATCATTTCGAAGGCATATGCAGGCAAAAAATTCAGATCAGTCATATTAAAAGGAACTGGGCACACATTTAAAGGCAGAAGGAAAGGGCTTGCGAAAGCCCTCTTAAAATTTTACTCCTCAATTTGATAGATCCATCTAGTAAATATTTTATCTTTATCCATTTTCTGCCAATCCTTTTATTTTAATGAATAATGATTGCCAAAAGGTAGATGAGTTGCATATAACTTAAATAAAAATATGGGCCTGGAGAGATTTGAACTCTCGACCTCCCGATATCTGCCTACCTTCTTAAAGATATCAGTCGGGCGCTCCAACCATGCTAAGCTACAAGCCCACTATGTTCTTATTTTTGCCAAAAGGATATAAATACATGCGACTAAAGCCTAATCTCTATTATCTTTCCGTTGGGCGCATCTTCCCTAAAAATCTGGGTCTGAAACTTGTAAAGCTTTACGTTTTTCTGCTTCCAGTATTCTTTAGGCAATCCTGCTTTTGCGCATGTCTCATCAAGTAGCCTTCTGCTATCCCATTTTCGTTCGACTGCCACTATTGGGAGCAGCAATCCGCTATAACTGCCATACTCTATCAATGTACCGTCCCTGCCTGCTCTAATTGCCTCAAGGCGCGTCTTTTCTCCGTCATCTACGATTTCTAGCTTTGAGAGTATGCTCACCTCGATTGTTGATTCATCTAACTCTGGCCCCGATATGCGAACGAACCGCGGATCTTCAAATGCTGCCGCAAGCGAAGCCTGCACAAGGGTTTTTTTTAAGGGCTCTTCTGATTTTATAAATCCTATGCATCCTCTGAGTGTCTTTGTAGGGTAATGCTCTATTGTGACAAATACGCCTGTTTTTTCATCAAATTCGCTTATGCTGCTCTCCACAATATCCGGTTTGAACATAGGGTTTTTTATACGAAGTTCTATGGCAGCCCTTGCTGCATTTACGAGTTTCCTGCCCTCCTGCAGCGTATAGATATGCATAATATAATTGTTTAGATTAATTATTTAGTATATTAGTTTGGCGAGGCTTAATTCCACCTGCAAACAGCGTGGAATCTTTAGCTTACGGTACCAAATACAAGGTGTTTGTTTGAAGAAAATTACAATATATACTGATGGGGCAGCAAGAGGAAATCCCGGAGAAAGTGCATCGGGATATATCGTATATGGGGACGGAAAGGAAATACTCAAGAAGCACGAAGAATACAATGGAATAAAGACTAACAATTATGCAGAATATAATGCCATAATGCTTGCGCTAGACTGGTGCCTTAAAAATATGGGTGATCCAAAGGAATTAGATATTACCATATATTCTGATAGCCAGTTGGTTGTGAAGCAATTGAATGGCATATACAAGGTAAAATCCCCTGATATGATTGAATTAAATGATAGGGCAAAGATGCTGATAAGGAATTTTGGAGCATTCAAGATAATAAACGTACCAAGAGAAACCGATGGCATTGTCATTGTAGATGCCGCATTAAATCATTTTCTCGACAGGCATAAAAAGCATTGAATATATAAACTAATAATCTATAAATATTTAATTTGTGCAATCAAATTGCATCTAAGTGATTTATTGGCAGATGAAGAAGTACAGCCAAACGAAAGCCCGTCCCAAGTGGATTTAAATGCTAAGGATCATTGGAAAAAGGGCAACAGTATGTTCGAGGCTAGCAAATTTGATGATGCAATAAAGGAATTTGACGAAGCAATTCGCATAGACCCGAAATACGCAGATGCCTATTTTAATAAGGCGCTCACGGAGCGCATAATGCGCAACTATGACGCAGCAAAGGCAGACCTGGAAAAAGTCATGGAATTGCAGCCGAGCAGCCCAGATGCGCCTCTATTATTCGGCGATATACTAGAATCTAGCAATGACCTACTTGGGGCAAGGTTCTGGTATGAAAAATCTCTTAAAATAGATTCAGGATATTCGGAAGCAAAGAACAGGCTTGAGCATCTCGATTCACTTATACACATGGACTATGGAGACGCACAAAAAGAGAAGCAGACATCAATAAATAGCCAGGCAAGCAAGAATGACAATACTGAGTTGATAGAAGAAGGCCAGATAAAGAGGGTGAAATTCTACAAGTCCAACGTAAAATTTGACAGCGTAATGGGTTTGGAAAAGGTGAAAAAATACCTGCATGACAATGTAATACTTGCAATACAACACCCAGAACTATTTAAGAAATATGGCAAGAAGCTCGGTCTTGGGCTTATACTATACGGGCCTCCTGGAAACGGAAAAACCCATATAGTAAATGCAATAGCAGGCGAGGCAGGAGCTAATGTGATAATAGCACAGATAAATCTGATAATCGACATGTATACTGGAAATACTGAGAAGAACCTCAAGCAGATATTCGTGCAGGCGAGAGAAAACCTGCCATGCATAATATTTTTTGATGAACTGGACGCCCTTGGGGTTAAAAGAGGCGGCGGGCAGGAAGGAGGAGAAAGCTCTGCCCTAAGGCTTGCAGTAAACGAATTCCTTACTCAGATGAGCGGAGTAGAAAAGAATCCTGATGGGCTTTTTGTTATAGGTGCAACTAACCATCCATGGGACATAGACCCTGCACTCAAGAGGAGCGGGAGATTCGGCGACAGCGTTTATCTGATGCCGCCAAAGTATAAAGATAGGAAAAAACTATTAGAATTTTATACGCGGGATAAGCCAAAATCCCATATAAACTTTGGAAGGCTGGCGCGAGCCACTATCGGGTTTTCAGCTGCAGATATAGAAAGAGTATGCGATAAGGCTGCAATGCTGCCGCTGCTGCACGAATATGAGCACAAGAGTGGAAGAGATATGACTATGCGCGATATGCTGAAAGTATTGAAGGATAAGGATACTGGCGGGAGTTCTTTAGATGAATGGTATTCGATGGTGAAAAAGGACGTCATAAACAAGACAGAGACCCAGACGGTAGATGGGAAGAGACAGGAGATAGTGAAAGAAGGCAAGCTTGATCCTCAGGAGAAGATCCTTTACAAAGCCATGATAAAAGACATAAAAAAGAATACGAGCCCCACTAATATTAGGATCAGGCGCTTCATGAGATGGTTTGCGCTGCACATATTATAATAAATCAGAACTTTCTGCACATAAAATTTATCAGGCCTTAGCCGGGGTTTTCGCAATTAATGTGTCGAACCCGGACTTGAGGATCCACAGTCCTCCGTGCAGCCGTTACACCACTAAGGCACATTCTATCCTTAATACGCACAACAGTTATTTAATAAAATCTATTTATCCTTTGCGGCAAGAATACTGCGCCATTCTAGCCTTAGATGAATTGTACCAGCCAAACACTCGATGATACTGGCATAAATGTCAAATGTGCTATGCAACCACAGAGTGTGTAAAGCCATAAAATTTGCCGCATATCCCGGCGAAAAGATGTGAAACCTGATATAAAGCATTCCAATACCTGCTACATGTAACGCTTTGCAGTCGATCAACCAATGGCATACCACAACTCTGGAAAGCCTTTTCATTAAGGCAGAGTGCGGTTGCCATAACTAGAACTCAAATTGCTGATTATTACCGTGTAAACATATGGTTTGCCCATGCTTCTTATTATAAATTCATTTCCGTTTGTATTTAACACTATCCCATCTGCAAGCGCAGCATTATCAAGGGAGTCTTTCCACTCTTGATATGATGTCATATTGATGGGCTCCGTATTAACAATCATATTCTTGAAGGATTGGACTGCAAGCATATTTGCATAGCCGCCGAAATCCAAATACACTACTGATGCTATGTCTGATTCTTTGATTATGGCTGCAGCCGAGATTATTGCAAGCATGCTAACCGACACCAATAATATACCGTAAAAAGACATCTATGCACCGCATAAAGATAAGCAAGAAAGCCTGTATCCCATATTTTTGTTATCCACTAAACAGAAATTTTCATGTTCTACGCAGGTTTCATTTCCATAAATAGATACATTTCCATCGTTATCCACGGCCATTCCTGTTAAGCCATATATGCTTATAATATTTTTTATCATAGTGCCGCAACTGCCTGTATACTGCGAAGCAGATATGCACCTATGTAATGTTGCATTGCCGTAAAACAAGTCCGTAATGTCATATCTGGCATTTATAAGCCCAAAACCGTAAGGGGGCGCCTGCATAGGAATATATGCTAAAATTGATGCTACGGAGAACGAAGCTCCGGCAATAAGTAAGGCAATAAATGCCTCAAACATCGCCATTTGCGCTTTCATCAGATCATCTTATATTAACCTCTGATCCGTCTACGATGTATGAATTGTTCGCACCATAATAATTTTCTATAACTGCAGTTATATTGGTAAATTCAAAGGGCGAATACGCCTTGCATTTATATATCGGCCCGTTAAGATCTGAAAGGGTGCAATACTTCGATGTGCTGTTTATTGCAGAAATGAAAGCATTTTCATATCTGTTGTACCCTGAAATTACCTGCAGTATAGCGCTAAGATCGCTTCCACTCACCTCTGAATTATTATAATATGAAAGTTCTGCATTTACATTGTTTAGCTGCTGCATGTAGGGAGAATAATAACTAAGGTTTACCACTTTTTCGGTGGAATTATCATTCATGAAAAGTTCGTTGCTGTACGGTTTCGGGTAAAAACCCTCTATCACGCCAGAAACATATGTGTTCCCATAGCTCTTATTTTCGTATAGTAACTGGCTTCTATTTGCATCTTGGGTCAAAATAGATGAAAGCTGTGCTGTGCCATTGGCCAGATTCAATGTTAAATTGTAGGATTTTGATCCAGTTTGGTTCATCTGGGAATAATTTCCCCCAGTTGGGTCCAGATACACACAGTATGTTACTGTAGGCGCTCCGTAATCATAATAACAGTATCCCGAAGAGATAAAGAAATACCATTTGGCATTTCCACATTGCTGCCCTATTGGAAGCTGCTGATACCACCAGTTCAGTTGGCTGCAATGCGAACTGTACGATAACCTATAAATTGGATTTGATTCAGATGCGCCGAATGCTACATATTCGTCTTTTGCAGCCATGCTGGGGCTGTAAACATGATTCTGAGGCGCAGTTGCGGATCCATTGCTGGGTGATACATATGTGTTTAAAGATGCGTTTCTGTATACTAATCCATTTGACGTTGCAAAAGTTGCGCTTATTTCTATATGTGCATAACCAGTGCTGTTCGGAACGAATTCAGAATAAAGCAAACTTATTCCATCAATAGTCTCATTGCCAAACGCCTTTGGGCTCAATGAACCTTTGCCTCTGTCGCTTATAAATAAGCTTTTTAGGGACATGCTCCTCTGCCCAAACACTATTATGTCTATTTGGGTTGCTTTATTGACATATGTGAAGTTAGGGATACTTGCCGACAAGGTTATGCTGCCATTGTCGCCCATTGCGGCATTTAATGTATTCGCTGTGTCCGCTGTATGATTGAATGCGTATGAAACGAATTGCCTCTGCGAGGAATTCATATGTGCGTATATGCTCAATGCAGTTACGCTAAATGACGCTACGGCTGCCGATATTATCAAAAATTCAATTGCTGTTTGCAACCTCATTACTATTCACCGACAAAATATATATTTTACCATTCAGTGCGAAAGCCCTATTTAAGCTGCAACATTGTTGCGTGGCTATTGGATACTGGTTCAATCTATACGCTGACTCGTTGCCCAAAATGGCTGCGTTGGCAAAGTGGTCTCCGCCACTGTAAACAAATTCCTGCGCAATAAAATTATTGTATATGGCGTTTCCCATTTGTGCTGCCTTAAGGTATACGAGATGTGAATCAGCTATGTAGCCGTATTCAAATATCGAGAATGCTGAGAAGAATATGATGAGTGCTACAATCATCTCAAAATTGACTATAATGCCTTTTATGTATCTCATTTAACCGCCAAAATAATATCCCAATTGCCCATAATCGCCAAGATTGTCCATTAACCTGTTTATATGATTAGAGTATGCGAAAATTTTTGCGGATTCCGATGCTGTATAAGCTGCAATCCTGTAAGCCAGCCCGTATATCAAAAGTGCAATCATTATGGCTATAACTAGCGAAATCATAACGCTAAAACCTATCTGTGCGATCATCTAACCATCTGCGAGAATGTATGTTCCATTGTAGGCATAGTGCATTCTAAGCAATTGGACTGTGCCGCCCCAATTGCATAAATGCAAATTTATGTAAAGCGGTGCATCCAAATGCGCGCTAATTGAGTTTGCGCCGTTTGAAATATTATTTATAATATGCCCATCGTCAGCACAAACGCCCTTGGGGACTATAGAGTAAAAGCTGCTGTTTTGGAAAGCCATATTGTAACCTATCTGCGATGCGAATGCTTCTATCGAAGAATTACCGTAACTCCCGGCTATGCCAATTTTTGCCATGTTGAACAACCCATATCCTCCAATAAGCCCAAGCACCGCTACTGAAAGGTATAATAAGAATTCAAATGAGAGCTGCGCTCTATCCATGCCATCCATTCAATTACCTCCATTGCTCAAGTTGGAAAGGTCTCTCGATAATTCGGAAGCTATACTCTGATTTGATGAATTAAAGAAAGTGTGCGTTGCTACCCCTTTCATTTCCATAACCATCGCCAACGCAATCACTATTATTATGCTAACTGCTGAAAGCATCATAATGTATTCTATGGATCCCTGGCCGCGAGTATATTTTGCCGAATCAAGCAACGATCTTATGCCATCTATTATTTCAATCACATCTACCACCTAAATTATTGCAAGTGCGAGTACAGATGTCAGTTTCATTATAAGCATTGCAGCTGCGCTGGCAAAAGAGGCATTGGCTATCGTTGCCTCATGCAAAGTGCCATAAGCCTGATTATATTGTATATAATTTATCATTATGAGGTATGCTCCAAGGATAAGGCTTATTGGAAATGCAACAGAAAAATTTCCACCGGCAGCCTGCGAAATGCCTAAAATGCTCACACTTATGCCCGCAAAGACCGGCAGAAAGAATATTGTGCCTATATTTATCAGTGCAGTAGTGTTTTTAATATAAGCCATTCCTACGGCTCCTTTCTCAGCAGCCTGTTCATTAAGCCTATCAAGTTCAGATAATGGCATGAATATGTCTGCGCCCGTATCTAGGCCAAGCATAAGTATTGCAACCAATTTCTTCAATAATTCAGAACCATGGAGATTTATGCCTGCGAATGATCGCGTTGCATTTCCAGAATATGCGTACATGCATAAAGGCTTTTTAAGCATACTTGATATCTGCCACTCATTATCAAGCGACTTTTCTATAATTCCTAGCGCGCTTTTTTTAGGCATATAATTGGAGATCAAATTTTTAATGAACATTGATGTTTCAACGGATATCCGCCCACCCTTTATATTACTGCTTTTTTTCATTTTAATCATCAGCATCGCGGAAATTCCAAAGACAGCAATCGAGTACGGCCAGCTTTTCAAAAAACTGAGCATAATGCTGATTGCAAAGCCCGATGCTGCGAATACATAATAACCGTTTTCATTAAATCTCATTGAAAGCACCTGTCTTTAGTAGTATGATCCTCATAAGCATCGGTATAGCCACCAGCAATGCCAAGGCGAATGCATCTATTTCAATATACGAATAGGCAATCATCGAATACCCTATGATTACAAATGTCAGCAATGATGGCACTATAACACTAGCTACCATTGAAGCTGTAGCATATTTTTGTATTCCAAATGCACTATTTCCTATCCTTGAAATGGCCAATTCTGCTAATCTATCATATTCCTCCTTCACTGCGTTTGCAAAAGAATGGCTTCTCAAATAGTTGCCGCGTATACGCAATATGGTTTCACGTATGTACCTATTGCTAGTGCTATTTTTTGATGCAGAAAGAAGCGCATCTGAAAATTCTCTGCCATAAAGCATTTTTTTATATATGATTCCGATTAAGCTATCGCCTTCAATGGCCTTGCTATCTTCGCGAACCTGCTTTTTCAGGCTTCCAAAAATCGATAGCTTATTTATTGAACTGTTTAGGTATAATGAATAAAGTTCGGAATTGAAACATCTAGATTCCCTTATTAAGCCGTTTTCATGTTCTATCGCTGCTATAAAATAATATACTGCCGTTTCAATCAGTGTTGCTACCAAAATGAATGCTATAAAATAATAACCTGGCGAGTAAACATAAAATATGATATCTGCGATAGCACTGAAGGCGAAAAAGGAAATATTTTTGTATCGATTTGCATTCATCATAAATCCCAATAGCCACTCATATATTCAGGTGTAGAAACGTTATCATCCATGCCTTCCAATTTTTTCAGAAAAGCAGCCCTTTTCTTGAATTCTCTAACCATATCCCTGCCTTTAAGCATATGCAAACTTGCAAATTTTTCCATGACCTTGGAATGTCCAATTCCTTCCAGGCTGTAGAAGCCGTTAGGATCTATGGCCGAAGCGGAATATCCCTGTAATCCATCCTTCAATCCTATCTCATCGCGCGAGCGCCATTTGTATTCGATTATCTTATCAACACGCCTAGATGTTATTCCATCCTGCCTCATGAAAAATGCTATATCCAGCATGGACACCAATGCAGGATCTACGAGCATAGGCTTCGATTCCAGCCTGCCTATCAAAGCATTTTCGTCTATTGCGCTATGTAATGTGGTCATGAAAGGAACGCCAACGTTTGCGCCAAAAAAGACTTCTCGCGCTTCGCCTCCTCTTATCTCTCCAACTATTAGCCTATCTGGGCGTATATGCAGGGCATTGACTACCTGGTCCTTGATTTGAATATCATTTTGCAGCCCCTGCAGCGATACCACATTCATGAAGTTGCTGTAGAATTTTAGTTCATTTACATCCTCTTCTATTGTTATTATCCTTTCGTATCTTGGAAGGAATGAATTGGCAGCAAGCATGAATGTAGTTTTGCCTGAAGCCGGCGCCCCGGAAAATACTATGTTAAACCTGGATTCAATGGCCATCCAAAGATACGCAAAGGTTTCTGGGGTTGCGGTCCTGTTTTTTATCAAATGCTTTAAATCTATCAATTTGCTGCCGCTAAGCCTTATTGAAGCCATTGTGCCATTTACTGCATATGGTTTTAACTGTGCATGCAGTCGCGATCCGTTATCCAATTGGGCATCTATTATTGGGGAGTTCATTCCAAGCTCTTTTTCTGTTTTGCTTATCAGCTTGTTTATGACGAATCTGAATTGGTCCTCATTTGCAAACCGCATATTGGTTTTGCAGTACCCATATCTTGAATGGTAAACGCCTATATTTGATTCAGGCGAATTTATCACGATCTCCTCTATGTCCTTAGGTTCTTCCAGTAGTATGCTTATTGGCCCGTATCCAAGCGTATCATGCCCTACGATATAGCCTACGATGTCCTTTGAATCTCCATCTGCCAGCGTCCTGGATTCAGCAATCGAATCAAGGATAGCCTCCTTTGTTCCAATATCCTTTGGATACCCAAGCAAAGATCTGCTTTCTATAAATCTGCCTTTTACCTTTTCCGCTTCTGCGTACGCCTTCCTGTCAAATCCAAGGGCATAAAGCGAATAAAGCGTCTCCCTGCCTCTGGTGCCTATTATCTTCCAATCGCCTGATTTTTCCAAAACTTTATCCGGATAATCATCCGTTATGACGAAACTTAATTTTGAGTAAGGATTCTCAAGCGCTGCAGCCTTTTTTTTCTGTCCGCCAATGATATTAAGAAATATCTCTTTCAAGCTATCGCCATATACTAAGATATATATAAATTTATTATAATAAACATATATATACTTTTGTATAAAATATTGCAAAAATTCATTTAACTAGCCGCACGATTTCAAATCGTTGAATGGCGGGAAATAAAAGATACAAAAATTACCATAGTTACTTTTTCTAATACATCTGTGCAGTATTGCGATTTTGCTCAATATTATTTTATCCGCATAAAAGAAATATCTTTAAAAGCCTTTATTCGCAATATTATATATGGCAAAACATGAAAAACAACAAGATGCAATCTGGGCATTGAGGAAGGTTTTGAGCAGACCTAATTATGCTGTAATGGACATACTGTTGCAGAAGTCGCCTAGGACTACAAAAGAATTATATTCCATACTTGAAAAAAAATTTACCAGAAAAACGCTTATAATAACGTTAAGGGAGCTTTCATTGGATCTCAATGTTATTCAGCCCACCCATATACGCACGACTAATGGATACGGGCTTGGGTATAGGCTTAATCCTAAAATGAAGGATATAATAAAAAGCGTTCAGAAGTTTTCAAGAATTATAGAGAACGCCAGAGAAGCTTGAGTATCTCTATTCTTGAAAGGCGTGCCGTCTATTTGTCCTCCAAGCGCACCTTGCGTTGCCCATTATACATTTCTATAACTTCATCAGTTTCTGTTGCATCCTCGGGCCCTTTATCGCTGCGTATGGCAGTATCGCCTACCAATCTGGGGAACCTGAGTGCATAGCCAGATTCAATCCCTTCATTGTCTCTAAATCTTCCACAGGTATGCATTGGTGATCTGGTTATCTCATCGGCTCTTACAGTTATCACATATTTAGGGTATACCCAAAAATCAGGCTCTACTAAAGAATCAACCCTCGCCGGTTTTGATTTTACCTGTATACTGCTGAGCATTTCCTTCAACTCAGCCATCTGCTTCTCGGTAAATCCAGTGCCTATGCGTGACACCGTCTCAAACATATCCCTCTTCTTGTTGTAGACTGCGCCGAGCAGCCCGCCAAATTGAAACTCCGCACGCGATCCGTGCCCTGAATAGTAACCTATTATGACGAGATCCAGCGTATCAGATAATTCGAGA
>JAMCYW010000014.1 GCA_023473255.1 Candidatus Martarchaeota archaeon | reverse complement strand
TTGTTGGATGCTTACAATATCAATGGTATTGGCCACATATGGCATATCCCAAATAATGGGCATGAGCGGCCTCATAGCTGTATTTGTGTTCGGCATATTGTTTACGTCAATAGGCTCGATAAGGCATATAAGCAGCATAACACACGAGCCAACAAGCTGGGAAAAATATTTCTCAATGCCTGAAGACGTAGAGCACATACGGAGCTACCAGAAGGAGATAACGCTGTTCACGAGCACCTTCTTCTTTGTTTATATAGGCCTGCTGTTTAGCATAAGCAATGCGACCGTATCCGCCCTTGTTCTTGCCCTTATGCTGTCATTCATAATAATGCTGGTGCGCCTCTTCTTTGCGCCTATGCTAAAGCCGTTTATGTCAAATAACAGCGTAGACAGCGCCCAGCAGCAGAAATTAGTATACTATAACATTGCCAGGGGCCTTTCGCCTTCGATTGTTGCGACGCTGCCCCTTGCCGCAGGCATAATAATACCTGGGTTCCTTGATGAAATATTCATGGTTATACTGTTTACTAATGTGCTTTCCACTGCAGGTGTATTCCTTGCATATAAATATGCCGGCCGCGTAGCATGAATGCGTTGCTGAATTCAAAAATCGATTATAAATAGGCTTATAAAAACCTATCGTATATATAATATTGTGATTCTTAAAATAAATTGATAAGATTGGTGTAAAAATGGTAGTAGCAGATCCTTTATACGCAGTTGCAGCTTCAATAGCGATTGCAGGCGGACTTATTGGCACGGGCATGGCTCAGCAGGGCATTGGAGCAGCAGGCATGGGCATAATAGCCGAAAAACCTGAAAAATTCGGGCAGGTGCTGTTCTTCTTCGTAATACCCGAAACGCTTTGGATAATTGGTTTCGTACTTGGGCTCATACTGCTTTTGCAGATACTTTAGTACTCAAAGGGCGGTAAAAGATGAGTTTCGAAGAGATACTTGAAAGCATAAAAAAACAAAAGGCAGACAGGCTACGTGAGATATCGGGCAATTCCGATGATGAGGTTGCCCAACTCCTCTCTAAAACCGCCGCAGAAGTCAGCGAGTATTCAAAAAATCTTCAAGCAAAAGCGAAGCTTGAGCGTGAACAGATTATGAGCAGGGAAATGTCGAAGGCCGCAATCAAAGCCAAAAGCGTATACAACGGCGAAGTAAATGCCGCAATAGAGTCAACCATTGATGCAATAATGGAAAATTATATGAAGTATATGAAAACGAGCCAGTATAAGAAATTGATCGCAAAGCTGGCTTCCGTAGCCTTGGAGGAATTGGGGGACGATTGCACTATAATTATAAGCAAGGAGGATGCCAAACTCATAAGCAAAGGCAAGCAGAAGTTTGTGCTGGCCGACGCAGGAAGCGAGTTTGTCGGAGGTCTGAAAGCCATATCAAAAGACGGCAAGCGCGAAGTAGACTATACATTGAAGAGCATAATTGAAAACTCCAAGAATGATATAGCGAACAAAGTCTTGGAGTTCATAAAGGAGTAATCATGGACACAGCTTATATCGGCAAATACGGCCAGCTCAGGGTTTTAGGCACTGCATTTCTTGATGGAGGTTTTATAGACCAGCTATCCCAGAAGAAAGGAGACGAATTTGTCAAACAGCTATCCGCTGCCAACTATTCAAAGGAGATTGACGGCTTATCTGGGCTTTACAAAGGTACTGACCTGATAGAAGCGGTAATAAACGCACATATGATGTCGTCTATGCAAAACGTGCTGTTCGCCGTGCCAAGCAATGCACTGCCATTTGTAAATGCTTATCTAAGCAGATTTGACATAGAAAATATAAAGCTTATAATATCATCAAAAAAGCTCGGATACAGGGTCGAGCAGACAGAGGCATTCTTGGTAATAGGGAGAGGAGTACCTGCCGGGCTTCTCGGTGCCATAATAACAAAAGAAGACTACAAAAATATCCTTGAGCAGAGCGACATAGAAGGCGTGGTAAAGAATCTGGTAAAATACGGATATGGCGTCACTCTAATGAAATCAATGGATGATGTAAAGAAAGACAACGATATATCCGGGATGATACTGTCATTGGACCTGCTGTATTACGACAGGCTAATCGATGCATACCGGATGCATAACAGCCCAGAGGGCCAGATTCTCAACTACCTGCGCGATAGCATAGACATAAAGAACCTAATGAGCAGCATAAAAGCTTCCGTTATGCATTATAAGGATATAAAATCATACTTTATAAAAGGCGGCAGCATTCCTGAAAGCACGCTGTCGGAACTGGCTGAGAAGGACATATATGAAATAAAGGACTATTCCCCATTCAAGATAGACTATGCGTTTGACCTTTATAAGAAAGACCCATTCCTTAGCTATATCGAGGTGGCGCTGAAAAAGGAATTATACAAGAAGTATCTGGGCATCTTCAGGCGCTCTGGGTTCTCATTGGGATTCCTTCTGGCGTTCATGATGCGCGCAGAAATAGAGCGCGATGAAGTGAGGAATGCGTGGCTTAAAAACTATTACGGGTTGAGCGACGAGCGCTTCAGCCACATGAAAATATTGGATTATATAATATGAACGCACAATATGGAAGCATGGTACAAAAGTATGGTGTGAACGCATGGAACTTGAAAAGATAGCTGTTATCGCAGAAAGGGAAGTCGCATTGGGCTTCAAGCTTGTAGGGATAAAGGATGTTTTTATATCGTATGGGGAAGAAGGCGCTGGCAAGCTTGCCGAGATTGCAGAATCTGCGCAATACAGCCTTGTGATCGCGTCTGATTCGATACGCGATGCGCTTACAACTTCCGCATTGAGGCGTTTCGAAACGATGCTCAAGCCCATAGTGGTATTTATACCAACTGGGGCCAATGAGGGCAAAGCCGAATCCGTAGAGGCTCTTGCAAAAAGGATTTTAGGTGTCAATATTCAAAATGTTAAGTGATATCATGGAAGGCAAAATATTCAGGGTTTCTGGCCCAGTTGTAATAGCAGATGGCCTGGACAACCCTAAGATGTATGACGTTGTTAAGGTAGGCAGCTCAGGATTAATAGGGGAAATAATAAAGTTGGACAAAGCGCAGGCCATAATACAGGTTTACGAGGATACCAGCGGCATAAAACCCGGCGAGCCAGTAGAAAACACCCACAGGCAGCTCTCCGTGATGCTGGGCCCTGGGCTGATAGGTTCCATATACGACGGCATACAGCGTCCGCTTGACAAGATAATGTCAAAAAGCGGAGATTTCATAGCCCGTGGAATTGAGGTAGAGCCGCTTGATACTGGAAAGAAATGGCATTTCGTTCCATCGGTAAAAGACGGCGATGCAGTAACATCTGGTGCAATTATAGGCGAAGTCGAAGAAACAGAAATAATAAAACACAGGGTAATGGTGCCATATGGAGTTGCTGGCGTCATAAAAGGCCTGAAGGAGGGCGATTATACTATAAAAGAAAAGATAGCTTCGATTACCGACAGCCAGAAGAAAAGCGTCGATATTGCCATGCTGCAGTATTGGCCCGTAAGGATGCCGCGCCCCGTATCCGATAAGCTTCCTCCTGATATACCATTAATAACTGGACAAAGGGTCATAGACACATTGTTTCCGGTAGCAAAAGGAGGAACAAGCGCGGTTCCCGGGCCATTCGGGTCTGGCAAAACCGTAATACAGCACCAGCTGTCCAAATGGAGCGATAGCGATATAGTCATATATGTGGGATGCGGAGAACGCGGCAACGAGATGACTGAGATACTCTCAACATTCCCAGAGCTTAATGATCCAAAATCAGGGAAACCGCTGATGCAAAGGACAATACTGATTGCAAATACGTCTAACATGCCTGTCGCAGCCAGGGAAGCCAGCATATATACCGGAATAACGCTGGCAGAATATTATAGGGATATGGGGTACAATGTTGCCCTTATGGCCGACAGCACATCAAGATGGGCAGAGGCGCTAAGGGAGATATCTGGGCGATTGGAGGAAATGCCTGGAGAAGAAGGATATCCTGCCTATTTGGGGAGGAAAATCGCAGAATTCTATGAGCGTGCAGGCAGGGTAAATGTCATGAGCGGCAGCACTGGATCAATAACTGCAATAGGCGCGGTCTCACCTCCTGGAGGAGACATATCTGAGCCGGTATCTCAAAATACTCTAAGAGTTACAAGAGTTTTCTGGGCTTTGGACGCTTCGCTGGCGAACAGCAGGCACTTCCCTTCAATAAACTGGTTGAACAGCTATTCGTTGTACATAGACGATCTAAAGCCTTGGTACCTGAAGAATGTTGCAGAAGATTGGCCTGAACTCTATCAGAAGGCTATGGGTACGCTGCAGAAAGAGGCTGAAATAAACGAAATTGTGCAGCTTGTAGGATATGATGCGCTTCCGGAAGCAGACAAACTGATACTGGACGTAGCAAAAAGCATAAGGGAGGATTACCTGCAGCAAAGCGCTTTCGACGAAGTCGATGCATATACCTCAATACGCAAGCAGTATATGATGCTAAAGTCAATCCTTGCATTGGGCGATGAGGAGGAAATAGCACTCAGCAAGGGTGTGGCGATGGAACAGATGGCTGACCTAGAGGTAAGGCAAAAGATAGCGAAGATGAAATTCGTGAAGGAAGAAGCGATAGAGCAGTATTATAATGAAATAATATCGTCTATATCTAAAATAAAGGCTATTGAGCCAGAGAAGAAATAAATGGTGCTAGAATGAATGACATATACTATAAAACGATAAACAAGGTCACAAACGTGCTTCTATTTGTAGAGGGCGTAAAGGATGCCGGATACAACGAATTGGTCGAGGTAAAACTGGAGGACGGCAGATCAGTCACAGGACAGGTCCTCGACAGCAGGGACGGCTTGGCAATAGTGCAGTCATTCGGCGAGACGAGAGGCATGAATCTGGGCAATACTAAGGTCAAATTCATGGGCAATACTGCACATATAAACGTGAGCACAGACATGCTTGGCAGGATATTCGATGGCATGGGCCGTCCAAGGGACAGAAGCCCTCCCATATACAGCAACGAATCTCTGGACATAAATGGCAGCTCTATCAATCCGTATGCAAGGGAAGAGCCGTCGGAATTCATACAGACTGGTATATCCACTATTGACGGGATGAATACCCTGGTAAGAGGGCAAAAGCTGCCAATATTCTCAGGCTCTGGACTTCCCCACAATCGCATAGCTGCACAGATAGCTAGGCAGGCGAAGATATTGGGCGAGAGCGAAGGCTTTAGCGTTGTATTCGGAGGCATAGGCATAAACAGCGAAGAGGCAAACTTCTTCAAGAAGGAGTTTGAAGAGACCGGTGCATTGGAGCGCGCAGTGATGTTTCTTAATCTGTCGTCTGAACCTTCTATGGAAAGAATAATCCTCCCTAGGCTTGCGCTTACGACTGCGGAATATTTGGCATACAAGGAAAATATGCATGTGCTGGTAATACTTACAGATATGACAAACTACTGCGAGGCGCTGAGAGAAGTTTCCGCAGCAAGGGAAGAGGTCCCTGGAAGAAGGGGATATCCTGGATACATGTATACGGATCTTTCTACAATATACGAGCGCGCCGGGAAAATAAAAAGCAGAAAGGGATCTATAACGCAGATACCTATACTCACGATGCCGGGAGATGACATCACCCATCCAATACCTGATCTTACTGGTTACATAACCGAAGGCCAAATAGTGCTCAGCAGGGAATTATACAGGCGTGGAGTATATCCGAATATCGATGTCCTTTTATCGCTGTCAAGGTTAATGAACCAGGGCATAGGCAAGAAAAGCACTAGGGAAGACCATAGGGGAGTAGCAGACCAGCTTTATGCTGCATACGCGAGAGGTAAGGACCTCCGCAGCCTTACTGAGATTGTCGGAGAAGAAGCGCTCAGCGCAAACGACAAGAAATTCCTTAAATTCGCGGATTCGTTCGAGAGCAACTTCGTGAAGCAGGATTATTATGAAGACCGAAGCATAGAAAAAACGCTCGGCATAGGCTGGGATCTCTTCGCTCCGCTTGACGAGAGGGAGATAAAGCGCATAAAAGACGAATACATTAAAAAATACGGCAAGTGGAATAATGGCGCAAAGTAACCTGAAGACTACTAGAATAGAGCTCATAAAGACAAAGGGCAGGATAAGGGTCGCCTCAAAAGGCCTGAATCTGCTCAAGATGAAACGCTCTAGCCTAGTGCTGGAATTCTTCGACCTAGCCAGGCAGATAAAAGCCTTGCGCGGAAACCTATACGCAATGGTATCGCAATCAATAGAAAGCATCAAGCTTGCGGAGATGGTATCCGGGAGGATCAATCTGGAAAGGATAGCTGCGGAGCAGAGCAATATATCCGCCAAGGTGTCTGCAAAAAACGTTATGGGCGTAAAGATACCTAATATAAACCTAAACGGATATGCCGCAATGCCAATGGGGTACGAGCTCATCAGCGTACCGACTTCCATAGAAGACGCAAAGCGAAGCTATCAGGAATTGTTTATGATGCTCATAGAAATAGCGGAGAAGGAGAATTCGCTGCGTAAGCTGCTGCACGAAATAGAAAAGCTTAACCGGCGCTCGAACGCAATTGAAAACGTGGCAATACCGAATTTAAAATCAAAGGTATCCTATATAAAGCAGCGTCTGGAAGACCTTGAGCGGGACCAGATAGTTTCATTAAAGTTTATAAAGGGCAAGTTGAATGAAAACGTATAACTATAAGAATTATTGGGCAAAGGGGAGCAATGCAATGCCCGTGCCTAAGGCTAGCGGCGCCAAAGCTCTAAGGAGGTTTAGGGCCATAAAGATGGCGTTTTTGGCCTTCAATGTCATCGCAACTATGGCATTCCTGTTCTTTGTCATCATGGTGTTGAAATGAGCGATATAAGCATTTTAGAAAAGATAAAGCAGGCCGAGGCTGATTCTGAAAAAGAGATAAATGATGCAGAGGAAGAAGCCCGTACAAGGCTAATCGAGGCGCATGCAAAGGCAGAAGAGGATTTAAAGGCTGGCATAGAAAGTGCGGATCTTGCATATCAAAAGGAAATTGCGTCTGCCGAAGCTGATGCATCAAAGCGTGCAAATGAAATCTATGAATCGAAGATCGCAGGAATAAAGGCCCTGAAAAAACCAAGCGATGAAGATGCAATGAATATGTTCTCTGACGCTGTAAATGAGAAATTCGGTGTATGAATGTTCAAACCTGCAAAGATGTCAAGGATAAGGCTCATAATAGACAGGACGTATTACGAGCCTGCGCTCTCAGCACTCCATGACCTTGGCGTAATGCAGGTAGAGCAGGTTCCGGAAGACGTATTCATGCTTCTTGGGAGCCACGCAATAAAATACGGGGAGGTAAGCACATATGCCCAAAGATTTCGCAGCTTGGAAGGCATGATGCATCAGAAAGAATCAAAAAAACGCTACCTTTTTGAAAGCTTAAGCGATCTCTTTTCAAAGGCAGATTCCATAAAAATAGCCGATCGGGTATCTGCAATAAGCAGGGACATAGAAGCATTGTCGTCTAAGCTTAAGGGCCTGAACGATAATCTGAGTACGATACGCATGATCGGGCATTTTGATAAAGACCTATCAATATTGAATTCCAGCATGACTATGTCATTTCTTGCATATGGCCAGAAGCTTGACGAGTTTTTGGAAAATGCAGAAAAAAATGTTGACTGCATAATTTCCAGGGGCAAAAACTCTGCCATAATATCAATATCAAAGCAAGACCAGAACAAGTTCGGAAAATTTTCAGAAAGCTATAAAATAAAGCTAGAAGTGCTGCCTGAATTCAAGGGCAGCGTGGCGGAAGAGAGGTCAAGGCTAAACGCCGAGATTAAAAAGCTTGAGATGCGCAAGTCATCGCTCAATGATGAGCTTGATGCGATATCCAATGAGTATTACGGGATAGTAAGCGCAATAAGAGAGCAGTTAGATTTGGAAACGGAAAAGCTGGATATAACCTCTAGGCTGGGGATAAGCAAATTTGTGATAACTATAGACGGATGGGTGCCAGCATCCAATATGAAGGGCCTTGAAAAGGACTTGGCAAATGTAACTAAAGAGCATTATATACTCTATACTGTTGAGACAAAATCGCTGCCTCCAACAAAATTCGACAACCCATTAAAGACCAGGCTTTATGAATTTTTTATAAGGTTTTATTCCCTGCCAAGAAGCGACGAGATAGACCCTACTGTAATGTTTGCGTTTATATTTCCAATATTCTTTGGACTTATGGTTGGAGATGCAGGGTATGGCATTGTTATGCTTCTCGGCGCGCTGTGGCTTATAAGAAGAATGAAGCATCCACCAAAGAAGAGCCTCATACCAAAACCGATCAGCAGGTTCATAGGCACCATAATAAGCCCTAACGGCATGGTCACGATAGCAAAGGCGATAATACCTGGATCAATAATAGCAATAGTATTGGGCATTGCATTCAACGAATACTTCGGATTCCAGCTTCCGTACACTGCGCTCTTCAATGTGGAGGTGAACCTCTCAAAACTGCTGGTCATATCCGGATGGATAGGCGTAGCTATGGTGGCTTCAGGTTTTATCCTGGGCTTCTTTAATAGGATGGCAGCAGGGCAGAAGAAGAAGGCATTTGGCAGGCTTGGATGGCTTTCAGCGGCGATAGGCATAGTAATATTTGGCCTTGCAGTACTGCACAGGTCTCAGCTTGGCTTTAGCAACATACCTGTAGCTTTATCATATGTGCTAATCGCGGGCGGCATAATATCGGTCCTGGCATTTGAAGGCTTTGAATCGCTTATGGAAATACCGTCGCTTGTAAGCCACATATTGTCATATACCAGGTTGGTCGGCATACTTCTTGCATCTGTGATATTGGCAGGAGTTATAGATTTTGTTTTCATAAGGGGATGGGCCCATGGCCCGCTGCTGGGCATAGTCGGCACGCTCATACTTATAATAGGGCAGCTTTTCACATTTGTGATAGCTATATTCGAGCCCGGGATACAGGGCGCCAGGCTTATTTATGTGGAATTCTTCTCGAAATTCTATACTGGCAATGGCAACGAATTCAGGCCCTTTTCTAGCAGGCGCAAGAGGACGCTGAGCAGGTTCGAAATAGGCGAATAGCAAACATCACATAGGATAAACAGCTGTCTGTGGCATCATAATGCGCAAAATCCTTTTTTATAAATCTTCAATAAGCTATATTAATTTTAAATCAATATGTCAATCGTGGTTTATTGCACAGGTATATAAAGGGCGCCAGGAGCGAGAGAGAGCTCATAAATACGTTTTACGGCAAAGGGTATTCCGTAATGAGGTCTGCCGGCAGCGGCGTAAATTCATTGAGCCCTGATATATTGGTATTCAGGAACGGGAAAGGGCTGGCTTTCGAATGCAAGGCTTGGGAGAAGTCCGGGCTTGCTATAGAAACAGAGAAGTTTGAAGTCCTAAAAAATTGGGAGGCAAATACGGGTACAAGCACGTTCATAGCATGGAGGATGAGCGGAAAAGGCTGGTATTTCATAAAACTAGACGAGATGTCGAAAGCGAAGAAGAACTACACGGTGACAAAGTCAAACGCCATGAAAATAAATCGCCGCATAGAGCAATTTTTTGAAAGCGCGTAAGCGCATGCAAAAGCAGGCATTCAGGGAGTAAGCCTTTTCCTGTCCCTTGGGAACAACGCGCATTCCCTTATATTGTCCATGCCTGTAATCTTCATTGCCAATCGCTCTAAGCCAATGCTCCATCCTGCATGTGGAGGCGCGCCGCACCTAAACGCATTGACATAAAAATCAAATGATTTAGGATCCATGCCTTTCTTTTTTATAGCTTCTATAAGCAATTCAGGAAGATGAATCCTCTGTGCTCCGCTCGATATCTCCATGCCTTTGTATATGAAATCAAAGCTGTTAGAGAGTTCTGGATTTTTGTCGTTCGGCATAGAATAGAACGCCCTTATTGAGCCAGGGTATTCGGTGACTACCACTGCATCTCCATATAAATCATTTATCATTTTTTCGTCCTCGCGAGTGAAATCATCACCGAATTTTATGCCAGCCGATTTTACTTTCAATGCTTCTACTACTTCTGTGTATGTTACGACCTTTGCCTCTGGCACCTCCAAATTTACGTTTAGTATTTCAAGATCCTTGGCGTTTTTGGCCTTGACCTCTTTGATAATGCCCGTAACTGCTTCTATAAGTATGCTTATAACGTCCTGATGGTCTGCAAACGCCATTTCTATATCCATCTGCGTTACTTCGTTGAGGTGGTATACGTCGTTTGATTTTTCGGCGCGGAATACTGGTGTTATTGCAAATACCCTATCCAATCCTCCTATAACTGCCAGTTGTTTATAAAGCTGCGGCGATTGGGCGAGAAATGCCTTAGACTCAAAGTATTGAACCGGAAACAGCTCAGATCCACCTTCAGTCGCTTCTGCAACTATCGATGGTGTACGTATCTCAAGAAAACGCCTGCCTAAAAGAATTTCCCTAAATGATGACAGTATTGTAGATTCTATCTTGAAGATGGCTTCGGTCTGCTGCCTTCTCAGGTCTATATACCTATAATTTAGGCGCACGTCCATCTCCACGGGCACCTTTCCAGTAACTTCAAATGGTATTTTCGCTGATATGGGGTTAAGGTTTTCTATCTCCATTATCGCTATCTCAAAGCCGCTCTTCGCCTCAGGATTGGCCTTTACTGTGCCAACAATGCGCACTACGCTTTCCTTCGGCAGCGACATCTGGTACATCAATGAGTCCGCTACAACCCCTTTCTTTCCAATGACCTGGGCAATGCCTGTAATGTCCCTAAGCAGAAGGAACGTCATCTTGCCAAGTTCCCTTACTTCGTGCACCCATCCAGACAGCGTAACCTCTTTTCCATCCATGCTCGCATTGAGCTCCTCTATAAAATGCGTCCTCAACAATGTGAACACCTGTGCAGCATATACTCGGTTAAGCAGGATATTGAATGCAGCATTATCCTTTTAAAGCGAATATATTTATTCCTTGATTTATTTCTGTAAAAAATCAAATAAAAGAATTAGATGACGGCATATTGCCATCATTTGCCCAAAAGGATCTGTATTGCGCTGACTTTAGATCTTGTTCCATCTTCGTTGGTCAACTCCTCTGACGAAGTAGATATATTCTTCAGTTTAAGATCAGGCATGAACTTATTCGTGACTATCTCTTTTACATCTACTGCCTTGGAGATCGCATTGCCTCTGGCCTTTAATACGACTTCTGCCATGCCATTGTTGAACTGGGTCACTACTGCCAGAACGTAGTTCATCGTTGGCTTTTTGCCTATATATACTATATTCTCGTTTGCCTTTTCCTGATTTTGTGTATTTTCAGCCATTTATATCACTCGCTTGTTGTTAACATAAGATATGTGCACTTCCTATCTATTGATTTGCAGGATATTTATAACTTCCGCAGATATTGCTATTGCAGTTAATGGGGTCTAGCATATTCATTCAGAATCCTTATATATCTTTGAGAGCTCTTTGTCAATATCTATATCGACGCCTAAATTGGAATATATATGCAATGGGTATGCGAGCGCCACTTTCTTTAGCAGTCCAGCTTCTTTGATGATGCCTGCCTCTTCGGCAAATGACATTTCAGAGTTTATCGTTTTTGAAATCAGCGTAAGTATAATTTCAGTCATTTCGATAAGCCTGCCGTCATCAATGAGCTTCTCCGATATTATGCGCTTCGCTTCCTCGAAACCCCATTCTATCTCTTCACCCTGATAATTGAATGCCTTCCCGAACGATCTCATATACTCTGGCATTACGAAATAGAACACCTTATAAAACATCATACCGAATGCAGTGCCGTACGTTGATTTTATTATTATGTTCATTGCAACAAGACGTTCGTTCCAGTCCTGGAGGTTTTCTATATAGTCAAATACCCCTTTCACTGTTTCAGAAGGCGGTACAGGCTTATGCCCTAATCCTTCAAGGAGGTTCTTTATGGCGCGAAGATGCCTTTTTTCTATCTCAACCATTTCTGAAAAGTGTTTCACATATTCCTTGTTTAGATAGTCTGGTTTTGACGACCATTTCTCTGCAATCTGTACGCTTCTCTCTTCCCCATAAAAGAATAAGCTCACTATGTCTACTACGCTTTCGATTTTAAATACAGTATTGTTTGGCAACACTACGCTGTTGTTTGTCACCTGCCCCTTCTTCCTCTTTACATCGACAAAGCTTGTGGCCCTTTTTATGGCATTTATCGGATCCGATCGGATGTATTCATTTAGGTAAGGTTTTACCCATATAGGTACGCCATATTTCTTCAATAATGGGTCTACTACTCCTGATATTACATCTGCCATTGCATCACGTATACAGTTTAGGCTGGCATGCCACGCATGCGGATGCCAATCCTATCTATAGCATATTCTTTTTTTGTCCATCCTTTTTAACTTTTGTGCTTTTTTTGCGCATATTAATTGTCCTGTTTGCGACAAATGCGATCGCCAAAATAACTATGATTAAGGCAATATACCCAGATGCGCCGCTTGAGCCTTTGCTTTCAGTGCTACCGATTGGCACATAGTAATTGTTTGAGCTGGAATACTCCTGGGTAAGCGCGCCGTTCGGCTGCCTCCATTGCTCGTATATTGTGGCAGGAAAGTCCCCGGCGGAACTCTGTTTATCTACGCTTATGTAAAATGTAACGTTCTCTGAGCTTCCAGGCGCTATGCTATTTACATATACGTTTGAATCAGTGACAGTTATCGGGTATATGGATTGCAGCGTAAAGTAAGCTCCATTGGCCGGCTCATTGCCTACGTTCTTTATGGTAAACTTCAAGGGAGCATAGGTTGCACCAGGGGCTGCATTCGAGTATACTGCAGTAACGTTGAACATTGCGCTTCCGGCGATGTGCAGCGGTATGTATTCTACGGATAATGTCCGATTCATGCCATTTGAATAATTGTAGCTCACATCGGCTGACAGGTTTTCATTGCCGCTTGAAGTCATATTTCCATATGCCTTTACGAGCAGGCTTGCAGGCATTGATTGCCCTGGCGCAAGCGTCCCCAAGAAGAGCGAGGATGTAGAGCCATCCGGAGCTATGAAGCCGTTCTTTATGAAGTTAATTTGCACGTCTTTCGCCGTGCCTGTGCCTGTATTCTGCACCTGAAGCTCCAATGTCTGGTTTGACCCGGGTGTCAGTGTCTGTGGCGTTGCGCTTACGGCGCTGACTATTATATCCGGCTTGTTAAGAATTACATCTATCGGCACTGAGATATTTGAGTTATAACTAGCCCCATATCCTGTTGAATAATGCTCGTTTAGGTTTAGGTAGTTCGTACCCTGCGATATATTTTGGTTTTCTTCCAGCATGACCTGCGATGCAGATGGCGTTTGGCCCACATTGCCGAAATTTATGGTGCTTGATCCTACTGCGATGATAGGCCCTCTAAGCAGTTTTACGGTCATATTCCTCGCCGTCCCGCCTCCAGAATTGACCGCCTCTAATGTGGCTGCAAACGGCACTCCAGGACTTATGCTTCCTTCTGGCACTATGTTGAAATTCACATTGGCAAGCCCATGCACGTATATTGTTATCGGCATTACGGACTGGGCAGGCTCTTCCTGCGTTGTGCCAAAACCATCAGCCTGCGAAGTCTGGTAATTTGCTATCACATCTATCGTATATACGCCAGAAGGAAGATAGCTAGGTATGTGTAGAGTGTAGTCGAATACATCGTAGCCGAGCCCGCCAAATATGCCTTGCCCTATGGTATCGGTGATGAATGAATGCGACGGCGTAACGTTTATTATCGGGTTCTCTGCCTGAAGATACAAATTAACATTGTTCAGGGTTTGGGTATACGAATTGTATAGCTGGAATTGCACAGTAACATTTTCGCCAGCTACAACGGGCTGCGGCAAAACCTGCAGGTTAGTTATCGAAAGAGCGCCGTTGCCGCCTCCAAATGCAGACGTTGTCTGGGCATACGCCGGAATTGCAAACATCAGCATAAAAATTACAGCTGCAAGCGCAGCAATCCTATTCATCCATAAGGGTCTTTTCGTATACATTTTTTCACCTGTTTAATCATCATATAGTATTTTTGAACGACTTCAAGCATATTGCAAACATCACTATGGCAAAGCCTATGAGGACGCCGAACTCCAATGCTATCATCGGTAACGGGTATGTCCCGTTTAGCATTATCGACCTTATGCCATTTACTGCATATGTCAGCGGATCCACTGCATTTATTACGCGCATCCATGACGGCATAGAAGATGCAGGGAAGAACGCCCCGCTCAAGAACCATAAGGGCAATGTAAAGACGTTTGCTATTATGGCATATAACTCAACCTTTTTTAGGTTTGCAGCCAGCGCTATTGATAACGCACTAAATCCAAGTGCGACGATAAACGAGAGCAGGAATATCCATATTATGCCTATGATTCCCATGGCCACAGATGAGCCAAGCAAGAACGCTATTGCCAGCGTGACTATCACGTAGAGCACGGCCTGAAGAGTGCTGGAAAACATCTTGCCCAATATGATGGACGTTTTTGTAACTGGGGTTATAAGGAAAGCCTTCATAGTGCCCAGTTGCCTATCTGTTATCACCGAAAAACCTCCGCCGAACATCGTACCAAAGACTACAATCATAGCCAATACCCCTGCAACAAGAAACTCCTCGTATGACGCCTTGGTTCCAGATAAAGAGACCTCTTTCACTGTGCTAGACGGGGCAGAGGGAAGGCTCATCGACTGCACCGATGACCTGCTTATTACATGTGCTCCAAAATTCGATGCTTGCAACTGTATGAAGCTTAACGCAGAACCTGCATCGGTTATGTCAGAACTGCTGTAATATTCGTATATGCTCGTTGAGCTGCTGGGGGCTGACCCGAAATTCGGGGCTATAACCACGACTACGTAAACGCTGCCTGATCCGAGCATGGATATGGCTGCATTCTCGTTTGTTATGGCTTTTATAGAAACTGCGGAATGTGATTCCAATGTATTTATGAATTGCAGCGACTGGGGGTTGTTGGCCAGATTCACTACTGCAATAGGCACATTTGACGAAGTAGACCCAAGATTTCCGAAAAATACCAGTATTATTAACGGAAATATCAATGCTCTTGCGGTGTTGGCGCGGATGTTGCTCTTGAATACGAGCATCTCGCGCCTGAAAATAGTGTACGCATCAATAAAAGTATTCTCTATGTTCATCATACCACTATCCGCGCATATTCATTATCCTTGACCTGTTTGACTGCTGCTCGCCTAGCGTATCGCGGAGTCCCGCCCCAGTCAATTTTATGAATACGTCGTCCAACGTTGGAAGATGTATGCCTATCGATATTATCTGTATTTTGTTTTTTGTCAGCGACGCAATAATCTTTGAAAGCAACGCAATATCCGCTTTTATTGGCGCATTTATCCTGTCTATATTCTCGGTTACCTGCAGTTTGAATTCCTTGGAAAGTATGGCGCTAACCTTCTTCACCGAGCCTTCATCAGTCACTATATCCAATATGCTTTCGTTGCTCACCAATTTTTTAAGTTCAGATGCAGTTCCCAGCGCCTTTATCTTCCCATGGTCTATTATGGCTATGCGATTGCAGAGCTGGTCTGCTTCCTCTAGGTACTGGGTTGTCAATATTACCGTAACTCCGTTTTTGGCAAGAGCCTTTATGCGCTTCCACATATCTACCCTGTTCTGGACATCCAATCCAGTTGTGGGCTCATCAAGTATGAGTATCTTTGGCTGATGTATCATGGATTTTACAAGATTCAGCCTGCGCTGCATGCCCCCTGAAAAAGAGCCTGCCTTAGAATTGGCGAAATCCGTAAGCCCGCCCTCGCGCAGCGATTCCATCACTCTGCCGTCTACATCCTTTATGTGGTATAAATCTGCAAAGATCTCCAAATTTTTATATGCCGTAAGCTCAGCATCCACTACGGTCTCCTGTGTCATGAAGCCTATCATATTTTTTATTTCAGTTGCATGCTTTATGTTGTCCATGCCATCAATCAATATGCTTCCACGTGTTACCCTAAGAATTCCGAGAATCATGTTTATGGTTGTCGTTTTTCCCGCGCCGTTCGGCCCCAATATGCCGAATATCTCTCCCTTCTTTACGCTGAAGGTTATGCTGTCAACAGCTGTGAAATCTCCAAACCTCTTGATTATGTCGTTGACCTTTATTATATCCTCCAAAGATTCACCTTAGGGCCTTTTTCAGGCTTTTTACTGCGCTGTCGAAACCTTTTTTGATGTCCGTCAGTGCAGTATCGCCTTTTTTTGTAAGCGTAAAATACTTCTTTAGCCTTCCATTTTCAATCCTAGCCGTAATCTTTATGTACCCAGATTTCTCAAGTGTCGATATTACATTATAAACATCATTTTTGATATCATTAGAGTGAACCTTCAGGTTATTGAGCTTTGATATATCTTTTATCAGCGAATAAGGATAGACATTGCCCCGTTTTATCTTATTTAATATTATGGCCTTTAGGATTATGTGCCTCAGCTCCTTATCTATGTAAGGATGCCACCCTCCAGGTTCAATATTCTTTGCGATAGCTCCGGATTTTGGCATTTGAAGACCAGGATGGTTATAGTTTAAAAATAAACTAGTTTTATTTTAAACTATCAATATTTAAAGCTATTGCAAATAAGAAATGAGCCAAATAAAAAAAAGCGCCCTATATTGATAGGGCATTCAACTTCATACTACTCCAGATTCGCCAGCGTAAAGCAGCATGTCTCCGTATCTTTTTGTTAGCTGGCTTGCACGGATGCCGTATATCTCCCTTACGCCCTGCTTGTATGCCAATTCTACTAGACGCTGCGTTATTATGCCGTCGAACACTATGGATTTTATATCCGTATGGTCCTGTATCGTCAATATTAACTCCCTTATGGGGATTTCGGATACCATCTTTCCCTCTTCTGAGAAGAGCCTTCCCCTAAGCGTGTTCTTGAGCTCCGCCAATGCCACAGTATATTTTTCAGATGGCGAGGGCATACGCTTAGCATCTGAAAATTCTATCCTGTCTATGGCTGAAGGCTCTTCAGAATCTGCGCCGATGCGCGGTATATTAGATTGAGATTCATGTTGGCGGGCAGCTTGCTCATGCTGTGCGTCAATCCTTTGCTCTTTGTGCTCTTCGCGTTGCCTGCCATACATTCTGCTGGATATCTCAGAAGGGCTTGGCATGTTTACCTTTTCACTTTCGTATGTTCTCTGCCTTTGCCTTGGGTTCCTTTGCTGGTATGAAGAGGATGGTTTCTCCCTCTCTCCTTTATCGGTGTTTTGAGATTCCTGGTAATCCTTATGGGCATCCGCCTGCGCTATGCTCGGCTGTGGCGATGCCGTATGGTTATTCTGCCTGGAATTGTATTTCTGCCCTGAAAGCACCTGCTCTATAGGCACCCTTGACCTTAATGCCTTTATGATCTCCTTTCTGGTCAGCTCTTCGACCTCTTTTCCATCAGGAGCCCTGGCAAAGGCAGAGAACATACGAAAGTGA
>JAMCYW010000001.1 GCA_023473255.1 Candidatus Martarchaeota archaeon | reverse complement strand
TGAAAGTATACGCCATAGATCCGTCCCCGAGCATGATAAAGATCGCATCAAAGAAAGCGTCAGCAAAAAGGTCCAATGTATCGTTCAAGATAGGTTCAAGCAGAAATATCCCGTTTAAGCGCAATTTCGATATAATAATGAGTTCCATATCATTCCACCACTGGAAGAAAAAGAAAGACGCACTGCTTTATATGTCAAAATTTCTTACGAATGGCGGTGTTATAAACATATATGAATACGAATTAGGGCGCATGCCTGGCCCGCTCAAGTTTATTGGAGGTTCACACGGCATAGAAGTAAGCGATATATACGGCCTGATAAAAGACACAAACCTAAAGGTGAAAAGCCTTAAGAGAAACAAAAGCTGGGTAAGGGTGTCTATATCAAAATGACTATCTCTCGGGCATCTTCTTGTATTCTAAATCCAGCATACCTGTATAAAAATCCAAAGGCCTGAACAGCCTGTTGTTCTTCCAGTACTCTAACACGTGGGCGCACCATCCTGGAGTTCGTGCAACTGCAAAAAGCGGTGTAAACAATTCTAACGGTATCCCTATAGATAGATAAACCGGGCCAGAAAAAAAGTCCACATTGGGCCATATGCCGTGTGTTTTGCCCAATCTGTCTATCATGAGCGTTTCGGCCCTAAGCGCTATTGCCGTAAGATTTTTCAAATCATCGGAATAACCCTCAGATTCTATAAGGTATTTCTTTATTATTTTTGCCCTAGGGTCATAAGTCTTATACACCCTATGGCCAAATCCCATTATTCGTTTTTTGCCCTCTAATGCGTCGTCAATATATTTTTCCGTATTGTCCGGCAGCCCAATCTCGCGCATCATCTTAAGGGCATTCTCATCCGCACCTCCATGCAGCGGTCCTTTTAGGGTAGCTATTCCAGAGGTAATTGCCGCATATATGTCGGCCAAGGTCGACCCTGTGACCATTGCGGAAAATGTAGATGCATTTGTTGCATGCTCTGCATGCAGCATGAGCATCAAGTCAATTACTTTGCTGTCACGTTCGTTGGGCTTGCTGCCATTTAGCATGTAAAGGAAATTTGATGCATGATTCAAGTCGTCATTTGGCTTTACATAAGTTTTTCCAGCAATCATCCTTCCTATGGTTGCGGTTATGCTTGCAACTTTAGATATAAGCATTATGCTCTTCCTTGCGTTTTGGTCGTCAGAGTTTTCATATGCATCCTTATCGTCTGCAGGCAGTGCAGACACTGCAGTCCTCAGGATATCCATAGGGTCAGCCTTTCCAACCATTCTGGATATTATATCAATAGTGGTCTGGCTCAGTTCCCTGTACTGCTTTAGCTTCTTTGAAAATGCCTCCATCTGGGCTGCATTGGGGAGCGTTCCATAAATGAGCAGATAAGATACCTCTTCAAAGTTGGAATTTTCTGCAAGGGTCTCGATGGAATATCCGCGGTACCAAAGCCTTCCATTTATTCCGTCTACCTTGCATATGTCAGAGTTGGTGATATAAACGCCTTCCAAGCCTGAAGATATTTTTGGTGTATCAACCGCCATTCAATCACAATAAAAATTATCAACCAAGGTATAAATAATGCGCATCCGAAAGTTGTATGCATGTATTAAAACGTTTTTATAACGTTTTTAAGTTTTATATGCTGATTACAAATGCAGTGGTAGAATGCAATCAGAACATAGTGCACAAGGATCAAATCAGGCTTCATCAAATTCGCGGCATCTGTCAAGCTTTAAACTCGCTTCAGGCAAAGAAATATTCTTCTATTCATTGAAAAGTTTGGAATCCGAAGGCGCAGGCAAGCTTTCGCAGCTTCCGTTCTCAATAAGGGTAGTAATGGAGTCTCTGCTTAGGAACCTCGATGGCAAGGCTATAAAAGAAGAGGATATAATATCTCTTGCAAATTGGGATGCAAAGAACCCTGCAGACAAGGAAATACCATTCAAGGTATCAAGGGTCCTAATGCAGGATTTTACCGGAGTACCTGCGGTTGTAGACCTAGCTTCAATGCGCGACTTTATGGCGGATAAGAACATTGATGTAGAAAAAATCCAGCCAATAATGCCAGTAGACCTGATAATAGACCATTCTGTCCAGGTAGATTACTTCAATGTGATAAGTGCCATTTCTTTAAACCAGGAAAAGGAAATAGAGCGCAATAAAGAGAGATACGTTCTGCTGAAATGGGCAAGCAACGGCTTCAAAAATTTCAGGGTAATGCCTCCATCTGCGGGCATATGCCACCAGGTGAACCTCGAATACATAGCTACATGCGTGAGTCTCAAGGACATTGATGGAAGGTCTATCGCATATCCAGATACATTGGTTGGCACCGATTCGCATACTACTATGGTAAACGGCTTAGGGGTATTGGGCTTCGGCGTCGGAGGCATAGAAGCAGAAGCAGCGCTTCTGAATCAGCCTGTATCTTTTATTACGCCAAAAGTATTGGGCGTGCACCTTAAGGGACATATGAATGAAGGCGTAACCGCTACTGATTTTGCCCTTACATTAACCAGGATGCTCAGGGAGAAAAAGGTGGTGAATATGTTCGTTGAATTTTTCGGCGAAGGAATCAAGCACCTTTCTTTGCCCGACAGGGCCACCCTATCTAACATGTGCCCAGAATATGGTGCAACGATAGCCATATTCCCCCCAGATGAAGAGACTCTCAATTACTTGAAAAGTACAGGGAGAAGCGCAGAGCAGATAGAATTAGTGCGCAGGTACTATGAAAACCAAGGGATGTTTGAAATAGATTACGCCAAAGTAATATATACGGATGTGCTCGAAGTGGATTTAGGTAGCATAGTGCCGAGCATCTCGGGGCCTAGCCAGCCAAAAGAGCAGCTCCCTCTTGATGCCGTAAGGAATAACTTCATAAACATGTTCCTTTCAAAGGATTCCAGCATCCAGCCTGACCATAAGATAAACAGCAAGGACTATACCAGATGGTCCAGCGAAAGCCAAGGCCCTGGCAATGGTGCAATAAAGGACGCACCTATGCACGAATCGCAAAAGAGCACCATAATCAAATATGCAGATTATGAAGTGAAGCTTTCAGACGGCGACATAGTTATTGCAGCCATAACAAGCTGCACTAATACGAGCAATCCATCTGTCATGATAGGCGCAGGGCTACTGGCAAAGAAAGCAATTGAAAAAGGCCTCAAAGTAGACACAAGGAAGGTTAAGACCAGCTTGGCGCCTGGATCGCGTGTTGTCACAGATTATCTCAAAAAAGCAGGCTTGATGGAACCTCTCGAAAAGCTTGGTTTCGACCTAGTCGGATACGGGTGCACCACGTGCATAGGAAACAGCGGGCCGCTTATAGACAAGCAGAGCGACGCCATAAACGGAAATGGCCTTGACGTCGCGGCAGTGCTTTCCGGAAATAGGAATTACGAGGCTAGAATACATAGGGATGTAAGGGCAAACTACCTGATGTCGCCTCCGCTGGTGGTTGCATACGCTATAGCTGGCAATGTCATGAAAGACCTTACAAAAGACCCAATTGGCGTAGCATCAGATGGAACTCCTGTCTATCTGAAGGATGTATGGCCATCAGACGCCGAGATAAAGAAAATGACAAACGAATATGTTTCGATATCAATGTTCCATGATGAATATGGGAGCAAGATGTATGACGTGAATAAATACTGGAATGCAATTGATTCTCCATCTGGCGCAATATTCAAGTGGGATGAAACCAGCACGTACATACGAAAGCCGCCTTTCTTCGATGGATTGGAACTAAAGAACGTTCAAAGCCCAATAAAAGACATATCTAGGGCCAAAATCCTTGCGGTATTCGGCGATTCTGTATCCACTGACCACATATCCCCCGCAGGTGCAATTGGGAAGGACAGCCCTGCTGGCAAGTATTTGATTGAAAAAGGAGTAGAGCAAAAAGATTTCAATACATATGGCGCCCGCAGGGGCAATCACGAAGTCATGATGCGCGGCACATTCGCGAACAACAGGATCAAAAATCTCATGTTAAATGGAAAAGAAGGTGGGTATACAATATACTATCCTGATGGGGATGAAATGCCTATATACGAGGCAGCAATAAAATACAAGAAGATGGGAATTCCACTTGTGGTATTCGGAGGCATAGAATATGGATCAGGGAGTTCCAGGGACTGGGCTGCAAAGGGGCCTGCGCTTATAGGCGTAAAGGCCGTCATAGCAAAGAGCTTCGAAAGGATACACAGGAGCAATCTTATAGGGATGGGCATCCTGCCAATTCAATTCAACGGCAAAGACGACGCAAAATCTCTCGCCATAGATTATGGAAAGGAGATAACGATAAAACTTCCAAGTTCTATGAAGCCGCGCGATACGCTGGAGATGCTGTACTATGATTCTAAAGACAGCGCCCAAAAATCGGTTTCGCTCAAGAGCAGGATAGACACCGATATGGAAATGGAATATTTCAAGGCTGGCGGCATACTGAACTATGTCCTTAAAAATATAGCATATGAATCATAATCGCACATGTGATTTGCGATGGATAAAAATTACGACATAATAATTGTAGGGGGAGGCATAACCGGCGCAGCACTGCTATATACGCTAAGCAATTATACAAATACCGATAGAATACTGTTGATAGAAAAATATGATGCACTGGCCAAGCTTAATTCAAACAGCATCAACAACAGCCAGACTTTACATTTTGGCGATATAGAAACCAACTATACATACGAAAAAGCAAAGGAGACTAAAGCAACAGCAGAAAGGGTCCTCAACTATGCGAATATGTTGCCAAAAAACAAGCGCAAAGGCATATTAGAAAGCTGTCAGAAGATGGTGCTTGGGGTAGGTGAAGAGGAAATAGAAGCGCTGGAAAAAATATATTCATCTAAGATAAAGGAGCTATTTCCCGGGCTGAAAGCCATAGGCAAGAAAGAGATCTCAACGGCCGAGCCAAACATAACATATAAACGCGATCCAAAAGAAAAGATTTTCGCATTGCTGTCCGATAAAGGCTATATGGTCGACTATGGAAAGCTCACTCTTTCATATGTCGAGAATTCATTCGGCAAAGGCAAGGCCCATACGCACATATTATTTGATACCACTGTGAAGAAGGTTAAAAAAAGCCAAGACGGATACACCGTATTTACAGATAAGCACACATTCAACTCCAGATTCGTGATATTTGCCTCTGGCACATACAGCCTATTTTTTGCCAAATCGATGGGATATGACAAGAACCTATCTATACTTTCGGTAGGCGGCAATTTCTACACATCAAAACGCGTCCTCAATGGCAAGGTGTACAGGGTTCAAAAAGGCGGCATACCTTTCGCTGCCATACATGGCGATCCGGACATAACAAATCCTGCAATAACCCGGTTTGGGCCTACAGTCACATTGCCCATCCAACTGGAGCGCAGACATAACGGTACATCATTGGATTACATAAGGACATTTGATTTTGATGCCCCTACAATAAGCAGCCTTTTCAAGATACTTTTAAACAAGGACATACGTAGGATAATAAGGAAAAACATGCTTTATAGCGTGCCGGGCATAGGGCAGTACCAGTTTCTCAAGAACGAGGCGTCCGTGATAGTGCCATCATTGAGGTATTCAAATCTTACGTTTGCAGGCAACATCGGCGGCATAAGGCCCCAAATAATAGACGAAAACAAAAGGGCGTTATCCCTTGGTGCGTCTAAAATCAAGGGCGATAGCATAATATTCAACGTGACGCCATCTCCCGGTGCAACATCTGCACTTTCCAGCGCCTTGGAAGATGCGCTTTACGTATCAAAAAGCATAGGGCTCAAGTTCAACAAGGAAAAATATGAATCTGCCCTGGGCCCTATATAACTCTAAATAAATATGTCATTTCCATGCCTTAAGCAGCGCTTCCACAGATATCACGTTCAGCATATTCTTCATATTTGTTAATGATCTTTCATGGGCATCCTTGTCTGCCGATGAAACCGCATCTTGCACTACCACGGGGAAGAATCCACGGTTCAATGCATCCCTTGCGCTAGATTCTACCCCGATCTCAGTAGCTATCCCAGTAAAAACGAGGCTTTCAATGCCTGCATTTCTTACCATCATTTCAAAATTTGTGCCTACGAATATGCTTGCAGTATTTTTATTAAGGACTACATCATCTTTTTCCGGCACTATGGCTAATTCAAATGCCTCCGCAGGAATTTTAGACATGTCCCATTTGCGTGCGCTGCTCAGTCTAACGCGTGACTCATACCTGCCAGGCAAAGGTGTTATTTTAGTAAAAAATACGGGCACATCCGAACTCCTTGCAGCAGATACTGCTGCGTTCAGCTTATCTTTAAACTCATCCCTGTTGAATATTCTGTCTACGAGCATGTTTTGTACATCCCAGACTACTAGTGCTGAATGCTTTCTATCTAATATGTCTTCGATGCTTTCATAAATTTTTTTATTGTCTACTGCTTCCATAATCACACCTATTATTAATTTATAATTTGCAAATTTAATATTTGCGGTAAGTGTATGGATTATAAGCTGGAATGCCTTCAATGCGGTGCCGAATACGACAGCGCATACGCCAGTCAGGCATGTGCCAGATGCAACGGTATCCTGGAAGTGGCATATGTGGGCAGGATTGCAATGCCGAATGGCAGATCATTCTGGGACTTTGAAAGTGCCCTGCCTAAAGGCACATATAGGCATTACGCGGTAGGCGGTGCCGATATAGTGGCGTCTGAAGACGCAGGACTTTTTTTAAAGCTTGAATTAAGGAGCCAAACGGGATCATTCAAGGATTTAGGCTCGGTAATAGAAGTGGCAAAGGCATACGAATACGGATATAAGGATGTGGTGTGCGCATCAACAGGCAATATGGCGTATTCAATAGCCTATTATTCTAAATTATATGGCATTCGCGCCCATATATTCATAAGCAGCAATGCAAACAAAGACAAGATACGCGACATAAAATCGACTAACGATGCCGTTATAAAGATGGTAGATGGCGACTTCAATAAGGCACTCGATACGGCTGCATTATACTCAAGAAAAAAAGGATTCTTCCTGTCCGGCGATTATTGCTATAGGAAAGAGGGGCAGAAGATCATGGCATATGAGATAATGCAAAATCTGCCTGGGGTTTCCAATATTATAATACCTGTTGGTAATGCAACGCTTTTCTCAGGAATATATAAAGGCCTGAAGGAAATGAAAGCATACGGGTGCATAAAAAAATTGCCGCGACTCATAGCAGTAGAAGCAAAAGGGTGCTCACCAGTGGTAGATGCATTTAATTCTAAAAGCGGAATTAAATACCGCATTCCTAAAACAAAGGCAGATGCAATAGCTGTAGGGTTCCCAACCTTTGGCATGCAGGCTCTAGAAGGGCTGAATAGTACAAGAGGCATTGCTGTGGCAGTTACGGATAACGAATTGGAAAAATCTAAAGAAAAGCTTTACAAGGAAAAGGGCATAATTGCAGAATTGGGAGGCGTTGCGTCATTTGCTGCATACGAAAAGATAAAGGGCCAAAGCGGCATTAATGGGGCCACAGTTGCCATAATAAGCGGTGGTAATATATGAAGCAGAATACAAATGATGGAAAGGGGAATATGGCGGCATGGATTATATGCCAGGATCTAGTGCTCAAAATAAGGGACGAACTTAAAAATCAGGCTATAGCCACCTTGGATAATGAAATAAAAGAGGGCAGGATGAAAGTAAACGGCCAGGTGCTAACGCTGGATCCCGAAAACAAGGAAGAGGAACGCAGCATGTTCCTTATATCTAATCTAATTGAGCAACATGAAGAAATGATTAGAGGATATTCAGACTACATAAGCAAAAATGAAGCAAGGAATGACCTGAAACCGCAAGACATTCTCAATATGGAATCGATCAAAAAGCTAATGCTCGCGATGAAGAAAATAGTCATGCTGATGGGATACAGCAACCTACTTGGGATGGTTTATAATGATATTGGAATGAAGGTAAGGCAAGAAACACCTTCAAAAATCCTAGTTGAATTGTCAAGCGATTATCCAGACCTGCCAGAATTGCTGAATTTCGTGCTGTCATACAAACCGATTGCCGAGGCGGGATTGCTATCGCAATCGGATGAAAGCATAATAAAGGATGCATTGGCGCAAATTCCCAAAGAAAACAGTCACGAAGACACATCAATGAAAACATAGTTTACGCATTTACTATCTTTCGAAAACAGTGCCAAAAACGCCATCCATTGAGGATCTTAGCTCCTTAATATTGCCTATGCATGCTTTCTTGCCGCCTTTGCGTATAAACCTGACGCAGGCTTCAACCTTTGGCTTGATTGTGCCCTCCTCCATAATTTTTATGTCGGGCATCGAGAAACTCAAATTCACAGTTTTAATTGGAGACATGTTCTTTGGAAAATCAGCATATACGTATCTAGGCTCTGTCAATATCGATAAGAAGTCGGCATCCAACGCGTTTGCTATTACCTGCGATGTATAATCCTTATCTATTACTGCATCTGCGCCTACGTATCCAGATCGTGATTTTAACACAGGTATGCCTCCTCCACCCCCTGCTATTACTACTGCATCAGACGAAGCAAGTTTCTTTATTGCGTCTATTTCAAGTATACTTATGGGTTTTGGAGATGCGACTGCCCTTCTATACCCTCCATGCTCGTTCACGTAATCGAATCTGCCGAACGCCATCTCGCTTTTAAGCTCTTTTTTGTTATAAAACGGCCCTATTGGCTTAGTGGCATGCCTAAATGCTGGATCTTTTTTGTAGACCAGCACGTGGGTAATTACAACATAAACCTTCATATTGACGTGCATCCTTGAAAACTCATGCATTAGGCACCGTTGCAGCATGGCTCCGACAGTCGCCTGGGTTTCTGCAGTAAGCATGTGCAACGGGAGCGGAGGCACAGCCTTGCGTGAATATTCATTCCTCAGAAATTCTTCGCCTACCTGCGGGCCATTGCCATGTGTCAACACAATGCTGCTGTAATCCATCCTTTTTATCCCAACAGCTATAGATTTGGCTGACTCCATTATGCGCTTCAATTGATTTGCATATGTGGGTTTTATTCCCTTTTCAAGTATTGCATTTCCGCCTAACGCTATAACGATAGATGCCATGCCATTAATGTGAATGGTAAACTTTTATAACCTTTCAACGGAATATAAACTGTTTAACATGATAAAAACTATAATCTTCGATTTGGGCGGTGTAGTGGTATGTTATAAGGAATCTCAGTATTTTTCATTCCTGGCAAAGAAAACAGGTCTACCTGCAACCAAAATAAAAGATGTATTCAATCCATTAATAGAAAAAATGGAAGAAGGCAGTCTAAGCGCTAAGCATATGGAGAAATCGGTATCCCAAAAACTTGGCATAAAACCATCCGTATTGGAATGGACTGCAGCATTCGAAAGGCTTGCAAAGCCAAACAAAGAACTGATTAAAATGATCCGCATGCTAAGAAAAAAATACAAGGTTGCGCTTCTGAGCAATATATCAAAGGATAGATACATTTCAGCATCCAAGAAATTCGCACTTAAGGATTTATTTCACAAAAGGTTCGCATCATGCTACATGCATGTGCGGAAACCAGATGCAAAAATATACAAGCGCGTTGTAAAATCAATGGGGATTAAGCCAGAGGAGTCAATATTCATCGACAATCTTGTCGAAAATGTCGAAGGCGCTAAGAAGATAGGCATCCGCGGGGTGCATTTTACCGGCAACAAAAAGCTCAATGCAGATCTGAGGAGATTGGGAGTATTATGATGAAGGGCATACAAAATTTCATTGAGAAAGCATTCGCTGGGCGATGGATATCGGGCCCAGCTATCCAGGATGCTATCGCTGACAGCAAAAAGTTTAATTCAAAAGGCATAAAAACGATAATAAATTATCTGGGCGAGTCATTCACCAATGAGTATGAGATAACTGAAACCGTTGATACATACATGCGCCTCATCCGTTATATAACTGAAAACGGAATAAATGCAGACATATCAATAAAGCCTACCCAGTTGGGCCTTCTGAAGGATGCCGATACATTGAAATCTAACTATTCTAAGCTTGTTGCAGAAGCCAGAAAGTCAAAAATATTTGTATGGCTTGACATGGAGGAGGCAGATTACGTCGACGCTACAATGCAATTATACCTGTCCGAATTGGATGGCGCAGGGGTGGGCATATGCATCCAGTCTTATCTTAAAAGAAGCGAAGAAGACATCAGAAAGATTCTCCCGAAGGGCTCAGTAATAAGGCTTGTGAAAGGCGCATACTCTTCCACTAAAAATAAAAGCTTTAATACTCGCGAAGCAGTAACCGCAAATTACTCTAAGCTTATGGGCATGCTTTTTGCCCAGGGTACAGAGTTCACTTTGGGCACACACGACATAAACATGATAAAAGAAGCCCAAGCCCTAAACAACGAATACAAAAGGAATGTCACATACGCAATGCTTAAAGGCATAAACAATAAATATTTGCAGGATATGTCAAAATCGGGAAATAAGGTTGCGGTATACCTTCCATTCGGAAAAAGATGGATTGCCTATTCATATAGAAGGCTTAAAGAAGCAGGGCATATAAAATTAATACTGAAATCTTTGATGAAAAGCCAAAAACTCGAATAAGGTGTTGCAATGGAAGAAAATAATGAGAAGATGAAGCTCACGGCAAAGAAAGCGGATAACTTTTCCGAATGGTATACACAGTTGCTTATAAGCTCAGAATTTATTGATTATAGCGCAGTTTCCGGCATGATAGTCTACAGGCCGGATTCATATTTCATATGGGACCAGCTTAGAAATTCCGTAGATAAGATGTTCCATTCTGCAGGCATAAAAGATGCATATTTCCCGCTTTTTATACCTGAACGCTTTTTGGCTCTGGAAAAGGAGCATGTTGAAGGATTTTCTCCAGAAGTTGCATGGGTGACACATGCCGGGGCCGCCGAACTCAACGAACGCCTTGCTGTCAGGCCAACGTCAGAAACCATAATGTATGATAGCTATGCCAAATGGATAAGATCATGGAGGGATTTGCCTTTAAGGCTTAATCAATGGAACAATGTAGTGCGTTGGGAGTTCAAGCATCCGACGCCGTTCCTAAGATCACGCGAGTTTTTATGGAATGAAGGGCATACGGCATTTGCTACAAAAGAAGAGGCGGATTCGGAGAAGGATGTAATACTTGGCATATATGCATCTGCATTGAAAGATTACCTTGCACTTCCCGGCGTACCTGGCCAAAAGACTGAAAAAGAGAAATTTGCAGGAGCCGAAGCAAGCTACAGCATAGAGCTTTTAATGCCTGATGGGTGGGCGATACAGGGCCCAGATTTTCATTCAGACGGGCAGAAATTTTCAAAAGTCTTCGGGATAAAATTCCTTGACAAAGATAATACTTCAAAATACGTATATCAAAATACGTTTGCAATATCTACTAGAGTATTGGGCACCATGGTGGCTACCCATGGAGATGATAAGGGATTGGTGCTTCCGCCTAAGTTGGCTATGATACAGGTGGTGATTGTGCCCATATACAAAGGCAACAACAAGAATCAAATATTGGAATATTCAAAGAAGATAGCTGGATTAATCGGCGATGCGCGTACACATCTAGACGATACTGATGCGTATTCGCCTGGCTGGAAATTCAACGAATGGGAACTCAAGGGCGTGCCGATCAGGTTAGAAATTGGGGACAGAGAAATGAATTCAGATTCAGTAGTCATTTTCAGAAGAGATACGCTGCAAAAAAAGCAGGTAAAATCAGCTGATTTGAGCGCAGAAATAAGGGAAACCCTTGATTCAATACATCAAAACCTTTATCAAAAGGCAGAAAGTGCCCTTAAATCATCAATCCACCCTGCAGATACATATGAAGAACTGAAGAACGTAATAAAGACTGGAGGGTTTTCTCAATCACCATGGTGCGGGTCAATGGAATGCGAGGATAAGATAAAAGAAGAAACCGGCGCTAAGGCAACAAACATGCCTTTCGACGCACAAGCTGGCATCAAAAACAAAAAATGCGTCTACTGCGGGAAGGAAGCCAAGCACATAGTCAACTTTGCAAAGTCATACTGATAAAAACCTTTCCACCCAAACCCTTAATTATGCGTGCAGCCCCGTCATCTAGTGGCCAAGGATAGCGGGCTTTGGACCCGTTTACGCCGGTTCGAATCCGACCGGGGCTATAGAATCTTTCAAGTGTTATTTAATGATAGAATGGTATTATCTATTGCTTGCATCGTCAGCGTTGATGGGTGCATCTAGCATAATAGAAAAGTATGCACTGAAAGATGAGCACGCATCTGCATACAGTTCAGGATTTGCCATAGTTACTGCATTGCTTGCACTAATATTTTTGCCTTTTGCTAATTTTTCAATCAAACTTTTTGAAATTCCATTGCTATACATCATAAGCCTTATATCCACTGCGACGTATCTTTTTACTGCAAGGATTTTCAAGCATGGAAACATTTCAGTTGCATCGCCAATATTCAGCTCTCTTCCAGTGCTGTTCATAGTTATAATGTCTGCGATGACCCTTAATGAGTACCTAAAGCCTATCCAGTATCTCATTATTGCAATCATGGTAATAACTACCTACTTTTTGATGACCTTTGGGAATAAAAATGGCAGCAAGGCATTTGAAAAAACAAAGTACATCTATCTGATAGTATTAACTAGTTTTCTTGGGGCAGTAGGTGCCATAATCCTGAAATACCTGCTTAATCTAGGGATGAACATCTTCACAATATTGATTTTTATAGAGCTTTTCATGGCTATTAATTTCACAGCGTATATGAAACTCAAATACGGCGGGCCTAAGGAGGTCATTTCAAATCTTAAGAAGTATAAGAAGTCCATCGTCGCAATATCCTCATTGACTACACTATACAGGCTTACATATTATGCGGCAGCGTCATTGATTTTTATAAGCCTGGTGTCGCCTATACGTAACAGCATATACATAGTGATAACCACGGTTGCAGGCGGCGTAATATTCAATGAGAAGGGCATAAAGAAGAAGCTTATTCTGTCATCAATATTAATAATATGCGCCTACTACCTATCTGTGCTTTAAAGGCATCGTATTTTCTGCATTATCAATGACATGAGGCAATTTGAATACCAGCGCATTTTAAATATCAACATCTTCCTCTGTCTGATAAAGCTTTCTTTTTGCTTCTAATCGCAAGAACTTTTTAAGTGCACTCCTCTCATCGTCAATCCTTTCTATAGATTCGGCGATTATCTGCCGCGTAAGGCCTTTTCCTATTTTTTCTTTTTTTGCATTAAGCTCCCATATGAAAGATATATATCCATTTTCGCATTCTGGCAGATTCGAAAAATTTTGGTATGCAATGAATGCAATTTCATGCGATAAGCTGCTTTCGAGCATGCGTTTTGTGCGTAGCCTATGCAATAAACCCATGTTACTGATGTCGTTCAATCTTTGTTTATAGTTGCGTATAAGCTTAAAGCTCATTTCTGTGGTCCCCTTTACGCTTGATTCTAACTCTTCTTTCTCAAAAATACTGGTGTGCTTAAGTCGTTCTACCATCAAAACACCTCATATGCCTATACACTACTAAATCTCCATGCTTTTTCGGATTTCTTCAATCGCCTGATTGTCGTGCGAGTACACATATGGGGATAAGTCAAGGTTTTTAGGGCTTCGCTGAAGTTTCCTTGCATAGGTTTCATGCAGGTGCTTCCCTACCTCATTGCTGTAAGCGGTCCAATCTATACCAAGCGACTCAACATAACGCTTCTCCACACTATCCGCTATTTCATGCGCATATGGGTATTCGTATGCATCATCGGTAAGCCATTTTTCTGTCAGCTCGTGATGTCTTCCAATGCTCTCCAAAGTGCTTATTGTCTTTCCGTCAATATTTAAAGAAGCCGGAAAATTCCTGTCTATAAAGATAGTTTTTCCATCTATTGAGTATCCTCCTGTATATTTTATATCATAACTTACATCTATGGTTATCTCGCTGCCTCTCTTGCATTCAAGTATATCCGTAGATTCGATCTTTTCGTAGTAGACCGACTTGCCGTCAAAAGCTATCTCGCTGCCTTTCAAAAGTTTTTGTGGAAATCTAAATTTCAAATAGGTGGGCAAGATAAAATCAAGGGCCGATATTATATAAGAATTCTCCCCTTCGTTGCGCCTTTCCACATGTTCTATGACTTCATACTTCTCCATGCTTATAATAAGATGGTGCTATTATATTAATTTTATGAGGCATTTTATTTGGGCTCAATGACCGTGCCTTTTACTTCAAGCCCATTTAAGTACCTTTGTATATCCAAAACCGAATTTGTTACAACTACTCGAATTCCATTTGTCATGCATATACTAGAGGCCATTGGGTCAAAAATATAGTTGGCTCCTGCCGTACGTTTATGTGTAGTCATAGCTATCAACTTAGATGCGTTAATTGATTTTATCAGTTTGGCGGTTTTGAATGCTTTAGGATCCTTCGTATAAACTCCATTCTCCCTAGATATATTAAATATTATCTTAGAGCCTGATGAAACTGAAGCATATGCTGAGCACACATCCGTTGTCCAGCCAGGTTTAAAACCACCGCTTACTGTTATCTTATCTTTAAATTTCATCAACCGCGGGTCACCGTAATAAAGAATGGAATTAAAATATTTTGAAATCATAAAAGCGTTTATGCTTGTGCCCATTATACCTATGCTATGCAGGGCATTTTCTTTCAATCCAAGTCTCCTGGCAAAATCTATATAGCTTCGGGCCAATTTGCCCCCGCCTACGATTATAACAAAATTAAATCCACGAATATTCATCAGTTCCTTCTTTAAAAGTGGCAGGGCATCAGAGTGCGAGAATAAAAATGATCCGCCCAATGAAACTATAGCCATTTTTTTAGCCATGAAACCACAAAGTTCGGGCACCATACCCGATAACCTAGGCAATGTTATCTATATATTTATTTGCAAACCTAAGAAAAGTAACAAAAGCACGAAAAATAATCTGACTCATTTCTAAGGGTTGAGCTTAATGGTGGATAAATTATATCTTGAACACATGTATATGAAGTCGTTTAAGGCGAAAGTTATCGCGGTAGAAAAATCTGAGATACTGCTTGATAAAACCGCGTTCTATCCTACTGGTGGCGGGCAGCCATGCGATACCGGCACCATAAATACGGGCCACGCCACATATAACGTAGTCGAAGTCATTAAAAAGGGCGATGACGTTGTTCACAGGATAGACCGTGAGGGCATAATGGTTGGCGATGAGGTAAGCTGCGATTTAGATTGGAAAAAAAGATATATGCACATGCGCTTTCACACAGCGTTACACATATTAGACGGCGTAGTGTCAAAAAAACATAATGGATTGATGACAGGCGGCCAGATATACGATGACAAAGCGCGAGCGGATTTTGACGTGCCCGGACTGGACAGGGAAGGGGTCCTTGGGCTGATAAATGCTGCACAAGCAATAGTAGATGAAGGGCATGCAGTAGAAGCCAAGTTCATGTCAAACGATGAAGCAAGTAAAATAACGAATTTGGCGCGCACAGCGCCTGGCGAGGAGCTGATGAAAAGCATGGCAAGCGTAAGAATAATAGACATAGTGGGCTTTGATTTTCAGATGGATGGAGGAACGCATGTGGCAAATACTAAAGAAGTAGGGAAAATAAGCCTGTTAAAATATGAAAACAAAGGGTCGCACAACAAAAGGATAGAAATAAGCCTTGAATAACCTGAAGCGATTATGTACGCCTAAATCCACATAGCATTTAATAAAAGGCAAGGCTTGCTTGAACAAAAAGCAATAAAGATATAATCTGAATATGCCTAAAGTACCTTACGGCCTTGCTTTTTTAAGACGTTGGCCATTTTTGCTATCCTCGACGGTAAATCCATATTTACTCAATATGGTATCCCTTATCTCATCGGCAAGCGCATAATTGCCCTTTGCCCGTGCAATGTCCCTCTTATCTAGCAAGCCAATCACCTCTTCAGGTACCTCATCCTCCTCCATAAGCTCAGCGAGATTTAATCCCAAGATGCTGTCAAAAAAGAGCATTATGCCAATCACTTCCTTTGCCCCCGTTTTGCCAATTCTCCCCTCCTCAATCTGTTTATTTATGGACGATACTAAATCAAATACAACGCGAAGCGCCTCTGGCATCATTATATCATTATTCATATATTTGAGAAATTCATTTTTATGCGAATCAACAAGCATGCGCAATTTTTTAAGTTCTGCATCATCATCCGATTCACTAATCTTATTTAATCTGAGCATAATGTCCTGAATCCTAACTATAGATGCCTTTGCGGATTCAAGGCCCCTAAACGTAAAATTAAGCTGGCTCCTATAGTGCGCAGAAAAAAGAAGATACCTTATCTCCCTCCATCCAAATCCCTTCTTTAATATATCGGCTACAGTGTAGAAATTCCCCGTAGATTTTGACATTTTTTTATTTTCTACCAATATGAATTCGCCGTGCATCCAGTAGTTGACAAATTTTTTCCCTGTTGCGCCTTCACTTTGGGCTATCTCATTAGGGTGATGTATGTATATATGGTCCACTCCGCCACAATGTACATCTATAGTTTCTCCCAAATATTTCATGCTCATTGCGCTGCATTCAATATGCCATCCAGGGAACCCAATGCCATAGCTAGAATCCCATTCCATGTCCCGTTTTTCATCTTTTGGCGAAAATTTCCAAAGTGCAAAATCAGTTATGTTGCGTTTGTCCTTTGAAAGCTCGACGCGCGCACCGCCAATAAGATAACTATTAAGCTGTGTAAAGTTCATTCCGGTAAGTTTTCCATAATCCTTGAATTTTGAAGTGTCATAATATACGCCATCATTGCGTATTGTATAGGTATATCCATTGTCATCTAGTTTTTTTATTAAGGCCAGCATTTCATTGATGTGATCTGTAGCCATTGGGGATATTGATGGGTCCCTAATGTTGAGCACCCTGGAATAATTAAAGAATTCTTCAGTGTACATCTTTGCAATGTCCCAAGCTGTGGAATGGCGCCTATTTGCGCTTTCCTGCAATTTGTCCTCCCCAGTATCAGCATCACTTTTAAGATGCCCTACATCTGTTATATTCCTCACATGTAAAACTTCATACCCATTCAATTCAAGGGTTCGTCTAAATATATCCTGCCATATATATGTCCGCATATTTCCAATATGTGGGCTTTCATACACTGTTGGACCGCAACAATAAATTTTCACTAAGCCCTCTTTTGATGTTTTTAAGGACTCTATTTTTCTACTAAAGGTATTGAAAATGCGCACAGCGCCATATTCCTTAGAGCTACGATTGCCTGGCATATATTCATCGCACTTTTAATTATTGCATTGCACATTTAAATTGCTTTTCTGTAATCAGGGTACCGTATAATTGCTTACCCACGCGTTTGTATAAGTTGAATTAAGCGATTTTCCATTTGCTCCATTTCCACCATAATCAGCTGCGTTTCCATCTAGCG
>JAMCYW010000008.1 GCA_023473255.1 Candidatus Martarchaeota archaeon | reverse complement strand
GTGCACAGAAGAGGAAAAAGAAAGGATAGATAGCATTACAGGGTTTGAATCTTCGACAACCACTGCGAACTTAGGCTCGGTCAACGTCGGGCTGGCAGCGGTTGCCAACTCAAAAGGGCTCTTGGCTGGCGATGAGACCACAGGGTTTGAACTGGCTAGAATGATGGATGCATTGGATATTAAATAGGTGTTTTGAATGAAATTTAGCGTAGAAGGATTTGTAGCAAGAAGGGGCATAAGGAAATTCAAAATCGAGGCGGAAGCCAGCAACGAGAAGCACGCTGCAGCACTGGTAATAACGAAGATAGGAAGCAAGCAGGGAGTGAAGAAAAACGCCATAAAGATAGAGTCCGTAAAGAAGGTGGATTAAAATGGCTGATAATCCAAAGCCAGGCACCCAAAACAAAGATGAGATGCTGTCGACGCTGAATTATCTTAGGGAACAGTACCAAAGCCAGTATTTTGAAGTAGGGCAGGCGCTCAACGCTGCGTTGGAAACGCTTACAGACTTGAATAATTCCAGGACTACTCTTGAGAAGGCGGATTTTGTAAGCAATAAAAAATCTCTGATGCCTTTAGGGAGGTACGCATACGTCAACGCCAAGCTTGCAGATGTGAATTCTTTGATAGTCGGCGTAGGCGCGAATTATTTCTTAGAATACAGCATAGATGAGGCAAAGGAGTTTATAAGCAGGTTGCTGGACAGGCAGACCAAATTCATAAACCAGCTTATGAAGAGCAAGGGTGAACTGGAAAACGCATTGATTGATGTCACTGCAAGGCTCGATAGATTAACAGAGTAAGTGTGTCCATGTTTGATGAATTGAAAAAAAGGCTCTCCAGCGCAATAAAGGGCATAGTCAGAAAGGAAGAGGAGGAGATAGAAAAACCGCTGAAAAAGGAAGATGATGCAGGCAGGGAAGCGCCAAAACAGGATAAGGTTGATGCAGCACATGACTCCCATGCAGAAGATGCAATTGAAGCAGAAGGGACCGCATACGCCGATGCACATGAAGAAAATGCTGCAGCAGGGCATCGTCCAGAGCAAGCAAGGAAAGGCAAGGAAGATGCGATAAGATTCGCGCTCAGCACTAGGATAAAGAGCAAGGTGCTTAGGTCAGTAGCGCTCAACAATGATGATATAGCGCATTTCCTTGAAGCGCTTCAGGTATCGATGCTTGAATCTGACGTAGCATATGATACAACTGAAAAATTCATAGGCACACTTGACAGAAAACTGCATTCGCTCAAATTCGATTCGAATAATTTATCTGGAGGCATGATAGATGCAGTGCGCGAATCGCTTCTTGGCGTACTGAACACCGATAAAGGCAGTATAAACCTCAACGGATTGATAAACGCTTCAATAAAGGAGGGCAAAACGCCAGTTAGGATTCTTTTTCTTGGGCCTAATGGTGCAGGGAAAACTACAATGATTGCAAAGCTGGCGCACATGCTGAAATCAAATGGCATAAGCTGCGTCATGTCGGCAAGCGACACATTTAGGGCTGCTGCCATAGAGCAGACGGAGTTCCATGCAAATAAGGTGGGCGTGCCAGTAATAAAGGGGAGCTATGGTGCAGATCCTGCAAGCGTAGCCTTTGACGCAATAGCATATGCAAAATCGCACAGGATAAGCGTGGTATTAATAGACACTGCAGGCAGGCAGGAGACAAACAAGAACCTGATTAGCGAGATACAAAAGATATCCAGGATTACCAAGCCTGATGCAACCATATTCATAGGCGAGAGCACTTCGGGCAACAGGATAGCAGAACAGATAAAGGAGTTCAGCAAATCAGTAAAGATAGATGGAATCATATTGACAAAACTAGATTGCGACGCCAAAGGAGGAAGTGCGATATCGATATCGGACATAACTGGCATACCGATACTCTTCTTCGGAACAGGCGAATCATATGATGCATTGGTAGAATACAGGCCAGAATTTATAGCCGATGCAGTACTGCCCAATAATTGAATCGCCAGGGTTGGGATTTGAACCCAAACTTCCTTTCGGAAACCAGATCTCGAGTTTCGCCTAATTAAAACTGGCGCGTTACCGGTTTCTGCCACCCTGGCGCAAAAAAGCAATAAAAGATAGAGTTAAGAAAACATATAAAAGTAATGATTGATTATAAATATTTGCGGGTCGTAGATAATGGAATATACGTTTGGCAGGGCATTTAGATGAAAGACAAATTCTTCGGGGATGGTTTTAGCATTAGGGTAATTACCGTATTCCTATTTATATTGCTATCCGCCGCAGGCATTGCCTTTTCGTTTTACTTGTTTTCGGTAGCCAATACTACGTATATATGGGCCATAGCGCTGGGCTTCTTCTTGCTGTCGCTTCTTTCAGGATTCTTCAACGTCTCTGCATCCATATTATATTACAGGTCTTATTTCTATGGCATATACCTTGAGAAGATTAAAAAGGGGTTAAAGCCACTTACAAATTTACCAACAGTCGCAGTAGTCGTGGCTATTTATAATGAAGACGTAGCTAGGGTAAAGAATACGTTGTTGGGATTGAAAAAAATGAATTACCCCGATGACAAGATAAAATTTTACCTCCTTGATGATTCCACAAAGGAAAACAGCATAAATAAACTGTCAAAATTCTCGCGCGAAAACAAGATAGAGTATATACATAGGAGCACAAGGAATGGATTCAAGGCTGGCGCCCTAAACAACATGATTAGCAAGTCTGGCGAGGAGTTCATTGCTATATTCGATTATGATGAAACGCTAACAAATCCTGATTTTCTTATGGACACCTTACCATACTTCCAAGATCCAAAGTTGGCTTATATACAAACTGAAAAGACGCATAGTAAGGGAAATCTATTCTCTGATTCCGTGAAGATGTTCGATGCCTTTTTCTTCAAATTTATAGAGCCGGCAAGGGCGTTGAACAATACTGCAATCTTTGCAGGTTCGTGCGGTATAATAAGGAGGAAAGCACTAGAAGCAACAAAGGGTTTCCCCGAATACATTATAGAGGATACATTCTTCAGCTTTGAATCAGACAGGATGCACTACAAAAGCCTTTACATACCGAAGGTTTATGCATTAGGCAAGCCTATAAAAAAATTTACAGAATTGATAAAGCAGCAATGGCGCTACAACTACGGCGATACCCAGTTCATAAGCTACTTCTTCAAAAGGAGGAAGAGCCTAAGGCGTTCGCCCCTGTCCCACATGGATTATATAGTCCACGGGTTTGGATTGAATTACATCTCGGTGACGCTCATACTTTTTACTATAATATCAATATTCATAGTATTTTCATCAGTGCCGTTCGTAAATTTGACCGTGCACCAAATCCTTCAGGCCAAATATCTTAGCACAGACCTAGAGATATTTGGAACGATGTCGTTAATACTGTCATTTTTCATACCTGTAGTGCTTACGAAGATATACTTCCATTCTGTCAAAAAGGGTTTTATGCTCTTTGGGCTTAATTTCGCCCTTGCATTCGTTAGGACGAAGGCTGCGATAGCAGCTATATTAAGGATGAATCCAACGGTGCACTGGAATAGGCAAAGATCATCAATGAAAAAAAATATACTGTTTTCGATAATGAATACAAAATTGGAGCTGACGTTCGCTGGAGCAATATTTGTATTGAGTTATTTTGCAATAATCACGGCACACCTGACTGGAGGAGTATGGCTGATGTGGTATGGCATAATGTACCTTTTCACCACAATATTTTTGTACAAATACGGTTGATACAATGATATACGTAAAGATGCATGAATCAGATGATGGAGATATACTTGCGATGTGTGATGAATCGTTGATAGACAAAACATTGAGCGAAGGAGAAATGCTTATAGATGTAAAAGGGTATTCTGATTTTTATACAGGGGAACTGGTGGATGCAACAAACTATGAACTGCCAAGACTGGATGAGGTTATATCATTTAATATAATAGGCGAAGAATCGGTAGGACTTTGTATCAGGAATTCCATAATAGACATCGATAACGTTAAAACTATAGAGGGAGTGCCTTTTGCGCATGCATATAAGGTCGACAAACCCAAATGAATTATGCGCTTTGCCCGGATAGTTTCATTATTGCTTCTGCTATGTCGCCATTTGCAGATTCAAGCGCTTCCTTTGCTTTTGCATAATCGCGTATGCCCGATTTTTCCATGACCATTTTTATGTCGTCTTCTGACACATCTATTTTCACTTCCTTCTGGTTTTCCGATATGCTGCCCGATATCTGGAAGCTTATAGAACCCTGGGCGTCGATTTGCAGTATCTGCGGCTCTGAGACTATTATATCCTTGTCCGGGCATTTTATGATTACTTCGCTGGCTTCTATCTCTGATGATTTTATGCCCATTTTTGCCATCATGTTTTTCAATGTCCTGGGATCTATGTTTGGCATCATTCAATCACTTAATTACCATCTAACTGCATCGTATATTTATAATGCTTTCTTAAAATTATTATGATGCAATGAACCATAAGCGAATCACAGGAAGAAAGAAATATGTGTTCAAAAAATACAGCAACATATATAGTTTAGCGTTTAAAATCGAGCGGCGCAGGCTGCTCACTGGAATGCGCGGCTTGGATATAATGATAGAGCATGTAGGAAGCACTGCAGTACGCGGCTTGGGGGGAAAAAACATACTGGACATATTAGTAGGAATAAGAAGCGGAAGAAGGGAGAGGATAAAAAGAAAAATAATAGAGTTACACTACGATTTTATAGAAACAAGCGGCAATGCAAGAAGGCTGTTTTTTGTCAGGGATGCCAAATACTCTGGAAAGGATATAAGGATTCATCTCCATCTGGTCAAATTCAATGGATATGAATGGAGGCAGAAGACATTATTCAGGGATTACTTGAAGAAGCACAGGAATGCAATGCTTGAATATGCAGACGTAAAGAAAAGGGCAGCAATATTGGCTAAAGGCGATAAAGAAGCTTACATGAAGCTTAAGGAACGCTTCATAAACAGCACCATGAAGCGAGCTATGCGCCAGTATTAAGCATATATAATGTGAACTCTACAGACGACAGCAAACGATTATGATTTACAAACAATGCTAGGCAATGGTATCCGATATTGTTTACTATTATTTGTGCAATATACTGCTTATTTACAGCGAGCCGACGATTGACATAAGTTCTTTTGTCTTAAGAACTCTAACTCTTTTCTGCGGGCCAAAATCATTATCATTGCTCCATATTACAGCATCCTCATATAATGCGGATGAAAGATACAGCCAATCCTTTGGGTCTGCAATTAGGCTAGCAGCAGGATATAGGAAGGGTTTAAGGCTTTTGTCTGACACAAATGTTATCTGAGCAAATACCTTTTGAATCATGTGTAATAGCTCCTCGTCATTCATCCCTGACTTTTCCTTTATTTCTATGATGTGGGCTGCCAGTTCATCCTTGAGAAATTCTGGGGCAAAAAGTGTAAGTGTAGGGTTGAGAACTAGGCGCCTGGTAGTCGAATCCTTTATCAGGCAGGCAAACAGGATATTCGCATCAACTGTTACTCTCATCGAGAAGCGCCTTTGCGTGCTTTGCCATGCTCTTAGATACCTTCTTTTCTATAAGTTTCCAGTCCTTCATAGTAAACTTGCTCTTTTCCGCTAGTTTTTCCAACTCTTTGAAATCGGCAAGTTTCTGCTCTATTATGTTTCTTACGGCACTTGACCATTTAATCGACGGGTATTTTTCCATATCTCTCCTAAGTTCTTCACTTACGACTAAAGTTATGTTAGGCATATAACCACATAATTATTATGTGAATAAAAATATTTAATACTTATTATTCAAGTTGGTATTTAAATGCTTTAATTACCAATGGGCACTATTGTTCATTGCTGTTCATTGCTAAAGAACAAATATTGCAGTAAAAATGTGGACGCTGATATAAGCGCCATGGATTTATTTTCGTTAAATGCGAACGTCTGTGCCCCATACACAGATTATGCTGCATTTAGAAATATAAACAGGCGCGGTGCGAATCCTAGCCGCATTAACGCCCAGTAATAATTATAAAGCCTTACTGATTAATGTATATGGTTATATGGCTATGATAAATGCAAATGTCCAGAAGAAGAAGGCAAAGGGTTTGCGCAGGCGGATCATATTGGCACTGTTCGCATTAATCATCATCGCGGGCGTATACCTGTTCTTCACGTACGGGTCGCTGCCTTATGCAGTTATCACAGCAAAAAACCTCAATTCAAGCACTCTCATCTCGATAATGTCACAGAAAGTAAATTCCGCTGCCATCGTAAACCTTTCATATTCGGGATCTATAATGATAAATAGCACCGATCCGGAGATTAGCTTCAGCTATATCAAGAATGGCAGCCAGGTGCAGTCTTACCTTAAATTAAGGCAGATTCCAAGTCTTGTAGATATGGAAGCAACAACATATCTAAACCAGACTTCTGGAAATGGGCGTGGGTGTGTGATATACAACTTTGACAGCCATAATAGTACGCCTACACCCATATGCAAGGATTCGGCTTATCCATATTCGGCTTACACAACTGTCCTTGGTTACCTATTTAATTTGACAAGCGTTGGCAATATAAGCACGAGCAACTACGGATTGAGGACTTTTAAAGGACAGCCTTGTTATTTTGTATCCGGGACTGGGAGTGTTATGGCTAATGAAGGCCCATTTAACCAGGTAGGATACACTCCAGCAGTGTTCATCATTGATACGTGCCTTTCAGCCCAATACAATGTGCCGCTCAATGTGAGCGGGGTTGTCTTTTTGAAAAAGGGCTTTCTGGAAAATGGGGATAGCATTAGCTTTAACATGGTAAATTCTGGCATGGTATTGCATGGCAGTTAAAAAGCGCGAAAATTGCGGATAGCAGCCTAAGGCAAGACGGCGTGCTATAGACGATTCAATGCGAAGCTAATATGGACTCAGCGGGATTCGCACCCGCGGCCTTCCGCTTTTTTGACCTTTTAGGATATGCAAAGCGGACGCTCTACTCCTGAGCCATGAGCCCAAAATGCATTATTATTTCCTCTTCCTGCTTTTTATGTTTTTTGCTTTTTTGGATTTTCCCTTAAGATTAGAATGGCTTATATTTGATTTTTGACTTTTTGCTTTTATGGGTTTATGTCTTGCTGGATTTGAAACGTGCTTTGAATGTGCATTATGTAGTTGCGCTGTGCTGCGCTTGGCTTTTGAAAAATGCACATGAGTTGTTGTCTGGGTAAGCTTGTCAAGCAATGCTATGTCTTTGCTCTCGAACTTGCCCTTCGATAATGAATTGATTATTGTATCTGCTGTGGAATTGTTGCTGTTTTCAAAATCTTTAGACGCTCCGGAAATGAGCACATTTTCCATGCTGCTGCGCTTTATTATCTCTTCGAGATCTTTAAGCCGCTTTATCTCTTCTATTTCCTTCTTATCGTCGGATTGCTTTTTTTTCATATATGCACCGAACTACGTTCTACTTTTATGCCATTGCTATTTATTACTTCTCTTTTATTTCTTGAAGGGCTGCAGAAATTTGTGCCAGTTAGACAAATTTTGAAGTATACGGCAATGCTTAAATAGTGAAGCTTTCTTCCAATTTAGGTATTATGGTTTCATACCTGTCAGAAAATGCGCTTTTGAGGGAGCTTGACTTGGTTATTTCCCCGTGAAGTATGAATATCTTTTTCAGTCCGGATATCTTTTCAGGTATAGTCTCAAGCTGATGCCTGTCAGCATGGGCACTCAGATGATAAAGCTCAACGTCCATCTCTATCTTTATCTTTTTATTGTCTATCTCTATTTCCCTGGCGCCTTCTTGCAGGTCCCTGCCCATGGTGCCTTCAGCCTGGTATCCCACCAATATCATCTTATTCATGCTGTTAGATGCAAGCTTTGACAAATAAAACATTATTGGACCGCCAGTTATCATCCCGCTAGTAGTAACTATTATGCTGCTCTGGTCATCGTTCACTATACGCGTACGCGTGCCTTTCTTTTCTACCATCTCAAAGTTATCGCTCTTGAACGGATCGTAATCGCTCATCAGTATCTTGCTCTGCAGCTCTTTCTTGCAGTATATGACATTGTGCCTGTGTATGCGCATAGCTTTGTTTATCATGCCATCCACATATATCGTGACCTTTGGTATCATGCCAGAATTCATGTAATCGTCAAGTATCAGCAGCACTTCCTGGGCTCTCCCTACGGCAAAACTTGGTATTATGACTTTGCCTCCGGCCTTTATCGTCTCTCTTATGCTTTTCACCATGCTGTTTATGGTTTCTGATTGAGGTTTGAATATGTCGCTCTCACCCCCATACGTGCTCTCTGTTATGAGCACATCTGCGCTAAGGTTTCTAAGGTCTGCACCATTAAATAGCTTGGTCTTTGCTATGTTTATGTCCCCAGTATATATGAGGGATTTCTCCCCGTCATCGATCTTTATCAATGCGCTTCCGAGTATGTGCCCTGCAGGGATGAAAGTTACTGTAAGATCCCTAAACTTGAATGCCTGCTTGTATTCCAATACGTGATAACTCTTCACGAGCCTTTCCAATCCCGCTTTTGTGACATTGGAAGGCTTTGACAGGCGCATATAATCGCTCAGCAGCACCTGTATCAGTTCCATGGTCGGCTTTGTAGCGTATACCTTGTTTTTGTAGCCTGCGCTCATTATATGCGGCAGGTATCCGCTATGATCGAGATGCGCATGTGAGATAAATATGCCATCTATTTCATTCAGCATCTCATCTGTAATCTTAGGATACTGGTCATCGCTTCCCAGTTTGACTCCTGCATCGAGCAGGATTTTAGAATTTTTCGTAGTTACCATTATGCAACTGCGGCCTACTTCTTCGGCCGCGCCAAAAAAAGATATTTTCAATTCAACACCTTACTATTCTATCTTTGTTTCTTCTTTGATTTCTTTAGTTTTTCCTTTTGTCTTTATTATTGCTATATCTTCCATGTTTATTTCAGGTGCAGAAGGGCCTTGCTGCCTTTTGGGCTTCATCGGCTTTGCTCTGGATGTATCTATCTTCAATACCCGCCTAAGCGACCTGTATAAATCATCAAGTTGAACATCAAGATCCGTTATCTTCTTGTCAGCTTCTATCAGCTTGTTTTTGAACGTTTCAAGATCTCCTTTTACGAACTCCACCTTTCTGCTTAGGTGTATCACCTTGCCTACCTTTTTTAGCTGGATATCTATTTCATCTATCTTCCTGACGATATCGCGCTCGTCCTGGAGTGACATCCTAGCTTCTGTAGAAAGCTTGAATTCCAGCCTATTCTTGAGCCTCTTCAACTGGCCCATTTCCCTTGATTCCTTGCTGTTGTTTGTCGATTCAAGGAATTTTGATATTGCGGCATATTCTGCTTCCTTGTACTCCAGCTTCCTTCGGTATGATTTGGCTTCCAGTATAAAATCGTTCCTTTGCTTCCTTAAGTCGTCTATTTTGGACTTTAGGGCTTCAGCTTCCTTATTGTTAGACTCTTTTATTATGTCATTAAGGGACTTCCTTTGCGGAAGCACATTTGTCTTTGCAGGGGCACCATGCTTTGCAGTGCCTACTCCTTCCTTTGCAGTGCCTACCCCTTCTAATGTGTCCTTGATATGTGTTTTTATATCCTTTATTTCTATGTCTTTCTCGTCCAGTGAATCGCCTTGTACTAGTTAATGTTCAATAATCAAAGCACGTGGTGCTTTTATTTTTCTTTATCAATTACCTCCTTATAAACCTTTAGTAAATCATCAGTAGTCTTCTTTAGGGAATAGGATTTAGCCGTTTCTTCCATTTTCTTATAGTTACTTATATTATTTATAACCTTTTCTATTTTCCTTGCACAATCATTACTGCTTTTTGGGGCGAATTTTTCGCCATTCTGGCCATCTTCAATCAGTTCCTTCAATGCAAGATAGTCTGCGCCTACGACCGGTTTCCCGCATGCCATTGCTTCCAGGGACACTATCCCCTGCGTCTCGAACGTCGATGGAATGCAGAATGCATCGGCAGCTGCATAGTATTCGGGCAGCTCTGCATCCTTTACAAAGCCCACAAATTTTACTTTGCCGCCCACATTGAGCTTGGACACCAATGACTGATAATATGCAATGCTGGGACCCGTACCGCCTATAACAAACTTTATCTTCTTTTTGTTCAGTATCTTGGCTGCCTTTATCAACGTGTCTAGGTTCTTCTCCTTGCTTATCCTGCCTATATAAAGCACGATTTTTTCATCGCCCTTTGCCAATTTATCCCTTATCCTGCTGCCATCTACATTGACATTAAACCTTTTTAGGTCCACGCTGTTTCCCACTACCGCAGTATTAGGTATATCCTTCCTGTTAAGCTCCTGCTCTATCGTCCTGCTAGGGGCTATAGTGACATCGCTCTTGTTATAAAAGAACCTTGCATACGCCCACGCGTAGTCGACAAGGATCTTCTGCATCCTCTTGCTTGACGTAAGATATTGATTTATTACTTCCCTGTTCGTAAAGAGGGTATGAAAGGATGATACGAGAGGGGTGCCATTCACCTTGCTTGCCATAAGCCCGTAGAACCCCATCGTAAATGGAGTTTGAACATGCCTTATGTCTGCCTTGCCTATATTTATCTCCTTTAATGGGGCAATTATTGGTAGTATCGCAACGTTATACTGAGGGTATTTCTTGAATTTCATGCTTCTTACTACAATTATATGCGGGTCTTTTTTGACCGCTTTTCGAGTTGATGAATCCCCGGATGCAAATATGTAGACTTCATGGCCCCTTGATTCCAGCTCCTTCTTGAAATTAAGCATCGATGTTACTACACCATCGACAGCAGGCAGAAACGTATCTGTATAAAAAAATATACGTAAGCTTTCAGACATAAACTAACCACGCAGGATTGCATTGCACAATGCCTTACATGACAACCGCTTCGCATTCTGCATTTTTGATTTTTTCTATTGCCTTTTTAGAAAATCCTGCAGCCCTTATAGTAAGTTTGGACTTTTCAAGCTCGCCGTTGCTGACGACCCTATAGCCGCTAAGGTCTATAGTTGGATCTTCAGCCTTGAGCGCTATCCTGTTAACTCCCGATAAGGTTATGCATTTAAGCTTTGAAGGTTTCCATACGTGGAATCCCTTCTTGCCTATCAATTCCGGATGCTTGGCAGTAAAATATGTGAACCTGTGCTTCCTTCGCCCGTTTCCCACTCCTCCGCGATCTCCTGCACCCCTTGCGTTCTTTATGTTTCCGACTCCCCATCGTCTGGTGCCGAAATATTTCCTGTTGCGCTTCTCCTTTCTAACTACCATTTAAATCATCCTGTTTATGAGTTTGTTTATATCCTTGCCCATGTATCCCAGCGAACCACCTTGCGCAAAACCAAGCTTTGTGCTTTTATACCCATGTGTAGGTGGATGCAGCCTGAACGGAAGCAACTCCTTGAATTCTTCGGAATCATATTTGCTTTCAAACACTTCCTTAGACTTGAACGGTATCTGCTTTTTTGCCCTGTTTTCCATCAGTTTTTCAAGCGTTTCTGGATCGATTTCGCCGTATGCGACATAGTTGCTGCATTTGTTCAGCATGCCCATATACGAATCCGTGGCCTTGATAATTGTACAATTGCTTACCCTTTTAAGGTTGAGCCTCTTGAGCGTTTCGGTTATGGTGCCTCGGACATTGACCCTGCCCCTTATCCTAACTACAGCTACAAGCTTATTCTTTGCTTCTTTATTCTTCATAAAAAACACGTTGCTTTGTATTTGCTTAAATCAACTGTTACGCTTATTATATTGCGCTAAAGCTTTTTAAACCTGACTAAGTAGAGGAAGTATGAAAAGGCAAATATAAATTCTTTATGGTATGCAGTATGGAAGGTTTATATATGTGATATGGAAAGCGTCATAGCTTTCCTATATCTTTTACTACGTCTATATCAAGCGTCTTGCTGCCCGCCTTCCAGTTTGCAGGTATGGCGCACATATGCCCATCTTTTGCAGGAGTGTCATGCAACTGCTTCAGGCCCATAAATGCATTGAATATATGCTCTGCGTCTTTGCCTAAACCATCATTGAATATCGACATATATTGTATCTTTCCATCCGGATCCAATATCACTACGCCTCTTCGCGAAGCCCCAGACGCCTCATTTATGAAACCGAATGAGCTTGTTATCTTTTTTGTAAAGTCTTCAATCATTGGTATTGTACTCTTCTTTACTCTTGGTGATGTCTGCGCCCAGCCCTTATGCGAGAATACGCTATCTGTGCTTATTGCATATAAATCAGCGCCATTGCTGTCAAACTGGCTTTTTATAGACATAAATGCCTCTATGTCTGTTGCGCAAACGAATGTAAAGTCTCCTGGATAGAAAGTCAGTATAGACCACCTGCCATTTTTCGAAGGAATCCTTATTTCTTTTATGGAATCATCGCTTGGAAAATATGCCTTTGCAGTCATATCCTGTACTTTTTCGCCTATCGGTATAGTATTTACCATCATTGTCACCAAGTATACTTTATAGCATTAAATATAAATATCTTGCTATTTAAATTATTAATATTGATTATATGGTTAATATAATTGATAAAAAGATTATAGACCTGCTGAACAAGAACGGCAGGATGTCTGCAATGGACATGGCAAAAACGCTTAATGTAAGCAAAGGAACCGTGAGGAATAAGCTCATCGGGCTTTACAAAGAAAACGTAATATTTGGGTATAACGCACGCGTGCGGTACAAGATGTTAGGCATGGATGAGGCTATAGTTGGATTTGAGATAGCGCCTGAATTTTATACAAAGGCATTGGCTGCAATAAAGGCGCTCGAGTTCGTTAAGGAAGTGTATCGAACTTCAGGAGACCATTCGGCAATGGCGCGAGTAGTGTCAGATGCAAATGAAATTGACAAGCACATTGAATCTTTAGAGGGCATAGAAGGGATTAAAAAGGTATATCCGTCGTTCATCCAGGAGATAATAAAATAGCCCGTCAGATGAAGTTCTGGATACCTTTCTGCTTGTTATTGTTGGGTATATTATCCTCCCTTGCTAGAAGGTCAAGCTTGCCAAAAAGACCATCGTATCCAGGCATTATGTGTATTCTGTCGTTACGCACGTTCTCTATTGCATCTCCGATGTCATCGCCTGCAACACTCTTTATGCTCTCGATATTAGCGCTTGACAGGATGTCGAATTCGGTGCCTATATGCTCAAGCATTTCAGAATATTTTGCGCGCACAAGCGGAGAGTACTTTGTTTTCTTAATGACGTATGATATTACTTCTATAAGCGGCACCATATGCATATATGGTATGTGGTTTTTTGGAACATATCCATCAGGCCGGTCTGCAAGCTCGTTTATCCTGTGCAATACCCCATTAACCAGCTTCTTGCCGCAAACCTTGCAATACTGATTTTTTTCCTTTCCTGGATCTATTGAATAGTGGCAATCCCTGTGGCCGTCATAATGGTATTTCCCTTCCTCGGGATAGAATTCAAAGGTGCGCTCAAAAGTTTTGCCGTCTTTATCTTTTATTGCCTGCATTATGGATTCATATGATAGCCTATCGACATTGAACACATTTGCCTCCCTCCCCATATTTTCTAGGGAATGCATGTCGCTGTTTGATACAAGTGCATATTTGTCAAGCGATGAGAGCCTCCAATTCATTAATGGGTCCGAGCTGAGGCCCGTTTCTAATGCAAATATGTGCTTCTCTTGGTCTTCATATGCCTCTTTCATCGATGTGAACCCTGACAGCGAACCGAACACGCCAAAGTATGGGGTCCACGCATGCGCAGGAAATATGAAGGCATTTTTATCTGCCTTAAAGAGCTCCTCGGCGAGATGGGCGGAACTTATGGACAATGCAGGACGGCCGTCGCTAGACAGATTTCCGTATTTAGACAATACCTCGGAAAGCGCATCGGCTGACTCGAAACTTGTAAGCAATATGCAGTTGTGTACCTTGCGCACCTTATCCTTTTCTGCAAATATTGTAGATACTTCTGCACCTAAGACAAATCTGGTGCCAGTTATGGACCCCTTGACTTTGAACAGGCCAGATTCTGCAGGCTCAAGATGCGCTTTCAGTTCCCTGTTCCATTCAGGATGCAGCACATCTCCAGTAGAAAGCAGGTTGATGCCTTTTGACTTGGCAGCCTCGTCTAATGCGTTGATATTTATCCTATTGCTGCATGCCATGGCAAACCTTGAATGTATGTGCAAATCAGCTATTACTTTCATATGATCGCCTTTTCATGCACGCAATATTCTTTCAGCGAATCATAGGTAGTGCTGCATGTGCAAGAAAAGATTTTCTGGTATTTTTTACCTTTGTAGGCGAAAGCCTTCGCATTTCCCATATGGTGATTTGGAAGGTCACTTATTTAAAAAGGTCGTCAATTTCTCAGATGCCTTTCGCCATATATCAGCATTAGTGCTGCTTCAAGCTTTTTAAGCTCCGCAGGCTCAAGGTACAGCGACAGCATCTTATTTTCTTTTTGCATAAAAAGCTCTGGCTGCCCAGCTGCCGTTTCCCGTTTTTTAGGACATTATGCCCTTTTAAAGGCAACCGTCATGCAGTGGGCGCCGCCATACCCTCCAGTAAGATTGGCCAGATTTACGGTATATGCGTCAATACCGCTCTCCTTTGACTGCTTGTTGTTTGGAAAGATGCTGCGCCTGCCTTTAATTTTTGAGTATTCAGCGCTTATGTGCCTTAACAGCTTGCCATATGCACTTGGATTGCCCTTCGCTTTCATCGATACGTATTCCAGCGTCTTCTTCAGTATTGGAACCTCATCGACTGCCAATATTGTTCCATCGCGTATGCACAGAAAATTTGTAGCATATGAAAGCTGCTCTATTATAGGTATGTCGATTAGATTGAAACCTTTTCCAATAATGTATTTGTACAGGCTCGTAGCGCCGCCAGATTTTTTATATTTTCCCTTTCTTTCGCGGACATATGCTTGAAGCCTTGACGATTCAAGCATATATTTGGAACCAACTACGGTTGCACTTCCGGCAACATTAAAATACGTATCTAGATGCATGTCTATCATCTGATCAGCGTAGGCTTTCGGCAGGAGCTCGTTTTTAGGAGAGCATGCAATTGCCACTTCGTCAAAATTAAGGGAATTTGAAATGAGTTGATTGGCGCCCCGCAGGTTAGTCCTTCTGCCTGTGCCTATAATTGCAAAATCGTTCATTGGCATGTAATCTCCACCCTCTATGAATGCCGGCTTCTGGGCGACACCCGAAATTGGCAGCCCTAATGAATCCCAAAATAGCATGGCAATATCTGTTTCCCCCTGCCTCTGCTGTTTTGACATCCTAGATATGAATACACCCATATCGGTAATGATTTGCTGGTCGCGCATGAAATACATATTTGAAATTGGATTTTTCAGCGTAGTAAAAGCCGTCATGTTGCCAGCATGTGATTTTATCCTAACATCGGGATTAAGCAATGCAGCGTCAAATAGGTAATCCGGCCCATATGAATCAATGTTTACGCGCATCTCCCTTTTGGCTTTGCGCGCACTTGCAGCATTGCCAGAATATGCAATCCTTTTAGACGCAATGCTTTGGAGCCTATTTTTTATGCTTTCATTGGAATTGGCTGAATGTGCCAGCGAATCCTTCAATCTCACAGTCATGACGCCAAACTGATCTTTTAGAACGCGCACCATCTCATCGTGTTCTGCTTGCGACGAATGCAAGTTGAATGGCGTATTGTACAGCGATGCGCTAGGATCCAAAATGCCGAAGAACGCTTCTACCCCTGGCTTATGGACTGCCACTTTGCCAAGCCTACCCCATTCGGCATTTATCTTGCCATCCATCCAAATACCCTTATATTTTTAATCAATCTGACATGCAGGGCATCAAGTCCCTCAGTTCGCCTGTGATTACATATCTGGAATGCTTCAATTCTTTTATATTTTTGCATCAAGTAAGAAGCACCTTTTAGATATTTTTGTTTATATTTTAACGTATTTAAAGGCAATGCCGGAATGAGACACCAAAACAGGATTTTATATGCATCGCGCGTGCTTGGGCTGCTCAAACGCAGATACAGGAATGCAATGCACACAGGTTTAAACCATGAAAATCCATGGGAACTCCTAGTGGCGACGATGCTGTCTGCGCAGGCGCAGGACAGGCAGGTTAATCTTATAACGCCTGCATTGTTCAGAAAATATAAATCGATAGATGAGTTTTCATCTGCAAGGCCTAGCGATCTTTATAGATACACAAGAAGCATAGGATTGTATAGGACAAAATCCAGAAATATAGTGAATGCAGCTAGGATTATTCGGAATGAATTCAAACTCAAGGTACCGCGCAGCATCGAAAATTTGATGAAGCTTCCAGGTGTAGGAAGAAAAACAGCAAACGTAGTGCTTTCAAACGCGTACGGCATAAACGAGGGCATAGCAATCGATACGCATTGCATAACAGTAGCCAACAGACTTGGTCTTGCAAATTCTAAAAAACCAGAAGTTATAGAGAGCGAGCTTATGTCGACATATCCAAAAAAGGAATGGCAGAATATATCCCACCTCTTAATAGCCTTGGGAAGGGATACATGCACGGCCAGGAAAAAAATCTGCGGAAGGTGCATCCTGAAGGAGGTATGCCCATCAAGCACTTTAAAGCACATGGCAGGCAGTAAACCGTGATTTTATGATAGCATGCTTATACAGCGGAGGAAAGGATTCGACATTAGCCCTGCATAGGGCTTACTATGAAGGATGCAAAGCGGAGTTGCTCATAACAATGATATCAAAAAATGAATACAGCTATATGTTCCATAGGCCAAATGTAGAATTCAGCAGTATGCAGGCCAAAGCCCTAGGGATAATGCATCGTTTGGTAATGACTGAGGGCGAAAAGGAAAAAGAGCTTGATGACATAGAGATTGCGCTTACTGATAATCACGTAACAAAATTGATAACGGGCGCAGTAGCAAGCACATACCAAAGGAATAGGATAAACGCCATATGCGAAAGGTTGGGCATAGAGCACATATCGCCGCTGTGGGGCATAGACCCGATGAATGAATTGGACGAGCTTTCCAGGAATTACAATGCAATAATAACTCATGTTTCGGCAGAGGGGCTTGATGAAAGCTTTCTTGGCTCCAGAATCGATGATGGCATAATACACAGGCTCGTTGACCTTAATAAGAGGTATGGGATAAACATGCTTTTTGAAGGAGGAGAAGCTGAATCTTTCGTGCTAGACGCCCCGTTGTTCAAGAATAAAATAATAGTCGACAAAGCCAGAAGGGAATGGGACGGCAGCATAGGCAACTACATAATAGAAAAAGCACATCTTGAAATGAAGTAACTTGCTCAACGCACTTTTTAAAGCAGTATTTATTTTTATATGGGCAAGTATAATGTGATAATATGGCATTTCTTTCGGAGAGGAGCAAGTTTGTTTATAATGCCCTTTTGGAGGAGGACGGCATAGCAGATAGGCTTGCCAATAAAGGCGTGAGGGTCGTAAAACTTAATAGAGGAGATCCTGCGGTATACTTCAGGACGCCAAAATACGTGATAGATGCTTACGTAAAAGCCCTCAGGGAATCAAAGACCTATTATTCTAAAGCACAGGGATCTGCAGAGCTGGCCCGTGCAGTGCAGAAGCGCTACAGAACCATGTATGGCGTAGATTTACCTGATGATGGCATAATAGCAACAGCCGGAATCTCTGAGGCGCTGCTTTTCATAAACAGTGCACTCATAAACAAAGGCGATAATGCAGTTATATTCAAGCCTTACTACAACCAATATATGACCCAGCTTAAGCTTGAGGGCGGCGTGCCAATAATGGCAGATTACGAGGAATCTAGAGGATGGTCCATGGATCCTGACGTGATAAAAAGAAAACTTGGAAAACTCAAATCAGATAGGCGGTTAAATAGGGTCAAATACATGCTCATAACGAACCCCAACAATCCTACAGGAACAGTATTGGGCATGAAAGTGCTTAAGGAAGTTGTAGACATTGCAAACGATTATGGCGTGATGCTCATAAGCGACGAAATATATGATGAAATAGTTTATAATGGGGCTAAATTCACAAGCCTTGCAAAACTCTCAAAAGGCATACCTCATGTTATACTTAATGGGATGTCAAAGGATTATGATTCGACTGGATTTAGGATAGGCTTTGTAATAATCCCTGAAAACGATAAAGATTCAAACGCGCTTAAATCCAAACTGGTTGATTACGCTAGG
>JAMCYW010000020.1 GCA_023473255.1 Candidatus Martarchaeota archaeon | reverse complement strand
AAGCGGAGGCGGCACGGACCGCATGAATGACGAGATAAAGCGCGAAATAAAGCAGGGTTTTCACGGCAGAGCTTATGAGCTATGCACTTATGAAGACAAGTATTCAAATGCCATCATTGCCGCCGCGGGAAGCAGATTCAATTACTTCGTAGTGGAATCGATAAGCGTTGCAACATCGGCGATAAAACTTATCCGCGATAAAAAGCTTGGGAGGGCATCGTTCATACCTATGGCTGACATATACGGCAAGAAGCCTGCGGTGCAAGAAGGCGTCACTCAAATAATGGACCTGGTGAAATTCGATAAGAAATACGAAAAAGTTTTTTCGTTCGTATTCGCCAATACTTATCTAGTAAATACGATAGCGGACGGAAAGAAGCATGGACTCGGAAATCTAAGGTATGTGACTATGGAAGGCGATATACTTGAGCCGTCAGGAGTCGTCAGTGGAGGGTTTTCCCGGCAGGTTGCATATCCCGGCAAGCTGAGATTAGAACTAGAAAAGGTTGCAGGCCAAAAACAGGAGCTTTTAAAGGAAATAGCAATGGTTGAAGCTGAACTGGAATCTGAGAAAAAGGCAGTTGGCTCTCTCGAGGTAGACCTGGCGGGCAGCGAAATAGAAATAAAACGCATGAATTCTTCCATATCCTATTCATCAGGAGAATTGCTGACGATCAAATCCGAAATAGATGCAAAAAGCAAGTCAGTTAAAGGCACAGAACGTGAAATCGATGCATACGCGTCTAAATGCAGCAACCTTGCAAAAGAGATTTCAGCCATAAAGGAAAAGCAGGCACTTAGCTACAAAGCAATGTCTACCGCACTCCATGCTGGGAAGTCATCTAAAGCGAGCAAGGAAGAAATTGAAACTGCAAAGAAGCAACGTGCAGAGCTGGAATCGTTAAAAATGCAATATGCATCGATCTCAAAAGAGAATGACATGCTGGATTTGAGGATTGCAGCCATAAAAGACGAAATGCGCAAAGCGTCCGACACTATAAATAAACTCAATGCGGCAGTGAAGGAAAAGGAAGCGCACATAGCCAAAGGGATGTCTTCAAAAGCCGAGCTTGAAGAAATGATAAGGTCGCATGACAAAGGGTCAGAATCAATATATAATGAGCTTTTAAAACTCGAAAAATCACTGTCTGAAATGGGATTTCAGAAAGGCAGGCTGACTGGAGAATCTGACAAGCTGGCAAAGGAATTATCAGAAGCAGAAACTAGGAAAGCCCAGGCGCAAACGAGGCTCAACGACATAAAAGCCGAACTTTCCGGAAGGATAGAAGTTGAAGAAGCAAAAGGGAGCATCAACGAACTGGAAAGCAGGCTTGCAGTCCTAAAAAACGATCTGGAAAAAATGGGCGTTGTGAACCTAAAAGCTCCTGAGATGTATGAAATAAAAAGCAAGGATCTCGAAGGCGCCATAGAAAAGCTTGATACCCTAGAAAGCGAAAAAACCTCGATATTGGGCATGATAAAAGAAATAGAATCAAAAAAACTAGACGTATTTATGGATACATTCAAGGCTGTTGAGAGGAACATGCAAAAGCTTTACAATTACACTTATGATGACGAAGTGGTAATGTCATTAGACAATCCAAAAGACCCATTCAATTCAGGGCTTTCGATATCCGTAAGGAAGAAGGACAAAGGAGGAAGGATAAAATCAGTAGACGAATTGTCAGGTGGCCAAAAATCATTCATTCTGATAGTGATGCTCTTCGCCATACAGATGCGCAATAGGATGTCGTTCTACATATTCGATGAGATTGATTCTGCACTTGACAAAGAAAATTCGAAAAAGTTGTCGAAACTAATAAAAGAAATAAGCTCTAATTCACAATTTATAGTCGTAAGCCACAATGACACTCTGATATCGGCTGCAGACACTGCAATAGGGTTCTCTATGCAGAATGATGAATCAAAGGCGGTGGGCATACAATTGGTTGGAGTGGGCAACTAGGTGTAAGATTGAAAAAGGAAAAACGCAAAAAAAGTGCAGCGCCCAGAAAGCCTGCTGCAAAGCAAGCCATGTCAAATAAGGGGAAGTTGACGGTATGGCCGCTGTACATAATCCTAGCGTTGCTCTTCGTATTGTATCTTTTTTATCAAAAAGTTGCATTTTTGTCGTTGGTTTTCGGCATAGCCGTATTTTTTTTACTGGTTGTAATAATAGCCCTTGAATTCGTATCTGGCGCAAAGGACGAAGGATACAAAAAAATGCTTATAGAAATATTCGCAGCAATTGCAATTGTGGCTGCGATATGGCTTTTGTTAAGCACATACATGCATACCGCGTATCCGGTAGATGTAGTGCCAAGCTGCAGCATGCTGCCGTATCTGCACAGGGGCGATTTAATATTCGTGCACGGCATAGAAAACATTTCACAGATAAAAGCACCCATATTAAACATTACCAAAGCCCAGGCATCAATCATATCAAATTCCAACGTGGAATCGCTGGAATGCGTAGCATACAGGTATTCCGGCAGCATCCTTGAAATTTCGCAGATAATAAAACCAGGCTATTCTATAGGGCTATACTCAAGCGCAGGTTCGCGATTGGTCCAATATAATCAACAAAGCCAGCCAGTTGCGTATACGTGCGGTGCACGCGCAATAAGGTATAGCAATGGCACCCTTGCCAACGAGGCATACCTTACCTCGATAACTGTGAATAACATTACAATAAGCGGGGATAGGAACAATTCAATAATAGTATACAAGACCGTACCTGGGGACCTTTTTTACAACGAAGGCGATTCATACATAGTGCACAGGGTATATGCGATACTGAATGCAAGCGGCCAGTATTACATGCTTACAAAGGGAGATAATAATCCGGGGCTGGATATGCAATATTTCAATTACCCTGCACCTATCGGAAATGTAATCGGCAAGGTTGTAGGGACAGTTCCATATATCGGATATATAAAGCTAATATTGAGCGGTAATATTGCGCAACCACAGGGATGCAACTATACCACCCAGCATCCGTAAATGCCTAAAAAATACATTGCAGAAAGCCTTATTATTCAAATAAGGAAGGATGCAGATATGCAATATTGCATACATGCATTGACAAATCCCTAATACCTGTTTAGTATGGCGATTCGCATAATTATTATATATCTTTCTGTAAATAACTACTATTACCTTGATACACTTACTATCTAGTTTAATGTATCTCGCACAAAGTGAAATTCATGGCGGATCTTGCTAATGATATACGTTTAGCTGTAGACAGCGGAGAAACAGCCTTGGGCATAAACAAAGTCATAGACTCTATAAAAGGCAATACTGCAAAGCTGATAGTAGCTGCATCAATAAACAAGGTAGAAGCGCTTCAGGATGTGATGCATCTTGCAAAGATATCAAATCTTTCGGTAATCACCTTCGAAGGAAATTCGCTCGAATTGGGTGCAATATGCGGCAAGCCATTTTCCGTATCTGTATTGTCAATAATAAAGCCAGGCAATTCGAGCATATTAAACCAGGACAAGGATAAAGAAAAAGAAAACAAATAAAAAGTGATATAAAATGCCCAACGGCGAATTTGCAGCAAGAAAACTTTTAAAGCAGAGAAAGCACCAGCGTATGCTGAAAAAGTGGCTTAAAAGAAAAAAATTACACTTAAAACAAAAGTATGACCCTATGGGCACGGTGCCAAGAGCGAAGGGCTTGGTCCTGCAGAAGTTTGCAGTAGAACAGAAACAGCCTCACTCTGGGCAGATAAAGTGCGTAAGGGTGCAACTCATAAAGAATGGCAAGGTCGTCGGTGCCTTTGTGCCTGGAGATGGATCCATAAATCATATAGATGAGCACGACGAAGTGACGATAGAAGGCCTTGGAGGCTCGCAGAGAGGCCAGATGGGATGCATACCTGGAATGAAATACAAGGTAGTCGAAGTCAACGGTGCAAACATGGTGCAGATACTCAGAGGAAAGGCTGAGAAACCAAAGAGATGAAGTCAACATGTCTGAAATACCAAACAATAATGTTAATGCAGAAGCGGTGCACGACGCATCTCAGCCAAAGCAGCCGAGAAGGAAAAAGGCTACTGCAAAGCCAAAGAAGGAAGTAAAGACCCAAACCCAGCCACAGTTTGCCGCCAAATTCTCTTCTGAAGGCAATCTCCTGTTCAAGAAATACAGTTACGCAGTTAGCGTAGATGACTTAAGCCTGAAGAATTACGTGGATCTGAAGCCATTGGCTTTCCCATCGACATTCAGGCGCTCGAGCAATAAGATGTTTTCAAAGGCAAACATAAATATAGTTGAAAGGCTGGAAAATGCGCTTATGCGCGGCGGAACCGGAAAGAAGATAGGCGGCCATGTCATAAGGACTAAGGGCGTGCTACAAGGCAAGAAGCTAAAGGTAATGCACATCGTCGAGAAGGCATTCGACAATGTAAATAAGCAGACGAATGAGAATCCATTGCAGATATTTATAAATGCCCTGCAGAACAGCGCCCCAATCGAAGATACAACAAGGATAAGGCAGGGAGGTACGGTATCAAACATACCGGTTGACATAAGTGCGAGCAGGAGGCTTGATATAGCGCTAAGGAATATAGCAACTGCATCTATAATAGGTGCATTTGCAAGCAAGAGGACTATAGACGGCGCACTGGCGAACGAGCTCATTCTGGCAGCAAAGAACGATATAAACAGCTATGCCATAAAAAGAAAGAACGAGATAGAGCGCATGGCAAGAAGCGCGAAGTAGCCGAATTTATAAATTCATGGTGTTGAATTATGGTAAGAAAGGAATACGTAGTAGACGAAATAGTAAAGCTAATGAAAGGCCAGGAAAACATACGCAATGTGGCCATAATAGCGCACGTTCATCACGGAAAGACCACACTTACCGATTCATTGCTGGCAAAGGCAGGGCTAATATCAAAAGCAGTAGCAGGGGATGCGCTTTATACTAATTTTGAAGCGATAGAAAAAGATCGAAGAATGACGATAAAATCTGCAAACATATCATTAGGATTTATCTACAACGATAAGGATTACATTATAAACCTAATAGACACTCCAGGTCACGTGGATTTCGGAGGCCACGTTACAAGATCTATGCGCGCAGTAGACGGAGTCGTGCTCGTAGTAGATCCAGTTGAAGGGGTAATGCCCCAAACAGAAACAGTGCTTAGGCAAGCGCTCAAGGAAAAAGCCAAACCGATTCTTTTTGTGAACAAGGTCGACAGGCTTCTTACCGAACTCAGGTTGACGCCAGAGCAGACCTTCGAGAGGCTTTTGAAGCTCATAAACGACATAAACAAGCTGATAGAGCAGTACGCACCTGAAGAATTTGCGCAAAAGTGGAAGGTCAGCGTAGACAACGGAAGCGTGGCATTCGGTTCGGCAGCCAAAAAATGGGCGATATCAAAACCCATAATGGAAAAATATAAGGTGTCATTCAAGGAAATATTCGCGCTCACAGCTGAAGGCAACGAGAAGAAGCTTCAGGAAATCGCACCTATAGACGATGCAACACTTATAATGATGATAGATCATCTTCCAAACCCCAAGCAGGCCCAAGCATACAGGATACCTAAGATATGGCATGGCAATTTGGAGAATCCGGAGGCAAAGGCGATGCTCTCAGCAGACATAAATGCAAAGACCAACATCGTGATATTCAACATGACGTACGATCCCCATAGCGGCGAAGTTTTAGTAGGAAGGGTATTTTCAGGCATAGCAAAGAAAGGGGTAGAGCTTTACATATCAGGAAAGCAGAATACCCAAAAGATCCAGCAGGTAGGCGTATACATGGGCCCAGAAAGGGTCATAGTGGACGAGATTCCCGCAGGCAACATAGCTGCGATAGTCGGCCTTAAAGACGTGAGCATAGGCGACACCTTGAGCGAAGAGCCCATAGAAGCTTTCGAGCAGATAACACACTACTCAAAGCCTGTTGTTACAAAAGCTATAGAAGCCAAGGATTCGAGGGATACTACAAAGCTCATAGAAGCGCTAAGAGAGCTCTCAAAGCAGGATCCAACAATAATTACTGAGATTAATCAGGAAACTGGGGAACATCTTGTCAGTGGAATGGGTGAGTTGCACCTTGAAATAATAGAAACAAAGCTGAAAGATGACTTCAAGATTCCTATAATATCTAGCGAGCCCATAGTCATATACAGGGAAACGATAAACAGCAAAGCTGGCCCCGTAGAAGGAAAGACACCTAACAAGCATTCCAAGTTCTATGTTACGGTAGAACCTCTTCCGGAGGGCGTGCAAAAGGCTATAGACGACGGTTCCATAAGGGATGGCAAGCCTAAAGGGCAGAACGCCATAGAAGCAATGGTCGCCGCCGGCTTGGACAGAAACGTAGCCAAAAACGTTGAGGATGTTTACAATAAATGCATGATGGCCGACGTGACACACGGCGTGCAGTACATGAACGAGGTTATGGAACTATTGATAGACGGGTTTGAGGAAGCTGTAAAGGACGGCCCTCTTGCAAGGGAAAAATGCTCAGGCCTTTTGGTCAGCATAGTCGATGCAACGATACACGAAGATCCAGTGCACAGAGGCCCTGCCCAGGTAATACCTGCTATGAGGAATGCAACTTACGCAGCAACTCTGACTGCAGGAGTGTCGCTTCTTGAGCCAAAGCAGAACTTTACGATAAACATACCTCAAGACTACCTGTCAAGCGTGATAACATTTGTGCAGAGCAGGAGGGGTCAGGTAGGGACAATAACCCAGGACAGGGAGCAGGTCTCCTTAACTGCCAAGATGCCTGTAGGCGAGGTCCTAAAGGGCTTCTCCAACGAACTGAGAGGCTTGACGCAAGGCAGGGCAATATGGTACATGGAGTTTGCAGGCTATGAAAAACTGCCAAAGGACCTGCAGGATAAGATAGTTAGGGAAATAAGGACAAGGAAGGGCCAGCCGCCAGAACCTCCGACCCCCAACCAGTTCCTTGCGTAAATGTCCATGATTAATGGAAGAATTGCAAAGCATAGGAATGCTTAAATAGCTTTCTGGGTAAAATGATATTAACTTTCTTCTAAGTTTAATCAAAACTACCGATGAAGTTAAAACCAAGGTGTTGAAATGGCAAAATCATACGTGAAATTCGAAGTATCGAAGGATGTTGTAGCAAAGACATACGAAGCGTTGCAGCTTGCAAAGCAATCTGGCAAGGTAAAGAAAGGAGTCAACGAAGTAACGAAGAGCGTAGAAAGAGGGCTTGCGTCATTCGTAGTCATGGCAGAAGATATAGAGCCTGAAGAGATCATGGCACACATTCCTTCAATATGCGAACAGAAAAAGATTGCATATTCATATGTTCCTACAAAGCAGGAGCTTGGCAAATCCATAGGCATGAATGTCCCGTGCTCTGCAATAGCTGTGGAAGATCAAGGAAGCGCATCAAATTCAATTAAGGATGTCATATCCAAAATAACAGGAACCTCGCAAAAGCAGGCTCCAAAGAAAGAGGAAAATAAGGTCGAAAAGAAAGAAGAAAAGAAAGAAGAAAAGAAAGAGGAACCAAAGAAGGAAGCGAAAAAAGAAGAAGCAAAGGAAGAGGGCGCAAGCGCGTGATTTCTTCTGACGCAATGCAAAGCTGATAATCATGGCAGATGACCAAACGCAACAATTTCATGGCTTCCTGGCCGAAATAGTGGAAGTCAACACAAAAGTTAAGACTGGAATGTACGGCGAGGTATACCAAGTTTCTTGCAAGATCCTCGAAGGAAAGGACAAAGGCAGGATAATACGCAGGAATCAGATCGGCCCTGCCAAAGTAAAAGATGTAATAAGGCTTCCTGACACAAGCAGAGAAGCAAGGGAGATAAAAGTCAAGTAAATTTTGGCTTTGGTGTTTTAGATGAAATGTTCTTATTGCCTAAAAGAGATGAAGAAGGGCACCGGCTCTATGTACGTCTTTAAAACTGGAAAGATAAATTATTACTGCACAAGCAGGTGCTACAAGAATGACATCTTGCACCACAGGAAGATAAACAAAAAGCGCCTCGGCAAATAACAAAACCTATCTGAAAACTTAACTTTTACTTCCAGAGTATTTTTCCATTTTCTTCAGCTCTGTTTCGCTTACCTTGTTAAAAATCGTAGTTATCGGAATATCTATTCTGAGCGCAGGCCTTTCTGCAATCCTGCCAATCATTCCCTTTATCGTGCTTTCGCCGACGCCAAAATAAGACAAAATCTTTTTACTTGCATTTGGGGTGAATGGATACAGCATTATTCCAAGCGCATAGACTATGTTCAGCAGCCCGTTCATCAACGATGAAAACTCTGCTGCCGATTTCTCATCTGCATTCTTCAGCATCTTCCATGGCTCTTTGGTGCTCATAATCTCGTTGCCTAATTCTGCCAGCTTCACAAGGCTCTGCAGAGCGTCCCGCATGTTCACCTGCTCGAAGTTAGACACATAATTTTTAATTAGGACATTGATTTTTTCTACAATCTGCGCGTCTGCATCCTTATTTTCCAATAGTATATAGTTGTTCTTTGTTATTGTCAAAACCCTGTGCACGAGATTTCCAACCTTATCATTCATTATCTTGTTTACTATTTCTATGAAGCTGGCTATCGAAAATTCCGTATCTGAGGTCTCAGGCAGCAAGTGCATCAATGCAAACCTCCAGTAGTCTGCAGGCATTATGTCTAGCGCGTTCTGCACATTTAAGCCTATGCCCCTGCTTTTAGAAAATTTGACGCCGTTTGCATTCAGATATTCGTACGCCTTTATTGTATGCGGCAAGGCAAAACCCATACTGCTGCCTATAAGTATGCCTGGCCACATCATCGTATGGAATTCGATATTGTCTTTGCCCATGAACTGTATGAGTCTGGTGTCATTATTCATCCAATAATCCTTCCATCTGGGTGTCCACTCGCTTGTTATCCCTATATAGCCTATTACAGCATCAAACCAGACATAGAACCGCTTTTCCTCAAATCCTTTCTTGTTGACTTTGAAGCCCCAGCTTATATCCCTTGTTATGTCCCTCGGCTTCAAACCTTGCGATATGTAACTCAGAGTCTTGTTAACTGCGTTCTTGCTCCAGTTGTTGTCCTTGTTCCTCTCTACAAATTCCTTTATGTCCGGTTCAAGCCTCTTCAGATCCAGTGCAAGGTTGGCCGTCTTCTTGAATTCAATGTCGGTGCTCCCGCATATGACGCAGTGCGCGTTTATCAGTTCGCTCGGATTCAGGAGGTTTCCGCAATTATCGCACTGGTCGCCGCGCGCGCCTTCGGCTTTGCAGTGCGGGCATATGCCTTCTATAAATCTATCAGCCAAAAAGCGCTTGTCGACATTGCAATACGGTTGGACATCCTCTACCTGTTTTATGAATCCATTTTTGTCCAGGGCGTCGAAGATTTCATATACTATCTCCTTATTTTTTTCAGAATCAGTCTTTCCATAGTACGTGAAGGTGCAGCCAAACTTTTCTGCAGATTCCTTAATCTGCTCATGCACTGCATCTGCAAGCTCCTTTGGCGATATGCCCTTTTTCATGGCTTGGACCTCTATCGGAGTTCCATGCTGGTCCGATCCGCATATATATATGGCGTCGGCACCTTTCATAAAAAGATACTTATAGTAAACATCTGCTGGAAGTATCGATCCTACGAAATTGCCTAGATGCGGAACTCCCTCAGCGTACGGCAATGCTGATGTTACTATTATTCTTGGCATCGATTTCACTTCCGATAAAAGTTAAGCTATGCTGTATATAAATATTTAAGTTAAATACTATAAGGGTATAGCATAGCGCTTATTTTTACGATGATAATATGGCAGACGCCCTGATAGAAGCTATAAAATTGAGATTCGACGAGTTTCTTGATAGGTATTATGCCGACAAAATAAATGACATAATAATATCTTTTCCAAGGCTGCAAAGCATTAAAATAGACATAAAGGACCTCCAGAAGTTTGATCCTGAATTGGCGGCGGAACTGATAGACAAGCCAGAAGTCATACTTGAGGCCGCAAATGCCTCGCTCAAGGGCAAGATGAGCAACATAACGCTTGGAGATAAGGATGTGCATTGCCGGTTCTTCGGGCAAAATATAAATACTCCTTTGGTGCAGGACGTCGGTTCTTCATACATAGGCAAGCTTATACTGCTTGACAGCCTTATAGTAAAAAGGTCCGAGATAAGCCCAAAAGTGAAGCTAGGTGTGTATGAGTGCACTTTTTGCAATGCAAGGCAGCATGTAAGGATAGGAAAAGACGAGGTTCCTGTTGTGTGCCCGCAGTGCAAACGCAGGTCCCTCAAGCAGATACAGGAGGAATCGCAATTCATAAACCTTCAGAAAATAGCCGTGCAGGACCCTCTAGAAAAGCTGCGCGGCAATACGCCGACATGGCAGCTTGAAGTTTGGCTGGAGGACGATCTTGTAAATACCGTAATTCCTGGGGACAGGATAGACCTTACTGGGATATTAAGGATACGCCCCAGAAAGAATTCAAGGGGAAAATCAGAAACCAATCTGTATACAATGTTCCTCGATACCGTATCAATAATACCAAAGCAAAAGGAATTTGCCGACCTATCGATAAGCGAGGAGGAGGAGCGCCAGATAAAGGAATTTGCCACGGATCCTATGATATTCGAAAAAATAGCAAAGTCCCTAGCTCCTTCCATTTACGGCTACGATGAAATAAAGCAGGCTGTCACGCTGCAGCTCTTTGGCGGCACCGCAGGCAAGTTTTTGGTTGACGGAGGCGTGATAAGGAGCGACATGCATATACTGCTCATCGGCGATCCGGGAAGCGCAAAGACAAGGATATTGCAGGCTGTCTCGCGCCTAGTTCCAAAAGGCATATACGTAAGCGGAAAATCAGTTACTGGGGGTGGGCTTACAGCGGTAGCAGAAAGAGACGAATTCTCAGAAGGCGGATGGACGCTTAAGGCCGGCGCGCTTGTATTGGGCAGCGGCGGCGTAGTTGCCATAGACGAATTCGATAAGATAGGCGATGAGGATAGGGCCGCGCTCCACGAGGCTTTGGAATCCCAGACCATAAGCGTGGCTAAGGCAGGCATAATAGCTACATTTTCGGCAAGGGCTGCAGTGCTCGCCGCAGCTAACCCTAAATATGGAAGGTTTGATCCCCACATCTACCCTGCCGAACAATTCGACATACCTCCAACATTGCTTTCAAGATTCGATCTAATATTTCCGATAAAAGACATAATGGACGAAGAACTGGACAAGAGCATAGCGAAGCACATACTCGTGCAGCACGAGGCTGCTGGCGCTATAATCGCAGAGCTTGAAGGCGTTGAGCAGGTGGAACTGCCGCCAATGGACGGCGACTTCCTGCGCAAATACGTTGCATATGCAAGAAAATTCGTTTATCCAAGGATTACAGAAGATGCGTCAAAGAAGATTCAGGAATACTATGTTGAATTGCGAAGAGCTGGTCTGAAGCAGGGCGCAGTTCCGATCACGCCCAGGCAGATAGAGGGCTTGATAAGGATGGCTGAGGCAAGCGCAAAGACAAGGCTCTCTGAAACCGTATCAGTATCTGATGCAGAACGCGCCATAAATCTAAGCGAGTTCATGCTCAAAACCCTTGCAGTAGACCGCGGAGGCAGGATAGACATAGACACAATACTTACCGGCATGCCAAGGGAGAAAGTTGATAAAATAAATGCAATGCTTGGCATAATAAAGCAGCTTGAGGAATCTGAAGGTTCGGCAAAGATGGTGCGTGTCATAGAAGAAGCGGACAAGGCAGGCATAGATTCGGCATCTGCAAGCAAATACATAAATGAACTGGAGAAGAGCGGTGACATATTCAGCCCAAGGCAAGGGCTGATAAAGCTGGTGCGCCACGATTCTGAGTAGTGGTCCGATGGCGCTAAAGGTTATAGAATACAGGCAACTCGTCCAGATACTGGCACTTTTCATGATAGTGCAGTTCGGCGGACTTTTACTGTCGACGCTCGTATTCAACAACGCGACATACCAGCAGGTGCAGTCATCTCAGGTAATATCTAGCCCTGCGAGCGCAGTTTTCTACATAGCATATATAATATTTTTTTCAGTCCTGCTGCTTTTGATACTTAAATTTTACAAAGGCATATTCAGGCTTGTAGAAGGGCTTGTCATATTCATAGCATCATTCGAAGTATTTCTCATAATAGGCATGTACCTCAATTCAAGCGTAGCCATATCGATATTCGGCAGCACAGTGCCATTGTCGTTGCTTTTGGCTGTGGTGCTTGCAATCCTTTTTGTAGTTGCGAAGAATAAATGGCCAAACTTGAAAAATACTGCTGCGATAGTCGCAAGCATAGGCGTCGGCGTAATATTGGGTGTTGGGTTCAGCTTCACCGTAGCATTCATATTCATGGTAATCCTCGCGGTTTACGACTTTATAGCCGTATTTGTAACGAAGCATATGATAACATTGGCAAATGCGGTCTCTGAGAAGAATCTTGCGTTCATGGTTGATGTAAAGGAAATTGAAGCAGTTAGCAAATCAAATTTCAGCAGTAAGGAGCTGAAGGCATATGAAACTGAGATGAGCAAGGCTAAAATTTCAAATACTGCATTTAAAACTGCAGTGTCCAATGGGCTTGTGCCCGTATCTGCAAGCGTAGCGCTAGGCACAGGAGATCTTGCAATGCCGCTGATGGTTGCAGTCTCCGCATTCAAGGTATACCTGAGCTTCACGTTCAGCATGTTCATAACGTTCGGCGCAATCATCGGCCTTGTGCTTACCATGCTTATACTAAAAAAGTTCAAGCGCGCTCTCCCGGCTATACCTCCATTGCTTTTCGGCATCATCATAGGAATATTGCTATACTATGCTTACCTTGTGCTTTAGGGCTGCGAATCATTTCACGCCCTGCATTCGCCAAAACCTCTTGATCTCGCCTATGTAGTCTATAGGCTCGCTTACTGGTATAGAATTTGAGACTATGGACTTGTACATGGACCACTTGTAACGCCTGTCCATGAGCACTATGACTGCCTTGTCATTTTCGCTTCTTACTGCGCGCCCTGCTGCCTGTATCGCCCTTATTATTGCAGGTATCGTATATGCATATTCGCTGCCTTTGCCAGAAAATCTCCTGTTTATATATTCGATCCTGGCGTTCAATTCAAGGTCCGGTTTGGTCAACGGTATGCCTACTATGACTATGCCCTTTATGCTGTTGTTCTCGTAATCTATGCCCTCGCTCAGGCTGCCTCCCATGACTCCGAAGAGCATGGAGTTGTCGCTTTTCTGAAACTCCTTTATTATGCTTTCTACTGCGATATTCTTCATTTCACGCCTTTGAATGTATATATCGGAATCATGCATGTACCTGAATGTGCTGTCAAGCACTGCAAAACTTGGAAAAAATACAGCTATGTTCCCCGGGGTGGAATCCTTTATCCTTATTATCTTCTCCGCTATGCGCTTGTATTGCTCAACCGAGCGCTCCTGGTACTTTGTAGTTATATCTGCATCTATTATGGCTAGCTTGTTGGATGAAGGAAAGGGCGAACCGTAACTCTTCAGCTTTGCATCTTCCAATCCAAATAGGTCGGAATACATCTTCAATGGCAGGAGCGTAGCGCTCATGAATACGTTGGCGTGGGCTTCCCCGAATATGGGTATCGCCCTCTCCGGATAAAGGCATGTAAGAGAAAGCTTGACAGAGCTCCCGAACCTGGATATTATGCTGGCAGTCGACTCTCCTTGCTGTATCCATTCGTTGAGGAACTTGGCGATGTGCATGGTTGCCGACCTCTTTGCCTTGGACTGCTCTATGTATTCCAGTGCGGCATTTTCCAATTGGCTTATTATGGCGTTTGCGTTCTGCAATATGTCTGGAGGCAGCTCATCTTTAGCCACGAATGCTTCATCTAGCTTTTCAAGCTTCTTTTTGGCGAGGCTATCCAGTGCGAATTTGAGATATCCTAAGTCCATCGCGTTCCCTATGCTTTGCAATTCGCGCATTGCCCTTAAGATTCCATTGGTCGAAAGAGTCACGCTGAAGTACGAGTTTGCTGCATTAAGCACGTTGTGCGCTTCATCCCATATCAATATGCTGTCATCCAGCGAATGTGCTATCTTTTTCAGGAATGCCTGCTTCAGGTATGGGTTGAGCAGGTGGGAATAGCCTGCTACTATAACATCTGCGTTCTTTGCGAGCTTTGCCGAGACTTCATATGCGCACATACCCTGATTGTACGATTCCTCAAAGACGCTGTTGTGCCCAAGGTCTGCAGCGTCAAGCATAGTTGCGTCATCCTCCGGCTTGAACAGCTTAACTTTTGAGAAGAAAGGGCACTTGCTGTTTTTTATCAGATGCTCGCATGCGCTATAAAACGATTCCCCTTCTATGCTGTTGACCTTTTCGTTTATGCACATGTTCTGCTTTCCGACTATGTCAGCATACTTGAAATCAAGCTTGAATTTTTGCTTGATGCCGCGCAATGAATCTATCGCTATCTTATGCTGCGATATCTTTGGAGTCAGGAAAAATACTGTCTTGTTGTTGTGCAGCGCATAGCTCAAAACAGCTCCAATCGAAGCGTCCGTCTTGCCTATTCCAGTAGGTGCATTTATGAGTATATCGTTGCCCCTGCTCACAGCATCGTATATATCATTCACCATATCCGATTGGTACGGCCTCTTCTTAGAGAACCTGAACAGCTGCTCCATGCGTATATTTCTCACTCAAGATTAAAAATGCCATTCACAATAACCAATGATTTTATAGATTGCCATTCTATTATCTATTGTTTGGTGATCATTGTGAATGAGGATCTTTATACTTTAGAAGAGCAGATACTAGACAGGCTTACCGGTAAATTCGTCAACATAACCAATCCTGAAAGGCGTGCGGCGTTGATAACGGAAACTGCAAAGAACATACGCGCCGACATAAGCAGCGACGAGATAGCCCAGATATCGGACAACATGGGCGACATGAGCCCCATAACAGATCTTCTGGTTGATGAAACGATAGAAGATATAATGATAAACAATACCAACAGCATATTCGTATACGACTCAAAAGTCGGCCAGAGGCAGCTAGACGTAAAGATAAGCGACAAAAACGAGCTCAGCCGTTTCGTCAAGAAACTGAAGCTTTATGCAACAAACGAAGCAGCAAATGGAAACATACTTGATGTCCATGTTCCAAGCGGAAGCAGGGCCAATATAGTGTACTCGCCAATGGGATACGATATAACGATAAGAAATTTCAAGAAGAACCCTCTAAGCGTTTTAGACCTTATAAATTCTGGCACGCTCGATTACAGCATAGCTGCAAGGCTATGGCTCTACATGGATGGCCTAAAAGTCAGGCCCGCCAACATACTGATAGGGGGAATGCCCGCTGCCGGGAAGACCACGCTGTTGAATGCGCTGTTTTCATTCCTAAGGCCTGAACAAAGGGTTGTAACGATAGAAGAAACATACGAATTGGATACGAGCATGCAGCAGAATGCCGTAAACCTTGAGACCAGCGAAGACATGCCTATGGTGGAATTGGTGAAGAACGCACTCAGGATGCGCCCCGACATGATAATAATAGGAGAGGTTAGGGGAGAAGAAGCCAACGACATGATAACCGCAATGAATATAGGGAAGATATCCATGGGCACGATACATGCATCGTCTACAAGGGATATAATAAACAGGCTCCAGCATTCGCCTATGAACGTGCCTAAAGATATAATACCCGTTATAGATGCGCTTATAGTGGTGTCGCAGGTATACGAGAAGGGCGTTCCCCACAGGCGCATTATACAGATGTCAGAGCTTGCCGGCATGGAAACGCAGATACTGCTTTCTGATCTGTATAAATACGATTATAAAACCCATAAGGCATCGCCAATACTTCCGAGCGTTACCTACAGGGACACGCTGGCGAACATCATAGGCGTGCCTCCGCCAGACATACTTGCAGAGGAAAACGTCAGGGCCATGATGCTGGCGCAGCTCAATAAGATAGGCAAACGCGACATGAGGAGCATAAACGAGATAGTGCGCGACTACTATGCCGAGCCAGAAAATACGCTTAAGGCCATAGGGCTGCCCCAACTGCATCCTATAATACAGATATAGCTAATGTTCGGGCTTTGTTTCGGGCTCCTGTTGGGCAGGCATGGTTGCAAGCCTTATTATTTCGCTTACCATTCTTGCAATCTGCATCCCTCGGTCAGTGAGCTTTATGGATTTCATTCTTCCATGCCTTTTGCTCTCTACAATTCCAAGCGATTCGCAAGAGAGCAAAAAATTGCATGCATGTACATACGTCGATTGCGATTCCTTTGCCAGCGTAGAGATATACCAGTCCTTTGAATTATCCAATAGGAGCACCAATATCCGCGCCTGCCTTTCCTTAAATATCAGATTGCCATCCAGCATTTTATCCATACTATTGTTTTGCGCAAAGAATAAATCTCTTTCATCTCAATCCTAATGGAGAGCATGAAGCTGTACATAAGCGAAAGGAACATAAAGCCGTTTTCCATGTATTTAGTGACAATAGGATCCATACTCATACTTATATCGCTGATAGCTGGGATAAGCATGCTTCTTGCGCTGGTGCGCGGCATACCTATACACACATTCAACGATGTAAACACAAGCGTTATCAGGTTTGCATTCAATTTTATAATACCTCTTCTAGGCGGCATACTCCTGGTAGTTGCAGGCATAACAATGCAGAAGCTTTATGATGAAAGTGCTGTTTCGCGCACCGCAAAGAAGCGTAGGTTGAGGTCTGTAAACGAAAAGAGCAAGATGATCAATAATTTTTTGTCTGCCGATGAGAAGGCAATAATCACAATACTAAAAAATTCAAAAAATCCCATTCTGCAATCCGATCTTATGGCCCTGAGCGGCTATTCGAAAGTGAAAGTACACAGGATATTAAAGAAGCTTGAATCTAAAAATGTCATAAAAAGAAGCAGATTCGGCATAACCAACAGAGTATTTTTAAATAGTTCGCCCTGATTCCGTTATTTTGCAGAAAACATAAGCTATTAATAAATTGTATATCAAATAAATAACTGCTAAAGGTGTAAAAATGGTAAAGTTTATAATAGGCAGGCAACTGGTTGGAAAGAAAGTAATAACTAGCGACGGTTTCGACGTTGGGAGATTTGTCGACGCGGAAGTAAGCCCCGTTACCGGCAAAATAAACGCGTTCCTCATAGAACCGAACTACGACAGCGGTTTCGCAAGCAAACTTAAAGTTGATAGCGGCCAGCTCAAGGTGCCATACGCCGCCATACAAGCCGTTAATGACTATATAGTTATTGACAGGAAGGTACTCTGACCTCTCCAATAAGGTGGTATAAATAATAATATGCGGAGGCGACGAGGCAGGTCGCGGCGCCCTTTTGGGCCCGCTTGTCATATCGCTTGTGTCTGTCAAGAAAGGCTCAGAAAAGAAATTCGCCGAGTACGGCGTAAGAGATTCGAAACTGCTATCTCCTAAAAGAAGGGAGGCTCTTTTTAGTACTGTGCATAAGTTGGCGTCAACCGTAAAAGTCGACATGATATCTGCAGAAGAAATAAATAAGGCTATGAAAAACAAGATATCTTTAAATGAGCTTGAGGCAATTCACTTCGCACGCCTTTTTGATCAATTCGATGAGGACATAAATTGTCTTTATCTGGATTCTCCGGATGTCATAGCCGAGAAATTCGGGATCAGGGTCAACATGTCAAGCTCAAAGAGAACCAAAATAGCCAATGTCAAGATGAAGCTGGAAAAGGGCAAGCCATATACGAAGGTCATAGCCGAGCACAAGGCAGATTCAAGGTATCCTGTAGTTTCTGCAGCAAGCATAATAGCAAAGGTAACCCGAGACAGGGAGATACGAAGCATAGAGAAAAAACTAAGGTTGAAGATAGGGTCGGGCTATCCGTCAGATGTGGTAACCATAGACGCAGTAAGGAAGCACATGGCTAACAGGGACCTATTCCAGCACGTGAGGCTGCACTGGAGTACGCTAGAACGCATAAAGCAGACAAAGCTCACTAATTTCTAATTGGTATTTCACTAAGCAATATATATCCGATTCAACAATTTATATTAAGGATCTGTGGCGCAACTTGGACAGCGCATCCGGCTTCGGACCGGGCGGTTGCGGGTTCAAAATAAACTTTGGGAAATTTAATCAATCCTAAAAGTTATGAAAATCCCGCCAGATCCGCTTAATCTATGCTTTGACGGCAATATTTAATTGGAAAAGCCTGTGATCAGCTTAAGTATAATCCGATAGGCTATAATCTTGCTATAAGTTTCATAGAAATGGATGATAAAGATCGCGCTCTAACGTGTGAGTTCCTTAATGCTGCGCCAGATACTGCTATAATGTTTGGTTATTATCTGCGACAGTATATTTACAATATCGATAATTCGAGAGAGCACTTAATTGATGCATTAAGAGGTTCTCGTTACTATTATATACAATTGCCAAAAGAAATTTCTGATACTGTGCGCAAGGAAATAGAAAACCTTAAGGAAAATAAATATGTACGGAGTGGGATGGTGTCAAAATAAGCAAAACGGTGATATGAACAGAGATCCTTTTAGATAGAAGTAAGCTCTGAAAAGGGCTTAATCCTGCCCTTTGTTGCCTATAAAGAATTTATTTATGATAACAGATGTATAACTAAGAGAAGCTTCAATATGTACTTTCACTCATACATTGGCAAAGAGTAAGGAAAATGCCACTT
>JAMCYW010000006.1 GCA_023473255.1 Candidatus Martarchaeota archaeon | reverse complement strand
GGATCTCACGCATAAATTCAGTCTATAGAAAGCACGGTGTGGAGATGGAATGCTTCCCGCTGTTCGACGGCGGAGAATGCCAGAACAATGATTTTTATGACAAAAACTTCGTGGCGATTGTTGAATCAGGCAAGTTCGCTGAAACTGCAATGACACTCCATAGGGCTTACGGCAAAATAGTATTCACTGCGGTGGCGACCGGTTTCGCCGAGTACTTCAGGCTCGGCACCGACGCGCAGTTCGGGCTTAGCGACCATGCGGACTTTGCCAGGAGCGTTGAATACATAGAGCGCTCCGGCGCCAAGCGCGTATTCACCTATGGAAAGAACAGCGAGCTATTCGCGCACAATCTCAGAAATTTGGGATATGACGCTGCGCCTTTCCAGTACAAGCATGTTAGCCTTTGCCAAAAAGCAACCGCTTGAATCTATCGCGGTAGCTTGGGCTGTTCTTTATCCTGCTGAATAATTTTTCTTTTATGTAATAGTCGAACCTGCCGTCCTTGTATAGCACCGTATCCAGGAACTTATCAAAATCCATCGGTAAAACCTTTATCTTTTCCCCCGGATCAAGATTCTGAGGCCCGGCAAGCTTGCACCCTGTAGCTACATACACATATATCTTCCAATCTATTTGAATATCCGGATTGTATGTGAAAATAAGTTTTAGGCTTTTTGCCTTATATCCTGTCTCTTCCAACAGCTCTCTCCTTGCGGCATTTATGGGTTTTTCGCCGCGCTCTATCTTTCCCGCAACAAACGAGTAAGTAGTTGGCATTCTTGGCTGGGATTCCCTGAGCAGCGCGACCTTTCCATCTATTGCTGGAATTACAAGCACGGTATTAAGACGCCTTATGCCTTCGAAAGTGGCATAGGAGCCGTCAAACAGCCTTTGCTTCCAATGATAGACATCGAACATTATGCCTTTGTACACCCTTTTTGCGTTTTTAGGTATAGTTCTGCTTTGCATTTTGCGCATGCATATCACGAATGAGCGGTTAACTTTTGAAGTATAACCATATAAATAATTTCCTTGGCACAATATATCTGATTAGATGCTTACAAAGAAGGATGTCGTTGAGGTGCTTATGGGCTGCAAGGACCCGGAACTCGATGCCGACATAGTCAATTTAGGCCTTATCTACGGCATAGGCATTGCCGACGGAAAGGATGTCAAGGTGACCCTTACCATGACTTCGGCCATGTGCCCAGTCACATCGCTCATACTTGCGGACGCGCAGCTTAGGCTTGAGGGGTTGCCGGGAGTCGGGAAGGTGGAACTCGACCTTGTATGGGATCCGATGTGGAGCCCTGACATGATGAGCGACGAGCTGAAGTATAGAAATGCTTGATCAGTACATGTAGTCTTCGGCTGAGCTTTTGTAATCCAGTATCTCGTAGATGGATCCGCCCTTGTGGGCGCGGTTGCGCCGGCAATTTTTCTTACTGAGGCTATTGCGTCGTTGCCCTCTATAACCATTGCAACAACCGGTCCGGAGGTAAGCGCCTTTACCAGCCAGTTCCTTATCCTTGTGCCAAGTTCAATCGGAGTTTCCTTGAATTCCATGCCCTTCTCGTCGTATCCCTTCTTCGTGTTTTTCCACATGTTCTCGTACCACTCCTTTTCCAGCACATAGTGCTTCTCGGCAGTCTCCTTTGTGGGCCAGAGCATTTTAAGCGCTACCACCTTGAGGCCTGCATCTTCGAATTTAGAGATTATCTTCCCTGAGAGAGACCGGTATACTGCATCCGGTTTTACTAGAACCAGTGTTCTTTCTATCATAAATTCACCTTTAACCTTATCCGTATAAGTTTGGGAGGAAATTATATTAAGTTTACCAATATGGCATAGTAAGCAGGGCGCATGGTTTTAGTTTAACGCCCAAGGTTTTGCACAGTTGCAGTTATTTTTGACAGGAATTATGCGCATTGATTTTCAACAGAGCTGGCACACGTGCTTTAGCGTTCGCAACTAGCCGTAAGGCAGCTTTTGTTTTATGGATAAATAGAAAAGAAATAGAAAAAATAGTGGAGCAACGGCAGGTCACTTGCCGTTTCGCAGCATTTCTGAGTATTTCTTCTGCATTGACTTTGCTTCTTTCTCTGCTCCTGCCTTTTCATCAGCTTCCTGCTTTACTACCTTTATCTGCTTATTTATTGTCTTCTTCTCCTTTCTCAGAAGTTTAAGCCCATATTTGGACTGCAGATATGCGGATTTCTTTGTTGCAAGTAATTCGCCTTTCACCCTTAGGTCCTCTATCATGTTTGCAAGTTTTTCCTTTGCGTTGACCACGGCAAGATGCGCTTTTTCGACCTTCTTCTCCAGCTGCGCGAGCCTTGCGGGGTTCAGCAACTTGTTCACTGGCTGCATGTCATTATTCGCTATCGCATTTGATATAGTATCGTAGGCCTTAAACCCATCCTTAAAAACGTCTGCCTTGAACTTTAACACTTCTTTCTTTGCCTTGTACTCTTTTTTCTCATATGACTGCACTTTGGCCGCCTGCCTGTGCAATTCAGTGTTCTCAAGGTTTAATACATCTTTCCTTATGTCTTTGAAATCTCTCTTTTTGGATTTCTTCTCCAATTTCTTCTGCTTTATCGCCTTTACTGCTTCGTTCTTCTCCTTTTGCAGCTGATTTAGCCTGTTGTCCGGCTTGTTCATGGGACCGGGCGCAGAAGCTGGAGGCTGGCTTGCTGTGTTAACATTCTGGCTAGCCTGATTCTGGTTTACACTTTGTGTTGACATATTTTCACCATTATAAATTGCTAAGTAGAGTATTTTACCAGATATATATATGTTATTGTTTTTTGAATTTCAGCAAAAGGCATCTTCAATTTTAAAAGGAGTTCAATAATGTTTAAATATATGGGTACGACATATTACTTTGGTAGTTACTGCTGCTTATTGTGCCATAGGGACAGTCCGAGGCGTTAAATATGATAAGACAACCCATAATATGCGTAATGGGCCATGTTGACCATGGAAAGACCACGCTTCTTGATAGGATAAGGAGCACGGCAATAGCGGCAAAAGAAGCGGGAGGCATAACCCAGCACATAGGGGCGAGCGAGGTTCCGATAGAGGTCATAAAAAAGATATGCAGCGAGATGCAGAACTTTTCCGCGGAGTCCATAAAGATATCGGGACTGCTTTTCATAGACACTCCGGGGCACGAGGCTTTTACAAATCTCAGGAGAAGAGGTGGCAGCGTAGCTGATCTCGCAATACTTGTCGTTGACATAACCAAAGGCTTCGAACCCCAAACTGTGGAAGCCATACGCATACTTAGGGAGTACAAGACGCCTTTCATAGTGGCGGCAAACAAGATAGATATGATAACTGGATGGATAAACTCGAAATCCAAATCGCTGCAGACCGCCATGAAGCAGCAAAACAGCCAGGTTATTGAAGCACTCAACAAAAGGGTATATGAGGTTGTAGGAAAGCTTGGAGAGCTGGGCTTTTCCAGCGATCTGTATAGCAACGTCACTGATTTCAGGCAGGAGATATCGATAGTTCCGGTAAGCGCGAAGACAGGAGAGGGCGTAGCTGAGCTGCTCATGCTCGCGACTGGGCTTTCACAGAAATTCCTGGAGATGAAACTCAACATAGAGGTAAATGGCAGGGGGAAGGGCAGCATACTCGAGAAAAAGGAGGATAAAGGTCTGGGTTTCGTGATTGATGTCATACTTTATGAGGGTACGCTCCATGTGAATGACACTATTGCCTTTGCCACTTCGGAAGGCAAGGTTGAAACAACAAAGATCAAGGCACTGCTTAAGCCCAAGCCGCTTAAAGAGATAAGAGATTCGAGCAACAAATTCAACTATCTTGACAGGTCTGT